>CAWVWF010000013.1:0-34267 GCA_963933885.1 uncultured Flavobacteriales bacterium | reverse complement strand
TAATTTTTGGAGAAAATAAGGTTCAAGAACTTCAAGAAAAATATCCTGCTCTACCTAAAGATATTCAATGGCATATGATTGGCCATTTGCAGACCAACAAAGTTAAATACATTGCACCTTTTATAAGTTTAATTCATGCTGTAGATTCTATAAAACTTCTAAAAGAAATCAATAAACAGGCAATTAAAAACAGTCGAACAATTCCTGTCTTACTTCAGTTTCACGTTGCAAAAGAAGAAAGTAAATTTGGGTTATCAATCGACAAAGCTATTGACCTGATTACTTCTGAAGATTTTTCATCTTTAAAAAACGTTTCTATTTATGGAATAATGGGAATGGCTACTTTTACTGATGATAAAAATCAAGTAAAAACAGAGTTCAATAAACTGAAAGGAATATTTGACAAACTTAAAGTTGATCATTTTAAAGATACCGATGAATTTAAGGAAATAAGTATGGGAATGTCTGGAGACTATCAAATAGCTATAGAAGAAGGAAGTACAATGGTAAGAGTTGGTAGCAAAATATTTGGAAATAGAAATTATGACAATAAATAAAACGATATTTTTCATACTCATGACACTGTCTATAGTATCATGTGGGCAAAAAAAAGACTTTAACAGTTACATTAATACATATTATAATTTTTCAGTTGACACTATTTCTGTACAAGGATTGAAAAACATTCAAGACCGAGTAAAAATAATTGACTCAAGAAGTAATATTGAATATTCAACAAGTAAAATCCACGGAGCATTGTTTCTTGATTATGAAAACCCAAATTTTAAAAACCTCCCCCTTAATAAAGCTGACACAATAGTAGTTTATTGTACAATTGGTTATAGGAGTGAAAAAATTGCTGAAAAATTAAAAAAAGAAGGTTTTCTGAATGTCTACAATTTATATGGTGGAATTATCCAATGGGTAAACAAAAACAACCCAGTATATGCTCCAACAGGTGCCTCTACTCCTTTTGTTCATACCTATGACAAAGATTGGGCGAAATGGCTAACAAACCCAAATAAAGAAGCCGTTCATTAGTCTTACAGGAAACATATCGATACAAATAACTCAGATCAAACCGTTTAAGAAAACAGCCTAAGCAAGCCCAATTTAAAGTTATAAAATCTAAATTTTTATTTGTTCTTTTCTTCAATCCACATACTCATGAATTTAGTACTCCTATTGGTATGGTAATTCAAGATATTACCCATTATATTTTTAGATCTATAATTTTCTAGATTACTAACTCTAGCATCAATTAACATTTTAAATTTCTCATAATGACCTTCTTTCGAAAATTTCATTTGAAGAAGCTTATTAATTTTTTTAGTTTCAACAGACCATAAAGCGTTATTAGAATAAAGCTCAATAGCGGCTTCTGCAAACTTCCCTGGAGCATCAAAAATAGCTCCTGGCCAATTGTTTCCATCCTCTACAATCCCTTCTTTTCCTATTGATGTTGTAACAGAAGGCGTACCCGTTAACATAGCCTCAATTAACTTTCCTTTTATTCCGGCTCCAAAACGAAGTGGCGCTAATAATACTTTTGAGTTAGAAATAACTTCAAGTGCATCTTCTGCAAAACCTTTAATATAAAAACCGTTACTAGGCTCAGACAATTGAAAATGTTTTTCCTTGCAGTAAGCGCCATAAACGTGCAACTCTGCATTAGGTAATTTCTTCCGAATCAATCCCCATATTTCGGATTTCAAAAACTTGATTTGATCAATATTTGGTTCGTGTAAAAAACTACCTATCGTAACAAAGTTATTTCTATTTACGAATGAATTCCACTTCCCCACATCAGGCATATCCAAAGTAAAAGGCAAGTAATGCAAAATATCTTTAGGAATTCCTAAATCAATTAACATTTCTAATTCAACATCAGAAATAATTAAAGTTAAATCACACCTATAAATACTACCTAACTCTCTTAATTTAATCTCTTGATGTTTTGTTTTTTTCTTTTGGGAAAGCTCCTCTCCTCTTTGTATTCTTAAAAAATGGAGATCAGAAGTATCCAGAATAGTTAATGCATTAGCACAATTATCTCTTACTCTCCACCCAAATTGCTCTTCCATCATAAACCGATCAAAAATTACAATTTGAGGCGAAAGATCAGTTATAAATTCATCGAATGAATCGTCATTTACTAAAACTTCATTAACAGATACACCTTTATTAATTAGAGCATCCGAATGTTCGTTAAATGAACTTGTTGAAGCATATACAACTTCATAATCAACAGACTGAAAAAAAGAAATCAATCCATTAACTCGCCATCCAGCAGCTGTTGCTTTTGGTTCAGGCCAGATATTACCGATAAATAAAACTTTAGTCAAATCTTAAAGGTTTACCAGTCGTTCCATTTGGGAAAGAAACATTTATTAAACTTGAAATTGTTGGAGCAATATCTTCAATACTAACTTTCTGATTCGAGGCACCATGCTTTACATTAGCACCCATAAAAAGAAGGGGAACATGTGTATCATAAGAATAACCGCTCCCGTGTGTTGTCCCTTTGTTTTGCTGATGAATCCAACCTGGCTTCAACGTTATATATAAGCTACCACATCTACCTTTATAAAATCCTTTTTTTACTTGTTGAACTCTTAAATCACTAGATTCTAAATTATCGCTAGAAATAATTTGAGCAACTCCTGAAAATCCTAAAACTATCTTCTTCACTTCAGACTTAACAACCTCTAAATCTAATTTCTTAGTTTGAATTAAATCTTCCGTTAAATACAGTTGACTATTCGTATAATTCACTATAACGGAATCTAAACCAAACTTCTTTTCACACTCACTATTTAACAACTTAATACAAGCATTACTATCAAAATAACCTGCTGGAACTTTTTGATCCATTAAATACTTAGGCACGTTAACAGCACCATGATCAGCTGTTAAAAAATATAGAACATTTTCTTTTCCAATGTTTTTATCGATGTATTTAAATAATAGCTCCAACTCTACATCCAATTGAATTATCGCATCCTCCATTTCTATTGAATGTGGACCATAAAAGTGCCCTATATAATCAATTGGAGAGAAACTTACTGCTAATAGATCAGTGTACTTATCTACCCCTAATTTTTCTTTTTTGATAGCTTGAATTGCAAAATCTTTTGTCATTGTATTTCCCATAGGCGTATATTTTATTACACCATACCCATGCTCTTCAGAAACAACTGAAAAATCATGTGGAAAAACAGGTGATGTTTCCCATTTATGAGTTTCTTCATAATCATTGTCATCACTAAAACTTTCTTCATATTCCATTATAGGGAAAATTGGTTCCCATTTTTTCCCTAAATAAAACGAAGCAGGTCTTTCAGTATTAAATGCTTCAACCCAATTTGGTAATTTATTCATATAATATGAACTCGTTATCCACTTCCCTTCTTTACTCAACCAATAAGCTCCATTAGCTTTATGCCCTCCAGGTAATATAGCACTCCTATCTTTTAATGAAATTGAAACTACTTTTGAATGGTTATTATTCATTAATCTCATTTCATCCCCTATTGTTGTAACAATCATATTGTTAGGGCTTTTCTCTCCTTCTTCTGTTTGCGTCCCAATAGAATTAAATTTACTATCTGAAACACAATACTTAGAAACACCAAAAGCATCGTCAAACCAAGAATTTGCGACAATCCCATGCGTTGAAGGCGTCGTTCCTGTATAAATAGTTGCGTGTCCTGGAGCTGTATAGGTAGGAACATAGGAGTAATTAGCATTTTTAAATAAATAACCTTCGTTAATCATTCTCTTAAAACCACCCTTACCCAATTTGTCCCAATACCTAAATAAATAATCATACCTCATTTGATCTACAACTAGACCAACAAGTAGTTTTGGTGATTTAACAAGTGAATCTTGAGCCGTAACTTTAAGACTGAAAAGTACTATAATTATTGGAAAAATGAGTCGCTTTAACATCAATTAAATTTTTAACAAAGATAAAGTATTTCAAAAACTTTCAAACCTTTAGTGAAATTTCATCTCCTAT
Source organism: uncultured Flavobacteriales bacterium (assembly GCA_963933885.1). GTDB lineage: Bacteria > Bacteroidota > Bacteroidia > Flavobacteriales_C > CAWVWF01. The sequence continues at coordinate 30,246 of CAWVWF010000013.1, read as the reverse complement.
CGTTATTTTTGTAGCTTACGTAAAAATAATCACCATTGTTAGAAGTTAAATCACAAGGATATTCTGTAGTAGTTGGAAACGAAAGTATCGATCACTTAAAAGACTATCTAGAGGCTCAAAAAAAGTATAGTAAGATTTTCATTATTGTTGACGAAAACACTTTACTGCATTGTTTACCAGATCTAGTTGAAAGTATTCCATTGCTTTACGAAGCAGAAATTATCGAAATCGAATCTGGAGAAACAAACAAAACAATTGAAGTTGTTACTCAAATATGGTATGCGCTTAGTGAATCTCATGCTGATCGTAAATCTTTAATAATAAACCTTGGTGGTGGAGTTATTAGTGATATGGGAGGATTTATCGCTTCTACTTATAAAAGAGGAATTGATTTCTTAAACATAGCAACAACATTATTAAGTCAGGTTGATGCTAGTGTTGGTGGAAAATTAGGAATTGATTTAGGTGGTTTAAAAAATCAAATTGGAGTTTTTAACTTCCCTCAAATGGTTGTTATTTACCCTCCATTTCTTTCAACATTAGAATGGAGACAATTAAGAAGTGGCTTTGCAGAAGTATTAAAGCACGCCTTAATAAAAGATGAAAACTATTGGGATGATGTAAAGGACATTGATGTTTCTTTAGATTCAGACTGGACAAAAATAATTAAACATTCAGTTCAAATAAAAAACAAAGTAGTTTTAGAAGACCCAACAGAACAAGGTTTAAGAAAGATTTTAAACTACGGCCATACTATTGGTCATGCTATTGAAACCTGGCATTTAGAAAATGACCCAAACTTCTTTCTACATGGTGAAGCAATCGCAATTGGAATGATAGCAGAAGGTTATCTTTCAATGCAAAAAGCAGGATTAAGTAGAGAAGAACTTGAGGGAATTTCTGAAGTTTTAATATCTCAATTTGAATTAAAACCTTTACCTGAAGATAGATTTGAAGATTACGGAGATCTTATGATCCATGATAAAAAGAACTCTGAAGGAAGAATTAGTTTTTCATTACTTTCCCGAATTGGAGAATGTAAATGGGATCAATTCTGCGATAAAGAAGAAATATTAAAAGCATTAGAATATTATAATAAAACAGTTGCCTAACTATGGATAAGTTAACAATCAAAGCCGAAAAGAATATTATTAACGGAGAAATTAACCTTACCTCTAGTAAAAGTGAAAGCAACAGAGTTTTAGTGATACGAGCTCTTTGTGATGAGGACTTCCCTATTCATAACCTTGCTGCTGCAAAGGATACAGAAACAATGATTGAATTGCTTGCAGATAAAGGTAACGTTAAAGATGTTGGTCCTGCTGGAACAACAATGCGTTTCTTAACCGCATATTATGCAAACACACCAGGAACATGGACTTTAACTGGTTCCGAAAGAATGCGTAATCGTCCAATTAAAATATTAGTGGATGCTTTAAAAGATTTAGGAGCAGATATAGAATACCTAGAGAAAGATGGTTGTCCTCCAATGAAAATTAATGGAAAGAAATTATCTGGTGGTAAAATATCGATAGATGGAAGTGTTAGTAGTCAGTATTTATCTGCTCTAATCATGATAGCTCCTTCCCTTTCTGGTGGACTTCAAATGGAATTAACAGACAAAATAGCTTCTATTCCTTATTTAAAAATGACGCTTTCATTAATTGAGCATTTTGGTGCTGAATATACTTTTGAAGGAAATATTATTGATATAAAAGAAGGGAAATACAAAGCAAAAGAATTTACTGTTGAAGCAGATTGGAGTGCAGCTTCTTATTGGTACCAAATTGCAGCACTTTCTAAATCAGCAAACATTAAATTGAAAGGTTTAAAGGAAGTTAGTTTACAAGGAGATTCTGCAATTGTTGAAATGTACAAGAACCTTGGAGTTTCCTCTACATTTAACGGTAATGAAGTAAGTTTAATTAAAGAAGATGATTCTACATCTAAAGAATTCAATTATGACTTCTCTGATTGTCCTGATGTTGCTCAAACTCTAGCTTCTACTCTAGTTGGATTAAATATAAAAGGTCATTTTAAAGGATTAGAAAGTTTACGAATTAAAGAAACTGATAGAATAGATGCAATAAAGAAAGAACTTGAAAAGTTTGGAGCATCTATAGATATTCTTCCTGACGATGAAATTCAAATTAATCATTCTGAGATTTCTACAACAAATAAAACTATCGAAACTTATGATGACCACAGGGTTGCTATGAGTATTGCTCCTTTATGCCTAAAGGTTGATCAAATTGAAATAGAAGAACCAAATGTTGTTGCTAAATCATACCCTAAATTCTGGGACGACTTGGCTCAAAATGGATTGAATTCATTCTAAACCATTTTAGTATTTCTTCGTAAAGATTTATAAACTGAAAATAGAGTGAATTTTAATTACAATAAAATAAATAGTGAACAAGGTTTTACACTTGCTTCAATTGTAAATAAAACCTGTCTTGTACTATCAAGTCTACTAGCAATAGTTTATTACTTCTATGACATTCTAGAACTTAATATTACATTTATAACCATATTTATATACTTCCTTATTAATGAGATATTCATAAAAAAAAGTAATGCCTTTTATTTTAAACTGGTCTTAATAGCAGGAATGGTCATTAGTAATACAATACTATCTATTCTTGGAAATGAAGAAAGCCTAATGCATCTTATTTTTCTTCCTTTTATAATTTATCCAATAATTATCTTTAGTAAGAATGAACGAAACACAACTTATTTTTTTGTAATTATAAGTTCAATTTTATTCTTCCTTTTCCAAACAAAATCACTTAACAACTATTTTAATTGGTTAACAATCGAAGAGTCTGAACACATAAGACATATGGCTCAACCGATTCTATACATTTTATTAATCCTTCCTGTTTGGAAATTGTATTCAACTCAACAAGACCTTACTGAAAAACTAATTTCTGCAAACACAAAAGCTTCTACAGAAGCATCTTATTATTTGGAACAAAATGAACTTGTTGAAAATATAATAAACAGTTCTGATAGTAACTCGATTCTTGCTCTAGATGAAAATTTCAAAATCATTAAATTCAATATCGCTTTTAAAAACAACTCATTTCGAACAAATGATGCCTACCCAACAATAGGAATGAATTATTTCGATCTTATCCCTAAAAGTAAACAACTACTTTACAAGCCTTTGTTAAAAAAAGCTTTAAGTGGAAAATCATTCTCTAAAAAAATTATCAAAAAATTAGATGGTAAAGACATCCATTCAGAACTCCTCCTGTCTCCTTTAAAAATTAATAACAAGATTAAGGGAATATGTATTTTCACAAAAGATATTTCTGATTCAATCAATCTTGAATATGCTGTCCAGGAAAAAAGAGTTGCCGTTAAATCACTACAATTCAGAACGGACTTTTTAGCTCAAATGAGTCATGAAATCCGTACTCCATTAAATGGAATTGTTGGAATGACTAATTTAATTCAAGATAGTGACAACTTAAACGATGTAGAAAAAGAACAACTTAAAATAATTACCGAATCAGGAAACGATTTGATGCATATTATTAATTCAGTTTTAGATTTATCAAAACTAGAAGCTGGTCAGGTAAAATTATCTTCTTCCATTAGAAAGACTAATAGACTACTTGACCATTCAAAGAATTTATTCAAAGAAAAAGCCAATCTAAAAGGCTTAAAATTAGAAGTGATTTATGGGAATAGCATTCCTGAAGGAGTAGAAATTGATGCCGTTAGAATTCACCAAATACTAAATAACCTTGTAAGTAACGCAATAAAATTCACAGAAAAAGGAATAATCACAATAAAACTGGAAGCCGTATTAAACTCAGACAATACAGCCAACCTTAAATTTGAAGTAGTTGATACTGGAGCAGGATTAAATAAAATTGATCAAAATAAATTATTCAATAAATACGAGCAGCTTAACTCAAATTTAATCAGGAAGTCAGACGGCTCCAATATGGGAACTGGTTTAGGTCTAACAATCGCTCAAGAACTTGTCCAATTAATGAATGGCTCTATTGGAGTAGAGAGTGAAAAAGGAAAAGGAAGTACTTTTTATTTTGAAATCCCAAATCTTAAAGTTGAAAAAGTTGACGATGGCAACAATCAAATTAAAGATGACTCAGTATTTAATGGATTAGGTAAACATATATTAGTTGTTGAAGATAAAAAAGTAAACCAAATAGTTGCACAGATGGTACTTAAATCAATTGGCTGCACTTCCGAAATTGCAGAAAACGGTGAAGTATGCTTAATGAAATATAAAGACAATCAAGATAAATTTGATCTAATATTAATGGATATTCAAATGCCCGTAATGGACGGAATAACAGCAACGGGTGAACTTAGAAGAAACTTCAAGGACTTACCTCCTATTATTGCGTTATCAGCTAATAATATGGAAGGAGATTCAAAATACTACTCAAAACACGGTTTAGACGGTTATATAGCAAAACCTATAAACGGAACAATTTTAAAAGAAGAATTGTCTACTTATTTTTAATAATATCTCAGTCAAAAATTCGTTAGATAAATATTCCTGCTCAAAATTAATTATTAAACAATAAATATTAACTTTATACTTAATGAAGAGCGCCTTATTATTTCTATTTATTATCATATCGGCTTCGCCTTTATATTCACAAGGAGAGACGGTCTTACCAAAAGATGTAACGATTTCTCTTGGAGCTGGAAAAAATAGATTTTATGAAGAGCGAGAATTCATCCTTGCTGCTCCGTTAGAAGCTCCTATCCTTTTAAATATTGGAATTTTTAAAAACACAGAATTAGGTTTTGAATTCGCTCCGTTATTTTTCAACGATAGAAGTGCTTATAATTTATCTACTGAAATTGATTCAACTAAGAATCACTTTGGAGGAAATATTTTAAGCTTTAATGCACACGTTCAACACAGTTTATTAAATACATTCCGAATGTCTGCTTATGTTCAAGCTGGAGGAGGATACACAGCTCTTCATAAAAAACAATTAATAATTGGAAATTTAAATGAGCTAATAGGTGATGGTTATTCTTACTCATTTGGAGGTGGATTACGATATCAACTAGGGAACGAATACAATGATGTTTATCCATGGTTCTTCGACTTCTCATTAGTGTATACCAAATACAACTTCGTTATTTCTGAATACACAATCAACGGAGATACTCAACCAGAAACGAATGAATCTTGGGACCCTTTAAATTTTGGTTCTGTCGATGTGATTTTAAGATTTGGTTACCGATTTAGAAAGAAATAAATATGATCTCACAAAAAGAACTCTTTTACTCATACCTTGCCCAAACTTCACCAGAACCTATGGAGTTAGAAATTGTAAAAGCTGAAGGTTTATATTTAATCGATAAAAACAATACAAAATATCTTGATTTAATTTCTGGAATTTCTGTGTCAAATGTTGGACACAGTCATCCTGAAATTATTAATGCTGTAAAAGAACAAGCAGACAAGTACATGCATTTAATGGTTTTTGGTGAATACATTCAATCACCACAAACACTTTTAGCTGAAGCTTTAGCTAAACTCCTACCCGACTCATTAAACAATGTTTATTTCGTAAACTCAGGTAGTGAAGCGATTGAAGGTGCATTAAAACTAGCCAAAAGACATACAGGAAGAACTGACATCATATCTTGTAAGAACGCGTACCATGGGAGTTCTCATGGAGCATTAAGCATCATGGGAAACGAGGAGTTTAAGAATAACTTCCGTCCACTTCTTCCAAATACACGTTTAATAGAATATAATAACATTGATGATCTTAAACGCATCAATAAAAAAACAGCTTGTATTGTTATAGAAGCATTTCAAGCAGAAGCTGGAATTATCGTTCCAGATTTAAATTATATGAAAGCTGTTCGTGAAAAATGTGATGAAACAGGAACTCTCTTAATCATTGATGAAGTCCAAACAGGTTTCGGTAGAACAGGAACTTTTTTCGGTTTTCAACAGCATGGAATTGTTCCCGATATTATAACACTTGCAAAAGGAATGGGCGGAGGAATGCCAATTGGAGCTTTCATTTCTAGTAAAGAAATAATGCAAAGTCTAACACATCATCCAGTACTTGGTCACATCACTACTTTTGGTGGTCATCCAGTATGTTCAGCAGCGAGTTTAGCATGTTTAAATATAATCGAAGGAAATAATTTAAGAGATTCAATTCCAGAAAAATCACAACTTTTTAAAGACTTGTTGGTTCATGATAAAATTAAAGACATCAGAGGAATTGGATTCTTTTTATGTGTTGAATTTGAAAGTCAAGAATTTAATTTCGCTGTCATCAAACGTTGTATTGAAAAAGGATTAATTACAGATTGGTTTTTATTTAATGATAAGTGTTTGAGAATTGCACCACCTCTAATTATTGAAGAAAAGGATATTCGATTTTCATGTGATATTATCATTCAATCAATAAATGAAACTGTTAACCAACTATAATCACCAATGCTTTAAATGCTTAGCTTCATAGCTCCATTCCAACGTACTCCAACCTTTCTTTTTTAAATCTTCAATAAGAAACCATGCACCCTTTGTAGGCTTTTGTAGATTTCTTATGACATGAATACTTTGCGCCGGCATATAACTCTGAGCAAGCAAAACAGCTTTTTCTCCTTTGGTGTTAACACTTACTGCAACTACTGTTATGACATGACCTGGAAAGCCTCCAATAATAAGAACATCCCCAGCCGTTATCTCATCAGGCTTCCTTGTCTTTAGTTCCTTATTTAAGCTATAAGTACCAGCGTAATTGAACACATTGATTAGATATGATTTAAACCCTAGATAAGTTTTATCATTACGCTTAGGCTTTAAATAATAATTCACTTTATTCCCTTTAACAGCTATCTTATTACCTGCCCTCCATTTATCATATCGAGCGTTAAAGCCACTTGTATAATTGAAATGAATCTGATTGTACTTTTTAGTTGAATAAAGGTATTCCGCTCTTAATCTAATTACTGCATCAGCACATTGTTGCAAATCTCTTTTACCAATATCAATCTTAACAACTCCAGCATTCAATAATTGTAATAGTTTCTTTTTACCGTTATATAATTTGATTTTAGTTTTTTTAGGTTCCATAGGTAAAAACCTTAACCATTCTTCAAAAGAGCCTTTCTTTACATTTACTAATGAAAAACCTTTTAATGGTTTAAACCTATTAATTAAGGATGTTGAATAGTCTGCTTTTTTAATCCAAGAGTAAGTTAAGCTCGAAGGACGAACAATTACTTTATCAGTAGACTTAATATCTGAAGTACCAGTTTGGGCACAACTAGAAATAGCTAACAAAAACAATCCAAGCGTAAATATTTTCATATGTTTTAATTTAACAATTCCGAAACGTAGAATGGTTACTTAAGAACATATAAAAACTCACGTTTTATTATTCGTTGTAATTTTCTAATTATTCGATGAGCCCCGAAATCTTATAATTATTTCTAACGGGAGAATTTCTTATTAAGAGCTCAGCAATAAAACCAGCTAAAAACAACTGAGATCCAATAACCATGAATGTTAAACTGAAATAAAATATAGGTCTGGCAGTTATAGGATAATAATCATGCATATCTAACACTAGACTTAAAAACCAATCAACAGATAGATATCCTCCAGTAATGAAACCTAAACCAAATAACAATGACCCCATTAATCCAAAAATATGCATTGGACGTTTTCCAAATTTGGAAACAAAGTTAATTGAAAGTAAATCTAGTGGTCCATTTATAAATCTATTCCACCCAAACTTAGTCGTTCCGTATTTTCTAGCTTGATGTTGAACCACCTTCTCTCCTATTTTAGAGAAACCTGCCCATTTTGCTAAAAGCGGAATGTATCGGTGCATTTCACCATAAACTTCAATACTCTTTATTACATCATACTTATACGCTTTCAATCCACAATTGAAATCATTCAATTCGATTCCACTCATTTTTCGAGTTGCCCAATTGTAAAGTTTTGTAGGAAGTGTTTTCGTAATCGGGTCAAATCTCTTTTGTTTCCACCCTGAAACCAAATCAAATCCATCTTCAACAATCATTCTATATAACTCAGGAAGTTCATCAGGACTATCTTGTAAATCAGCGTCCATAGTAACAATAACCTTTGCTTCTGCATTCTGAAATCCTACATGTAAACCAGCTGACTTACCATAGTTTCGTTGAAACTTAACACCTTTAACGTTTTCGTCTTTAACTTTTAAAGCTTCTATAATATCCCATGAATCATCTGTACTACCGTCATTTATGAACCAAATCTCATAAGACAAACTATTTTTATCTACTACTCTTTTTATCCAAGAATGTAATTCGGGTAAAGACTCTGCTTCATTAAATAAGGGAACAACTATAGATATATCTTTCATGGAATAAAGTGCTAAAAATCAATGTAAATATACCCAAACCATGCTGTTTTTTGAGATTATTTAAAAATAATTTTGAATTCCCTGTCATTCCTTTTGTTTATTCCCAATACAGTGAGTACATTTGTAGCGGGTAAGTCTTATACGACCAGCTCCTGCTGAACTCCCCCAGAACTGGAAGGTAGCAAGGGTAAGCGGTTGAGCGGTGCGATATAAGTAGCTTACCCATTTTTTATGCAATAAACTCTCGTGTTATGAAAAACATTTTTTTAATTCTTGCGATCATTTCTTTTTCAACTTTAGTAAAAGCTCAAGGTGAAATTTCAGATGACAAACCATCTTTACCAAACACAATGTTCTCTGTTGAAGGAGGATACCAATACAATGGATTCATAAAAAAACAATCAGTCGGTGTTAAAGCTTATGTTTGGTTCTTAAAAAGAAACTCAATAGGTCCAGAATTCCATATCTACTTCCCTACTCAAGAAAGAGATTACGTTGACTACCAATTTGATTTTAACTTTAGAAGAATACTAGTTGATTTTCATCCTTTAACTTTTGATGTTTTAATCGGACCAGCATTTAGAAATACTAAAGATGCGTATGATACTAATCATGATTACATTAAAGATTCCGTAGCTATTCAAAGAGATTGGATATTCGATGGTGTTAATATAGGTTTTGGTGTTGGATATAGAAAAGGTGACCACTCAATGTATTTCATGCCAAAAATCAACAGTTCAGATTCTCAAATACAACTATCTTTAGGATATAAATTCCACTTTGATCCTTTCTTAAACCGCTTGTTTAACAGAAAATATAAATTAAGAAAGAAGCGTAAAAAGAATTAAGTGAGAGCAGAACTTTTAAGTGAGTTTCCCGTATGTGAATCTCTAAGGTTCCCCGTATGAAAATGTTATTTAGTGTTTCTTTACTTTGTATAATTTTTGGTTTCAAACCAAATGATCCTAAAAACTTCCACAGTAATAACAATCGAATAACATTAGAAGCCGATGACACATGGAGTGAAAAGGCTAATATGCAAGGTGTTGAAGTTTTCATTTTCAAAAAAAACTTCAAAGATAATTCACTAATTTCAATTGTTATTTCTAAAGATGAAGGTTTACTTCCTTTAACAAGTTTAGAAAAATACAGTGCTTCAAAAATATTCCTCCAAACTTCGGTTCTTGGTACTACATCTAATTCAGTTGTTCTAAAAGATGTGAATGGTGTTAAAATGAAGATGTATGAATATGATTATTCAGACAAAGAGCTTTTACAAAAACATTCAATAGTATATCACGCTATAGTTGGATCTAATGGTTATCAGATTGTAGTTACTGGACATCCTAATATTTTCCAACTTAATCGTCCAGCTTTTAATCAAATCGTTAATTCTATAAAAATCAATTAGATGGTAGATATAGATGGAATATTATCGACAATTCTTGATTTAAAAAAGAATGAAGGAGAAAAAACCAAAGGTGTTTTAATTAATCACTTAATAAAGCAAGTAAACAATTTACATTCAGAATACTCTGATAGTATCCAAGAATACCAAGATGTATCTGATGAAGCTGTAAGAAAGCATAGTACCCTTATTGATGCTATTCCCGATTTTATTTTCAGGATGGATAATAAAGGAATTTATCTAGATCATAAATCAAACGATAGTTATAAAGGTCAATTCGAAAAAAAGTTTATTGGAAAAAGTTTAGATGATCTAGATATATCTTTAAAAGCAAAAGTAAGATTAGCAGGAGCTATAAAAAAAGCCATCACTAAACAACAAATTCAAACTATTGAATTTCAACTTCTTGATGAAAATAAAGAGTTCTATGTAGAATGCCGAGTAGTAGCAGGAAAAGAAGAAGAAGAAGTAATCTGCATGCTTAGGGATATCACAGTAAAAAAGAAATCCGAAATTTTATTAAATGAAACCCATAATAGATTATTCCTAGCAACCAATGCTGCAAAAATTGGAATTTGGGAATGGAATGTTAACGATGATAATTGGATCTGGGATAACTCTTTGTATGAATTGTTCCAAGTACAAATGGGAAATGATTTAGAACCTCTTCGAATTTTAGAAAAAATAATAGAGAAGAAAGGTTTATCTCGTTTTTACATGATTTTGGAAGAAGCTAAAATCATGGGAGAAGATTTTCATATCCAATTTCAAATTCACAGAAGTAATGGAGAAATGAGAGACATCTCTTGTAATTTCCAGGTTTACAGAAACCGTCGTGGAGCTGCAACCAAGATGATTGGTGTTTGTTGGGATGTAACCAATCAAATTAGAATTTCAAAACTTAAAAAAGAATCTGAACTAGCAATAAAGGAATCTAATTTCAAAGATCAATTTTTAGCAAATATGAGTCATGAGATTCGGACACCTTTAAATGGTATTATTGAAATGTTAGATGTTTACACTTCTTCAAATGAGTTTAATGAAGAACAGGTTGAACAAGTAGACATAATTCAAGGATCTGCGAATTCATTACTTCAAATAATAAATGACATATTAGATCTATCGAAGCTTCAGGCTGGTAAAATGACAATAAATCATTTTGATTTAAAACTTGAAGATCATATAAATAGAGCGCTTATTCTTTTTAAACCAAAGGCGGACGAAAAGAACTTAACGCTAAAGTTAAATATTGCAAAAAATGTCCCAGAACTAGTTTCAGTTGATGGTACCAGAGTTAATCAAATTCTAAACAACCTAATATCTAACGCTATTAAATTCACTGTAGATGGAGGCGTTTCAGTTAACATCACTAAATCTAACCTACTAAACAATAACATAGAGTTAAAGTTTGAAATAAAAGACACCGGTCTAGGAATACCAGACAAAGATATATCAAAAGTTTTTGAGAAATTCTCACAAGTTGAAGAGCATAATGATAGACGAAAAGATGGTACTGGACTAGGACTTCCGATCTGTAAACAACTTGCAGAATTAATGGGAGGGAAAGTAGGTGTCGAAAGTATTGAAAGGCAAGGGTCTAATTTCTGGTTTACTATAGTTGGAAAAGTCGCTAAAAAGTCTTCTGTAGCCAATAAAGAAATCAATAAATATTTTGAAGAATTTAAACCAATAAAACCGCTAAACATTTTAGTAGTTGAAGATAAAATTGTTAATCAAAAAGTTGTAAAACTTATGCTAATGAAGCATAAGCATATTGTAGAAATAGCCAATGATGGTCAAGAGGCTGTAGATATTTTTAAGCCAGGTAAATTTGATTTGATTTTAATGGATATTCAAATGCCAGTAATGGATGGAATTACAGCTACAACAATTTTAAAGAAGAAATATCAAAGTCATGAGTTGCCTCCTATCATTGGTTTAAGCGCAAATTCCATGGAAGGTGATGCTGAAAAATATATAGATAAAGGTTTAGATGACTACTTATCAAAACCGCTAACGATTAACGTTTTATTTAACAAATTAAATAACCTAGGATTTTAATGATGAAAACTTTAACCTTCATATTTGTACTTTTCTCAATTACAAGCTTTGCCCAGACTGAGGAATCTAAGCAATGTAGTATTTCTAAGAATGGAGTATACTACTCCCCTATAGATAGTATTTCACATATTTACATAAGGTTTTCTGAGGGAGATACGGTCTATACAACAAGTTCTGATATTGATTATGATTTAGCTACAAAATATGTTATTTCAAAAAATCATGACCATCTAATGCATGGAACATTTCAAGTAAATGAAAGAAGATGCCTAGTTAGACTTAAAGCTAAAAATGAATACGGAAAAGTGAAAATGGATGGTATCATAAGTGATGATAAGTTAATATTAACGGTAATTAATAAATCAGACAATACATCAAAAGATTTTGTATTCAATTTTTTTCCAGAAATTTAAAATTATCTTTGGAAAAAAATCTTAAGATGAAACCTACAATAAAAGTTGACATAGTATCTGATGTTGTTTGCCCTTGGTGTTATATAGGGAAAAAACGTTTCGAAAAAGCAATTGAAAAATTAAAGGATCAATTCGATTTTCAAATCGACTATAAAGCATTTGAGCTTCATCCTGAAATAACAGATTTCTCTACAAATTTAAAAGATTATTTAATTTCAAAATATGGAGATTCAGATCGAGTAGAATCAATGACCGACCAAGTTATTGATGCAGCTGCTGAAGAAGGTATTATCATGGAATTTAAAGAAGATAAAATTGTTCCTAATACGCTACTAGCCCATAAATTATTAAAACTAATACCAGACATAGCACTAAAAGCTAAAGTTAACGAAGCGCTATTGAAAGCATACTTTACCGATAACGTAAATGTAGGTGTCCAGCAGGAAGTATATGAAATAGGAAAAACAGCTGGCGTTTCCGAACAAATATTAAATAGCTTCATGACTAACACTGACGTTACAGAAGTTAAGGATGAAGAGAATTTCTATAGAAAAGCTGGTGTTAATGCAGTACCAAGTTTTATTATAAACGACAAACATTTAGTTCAAGGTGCCCAAAATACAGAAACATTCATTAAAGCATTTCAACAAATAGGGAATCCTACTCCACCAGAAAACTCTTGTGAACCAGGATCAGGTTGCTGTTAAAAAACATTATTGTTTATAATTTGAACCTGCATTATTCTAAATAAAAATTAAGATTCTTTAATATTGTTACCTTCCCGTATAGTCGGGTTATATGTAGTATATGAAAAACATTTTAGTCCTACTTTCAGTTTTTATTTCTTCTTTTTCATTTTCTCAAGAAAACAATCATAGCTTGCTTTGGGAAATCTCTGGAAACGGCTTAGAAACTCCGTCTTATTTATATGGGACAATGCATGTTAGTAATAAAATCGCTTTTCATTTAGGTGATTCTTTTTATGTTGCACTTGATCAAGCAGAAAAAGTATGTCTAGAATCAGATCCTTCAGAATGGATTGAACATATGTATGGCTCTAAATCTAAAAGAGAACAAAACTACACCAACAGTAACGGTAAAAATTTCTACGAGAATATAGTTGACATTACTCCTCCCGAAAAAAAATCAATGGAATATGCGCTTAGAAAAAATCATGCGCTTGAGAACGGATTCTTATATAGAGGTTCTTCTTACAATGATGAATATGAAGAAAACACTTACTTAGATTTATTCATATTCCAATATGCTAAGAAAAACAAGAAAGAGGTAATTGAACTTGAAGATTATGATGAAACAAACATACTCCAAGTAAAAGCTATGTTTCCTGATAAGGATGAAGATGAAGACAAGAAGAACAAACAGAAAGGGTATAATTCATCTTGGAATAAAGATATGACCATTGGTGAAGCTATGGAAGAAGCTTATAGAAATGGTAACATTAAAATCATTGATTCTATTACTAGAATTACTGCACAATCAGATAACTACTTAAAGTATTTCCTACACGAAAGAAATAGAATAATGACTGTGGGAATAGATACCCTTGCTAAAAAGCATAGTATTTTTATTGGAATTGGAGCTGCTCACCTTCCAGGTGAAAACGGAGTAATTAATATGCTTAGAACACTGGGATACAAGATGAGGCCAGTTCAACGCGAAATCACAAAATACGCAAAAGACAAGAAAAACGATATTGAAGAAAAGTATATCGACAGAGCGTATAAACCATTTACTACAAAAGACGGATATATTACAGTTTCCATTCCAGGTAAACTTTACGAAACACCTGGTGATGAAGGAGAGCTTCAATACTTCTTTCCTGACATGAGTAATGGAGGGAATTTCTTCATCTCTAGATTTCAAACTTATGCTCCATTAAGAAAATCAAATTCTTCAATGTGGGAAGCTAAAATTGATTCAATAGTTTTTGAAAATATTGAAGGGAAAATCATCAATCAAAAGAAAGTTAAAGTCAACGGTTATAATGCAATCGACATTCTAAATAAATCTAGAAAGGGAGAATTCCAAAGAAGACTTATTGTCTTTACACCGCTAGAAGTTATCTTCTTTAAAATGTCAGGAACTGGTGACTGGGCTAAGATTTACGGAGATAGATTCATCAAAAGTATTAAGATAAATACAAATCAATCTGAAAAGCAAACTTACACTTCTCACCTGGGTGAGTATAAGATTGATTTCCCTAGTCAACCACTATCAACAGTACATGCGCATAAAATCACAGCATCTCCTTTAAGTTACGCTGTTCAAAGTTTTTCTCAAGAAGATAGTTCTTATTTCTTAATCCAACACGACTGGATGAATGACCTTGGATATATTGAAGAGGACTCTTTTGAAGTGGCTTATTTAATAGAAATCTTCCTTGATCAATTTGACTCTCTTAAAACTACTTCTATTACACCGGTAAACAGCAAAAAAGCTAAAGGTTATACAGTAACACAAACAGGAGATTCTATTTATTTCACTTCTATATTAAGGAATAATTTCTATTTCCTTTTAACAGCTAAGTCAAGTGAGAAAAAAGCCGATAAATTCTTTAATTCATTCAAATACTCTGGAGCGTTTAAAAAACAAGATTATAAATCTTATCATGATACTCTTCTTAGATATACAGTAAACACTCCAATTGTACCTAATGAAATGGAAGATTGGTATAAAGTACTAGCTAATAAACGAGCTAAAACTGAAGATTGGGATTACCTTAGAAAAAACCGAAGCTATTTTAATAAAACAAATTACGAATCAATATATGTTAACTTCCTAAAGCATAATGATTACTATTATATGTCTTCTCTTGATAGTTTATGGGATGACGAATTTGAAGCATACATCGAAAGTGATTTAAAAACTATTAAATTTAATTTTAACAATAACGATACCTTACCAACAGCTCATTATTGGTTTGGGGATACAAATTCAAACAAAGTAATTGAGATTAAGAAGTTCCTCAACAAAGGTGTTGTCTACACTGTGAAAACATCTTATGACTCTACTGAAACTAGATCAAAATTCACAACAGAATTCTTTAAAACCTTCACTCCTGACAGAGACACCCTTTTA
This sequence comes from uncultured Flavobacteriales bacterium, assembly GCA_963933885.1. Lineage (GTDB taxonomy): Bacteria > Bacteroidota > Bacteroidia > Flavobacteriales_C > CAWVWF01. The sequence goes on along the minus strand of CAWVWF010000013.1, from coordinate 14,881 downwards.
GGAAGAGTTGCTTTTAAACCTAACGCTACTCTTTTCTTCAGTGACTTAGCAAGTGGTGATACAACAAAAATAAAACGCGCTGTTGAGTTAATTAACAGAATTGAATTTAAAGAAAATGACATAGATAGTATCTTTTGGTATATCGACAATTTTGAGTTTCCTGATGACGATGAAGAGGAATCTGCTGTTTATCTTATTAAACAATTAGGCTACCTAAAAAGCCCAAAGATCAATGATTATTTGTCAAACAAATACCAAACTGCAATGGACGATTACAAAGTTCAAATTGCATGTCTAAAATCATTAGCGAAACAAGGAAACAAACAAGCTTACAAAGAGATTAAAAAGCTAATTATTCAGGACGCACCTATCACACCAAATGAAAGACCAATCAATCAGTTTTTCAGATACTTAGATGACTCATTATTACTAACATCTAAATTATACCCAGATGCTTGGGATCTACTTTTATATACAGATTACAGATCTTCTTTATATAGTTTAAGCTCTATGCTTTTAGATAGTAATTTAATTAAAGCAAAGTCTTACAAAAGAGAACAACCATTAATACTTAGAGAAGCAAAAGAAGCCACTGCAAAAAAGAAAAGCTACTCTTCCGGTGCAGCACATGTTTCTTTAACTGATCATTATACATATTATAGTTTTGGAAAACCCATTAAGTATGAAATCAATATGATAGATCAGTATGATTTAACATCATACTTAAAGCTACTTATGCCCTACTACAAATCCAATCCAAAAGTTAAAACATACCTACATTCACTTTTAACACATAAAACCGAAAAGTTCCGATTTATAGCTACAGTTATGCTTGCAAAACATAACATTCAAATTCATGATAGCTTATACACAAACCTTTCAAAAAGCCCAGATTATAGACTTGCTTTTTATAAAGCACTAAAGTTTATTGGAAAAGAAAGTAAATTTGATAACGACTACTTAAATCAAAAATCACTTATGGAGTCTGCTATTTATGCTTCCTCTGCTATTAGCGTTGAAGACAGTGTCGAGTTTATAAAGAAAGTATTAATCAAAAACAAAACTGATGAAGGATATGTTTATTTCTTTAAAAATCAATCTTCTTACAACGACAAATGGTACATTCATTATGCTGGAATCCAACCAACGGATACAGCTAAGTTTGAAATAAAAACAAAAAGAAAGTACATTGAGAAGAAAGCGGCAACAGCTTATACTGAAGAAGAAATCGATAAAGAAGTTGAAAAACTAGTAAAAGAATTAAGATTAATAGGAAGAAGTCGAGCTGCTAAAAGGAACACTAGGTATTAAACAAAAATATAATCTCTAGCGTAATCTTTAATTAGTCCTTTAGTAAATTCGTATTCTTCTTTAATTCTACCAAGAACTTTGATTCCTGTTGATTTGATAATTACATCTTCTGTAGAAACATTAGTTTCTCCATTGAATATAATTCCCAAAACTTTAACTCCACTATCTTGAAGAACTTTAATAGTAAGTAGTGTGTGATTGATACTTCCCAAATAATTACGAGTAACAATAACAGTTTCTAATTCCCAATTGATAGCCATATCTAACATTGTCTCCCCTTTGTAATTAAAAGGAACTAAGATCCCTCCTGCTCCTTCAATTACCAAAGTATTTTCAGTCTCAGGAACTTTCAATCTTCCCCAATGAATTTTCTTATCCTCAAGCTCTGCAGCATGATGAGGAGAAACAGGTGTTCTTAATCTATATGCTTCAGGATGAAAAAAAGATTGTTTAGAATCTACTAAACGTTTAACACGCTCAGTATCTGTAAGCTCTAAACTACCACACTGAATTGGCTTCCAATAATCAGCCTGAAGTGCCTCAGTTAATACCGCAGCAACGATCGTTTTACCTACATCAGTTCCAATTCCTGTAACAAAGACTTTACGCATGAGCTAAATTTGCAATACAAAAATGCAAATTATTAAGGGGTAAATCGATTTTTATTGAGGTTTCTATCAAAATTTACATGTTAATTTAAATTCTTTGCCCTTTCACCTTTGTACTTTCACCTTCTAAGATTAACTTTAACAGTTATATTAGATAAATAATCATTGTGGACAAAACTATAGCAATACAAGGTATCGAAGCATCTTTTCACGAAGTTGCTGCGCAGAAATATTTCGGGAAAGAAATCAATACAATTAAATGTCTTTCGTTTCAAGATTTATGTGATGCATTAAAAAATAAAAAAGCCGATTACGCTGTCATGGCTATCGAAAATTCCATAGCAGGTTCCTTACTGCAAAATTATGGATTGCTTCAAGAATACAACTTCAATGTTATTGGAGAAGTTTACTTGAGAATAAAAATGAACATCATGGCACTTCCAGGTACGAAACTGGAAGATTTAAAATTTGCTCAATCTCATCCTATCGCAATCAGACAGTGTAGTCATTTCTTAAAAGGCCTACCTCATGTTCAGATTCAAGAAAAGGAAGACACAGCAATTTGCGCGAAAAACATTTCTGAAAAAAAACTAGTTGGCGTATCTGCTATAGCTAGTGAATCAGCTGCAGAACAGTTTGGATTAGAAATTCTTGCAAAAGGTATTGAAACCAACAAACAGAATTTCACTCGCTTTTTAATTTTATCCAACACTGCAAAAACAGATATTGAAAATAACAAAGCCTCAATATTTTTTCAATTACCTCATGACCCTGGAGCACTTGCTAACATATTAAACCTTTTCGCAAAAGGAAAGATAAATTTAACTAAAATTCAATCTGTTCCAATAATCGGGAAGGCTTATGAGTATAATTTCCATTTAGATTTTGAATGGCAAGACTACAATAACTATCTCAACGTAATGGAAAACGTACGTAAAATCACTGAAAACTTAGAGATTTTAGGAGAATACAAAAAAGGAATAATAGACATAACAAAAGAAGCATGATCATTCAACCTGCTGATAGACTTTCAGACGTTCAAGAATACTACTTTTCTAAAAAACTTAAGGAAATTAGAAAGCTTAACGCTGAAGGTAAAAACATTATAAACTTAGGAATAGGTAGTCCTGATTTAGCACCATCCGAAGCAACTGTTAATGCACTTGTAGAAACAGCTAAAAAGGATAACACGCATGGATACCAATCTTACACTGGTACGCCAGAATTAAGAGCGGCTATTTCAAAATGGAAAGAAAAAACTTTCAACGTTTCTTTCAATCCAAATGGTGAGATCATGCCATTAATGGGATCTAAAGAAGGTATCATGCATATAAGTATGGCTTTTTTAAATCCGGGAGACAAAGTACTTGTTCCTAACCCAGGCTACCCTACTTACTCATCAGTTACTAAACTTGTTCAAGCAGATATTGAATATTATGATTTAGATGAAAACTCTGGATGGAATATCGATATGGAAGCTTTAAAGAAGAAAGACTTTTCTAATATAAAAATATTTTGGCTCAACTTCCCACATATGCCAACGGGAGCAAAAGCGGATGAGAATGTTTTAAAAGAGTTAGTTGCTCTTGCTAAAGAAAAAGAGTTTTTAATTGTTAACGACAATCCATACAGTTTAATCCTTAACCCTACTCCTAGATGTATTTTCAATATTGAAGGTGCCAAAGAAGTGGCAATAGAACTAAATTCTTTCAGCAAGTCTCACAATATGGCTGGATGGAGAATTGGTTGGATTACTGGAGATGAACAATACCTATCTACTATATTAAGAGTTAAAAGTAATATGGATAGTGGAATGTTTTTAGGTTTGCAGAATGCTGCAATAGAAGCCTTAAACAATAGCGATGCATGGCATGAAAACCAAAATAACATCTACCAAAAAAGAAAAGAATTGGTTTGTGAATTATTCGATTATTTAGATGTGAAATATGATCCAAACAGTATTGGAATGTTTCTTTGGGGAAAGGTTCCAGATAGCTTAGAGAATGTAGAAGATTTAGTTGATGACATTCTATATAAAGCAAATGTTTTCATAACTCCTGGATTCATATTCGGAAGTAATGGAGATAGATATATAAGAGCAAGTTTATGTGCGAATGAATCAAATATCAAAGAAGCTTTTAACCGAATCAAAAATAACATATAATGGTAATTAGTGTAATTGGTTTAGGATTAATTGGTGGTTCAATAGCTTTTAGCTTAAAAAACAGAGGATTTGCATCTCATGTAATTGGTGTGGATACAAACGAAACGCACTGTGTTGACGCATTGAGAATTGGTTTTGTTAATGAAATTCTTTTAATAGAGGAAGCCATTACTAAAGCTGAAGTTATTTTACTAGCTGTTCCTGTAGATGTGGCAAAACAGATATTACCATCAATGCTTGATCAAATTAATGATGATCAGATTATCATCGACTTAGGATCTACTAAAGAAGGAATTTGCACAGTTGCTGATCAACATCCAAAACGTAAACTTTTTGTTGCTTCTCATCCTATTGCAGGAACGGAAAACGCAGGTCCTAGTGCTGCTTTCGATGGACTATATGACAACAAGGTCACTATTATTTGTGACGAAAACAATAGTAATAAGGACGCTGTAGATCTATGTAAATCTATTTACAAAGTCTTAAACATGAAAATATTATTCATGGACTCCAAAGAACACGATAGACATATTGCATATGTTTCTCACCTTTCCCATATTACTTCTTTTGTTCTTGGACAAACAGTTTTAGAAATTGAAGAAGATGAAAAGTCAATTTTCAATATGGCTGGTTCTGGTTTCGCAAGTACAGTTCGTTTAGCTAAATCTAGTCCTGATATGTGGGCTCCAATTTTCGAACAAAACCAAGAACACCTATCAACGGCACTAGGTGCTTATATAAACAACCTACAAACCTTCAAAGATCACGTAGACTTAGGTAACAAAGAAGAACTTCATGACTTAATGAAGAAGGTTAACGACATAAGAAGAGTATTAAATGGTATTGAGCTAGATAATTAATTTTATTGCTAAACATTCTCCACATTCAGGTGTTTTTAGAATATATAGGCCTTTAGGAATATTAGAAACATCAATTTCATACTTAAATTCACCTTCTAACTTTTTTTGGAAAACGAGTTGACCGCTAACATTATAAAGTTGTATCGTTACTGCTTCATTTGTAATAAAGTTTAATCCTACTCGATTATTAACAAGATTTGAAGTTAGTGAAAACGAATGTTTACCTTCTATTTCTACATCTAAAGAGGTTAATTTATCAACAACTAAAAGGTCTTCTAAATCTCCAAGGCAGTCCATATCATTACTCGACAAACATATTAAATCATAATCAATACTTTTACTTGTATCTACATTTACAACAATAAAATTCTCACCATCAGGGTCTCCCATTCCTGAAGTAATTAATGTAATATTATCATAACTATCGAACGTCGCGTCCGAAGCCCAAGAAACACCTACATCCCCAGCAAACATCACAACATCATTAGAAACACCTCTAAATAAAGGCTCAATCACCGACCAAAAATTAATAGGGCTTCCTTTGCCTGCATATGAGTTTAAAGTAATATAACTAAAAGGGTTGTCAAATTCTCTCCATAGTACTTGGTGAACAAAAACATAAATATTATCTACTGTTCCTGCTTTAGAATTAAGTGTGTTTTTTAAAAATGTTAGCTGATCACCAGTTATGCTCCAACCATCAATATTAGGATCCAAAACAATAAATAAATCATTCTCATATTCAAAGTCATAATACGTATTTCCATATCTAGACTCATAAAGTGGCCTGTTTTCCATATCATGATTTCCAACAGAGAAATAAACCGGTAATCCTAAAGAAACTATATCCATATCAATTTCATCCCAATCTTTTTTTACAGGACTTGGTGATACAATATCTCCAGTTAATACACCAAATTTTATTTCGGAACGACCCTGGATATATCCAAATTTATTTTTAAAAGGAGGATGAAACCCAATGTTATTAACTCCATTGTTCCCGTATGTGTGTCCCGCTACAAAAAAAGAGTATAACGTACTATCATTTTGAGTAAATGATAAAAGCGATGTAAAAACTGCTACTACAATTAAAATAAATTGCTTCATGAAAGTCGAATTTAATTAAAACTAAGTATTGTTTTTTTGATTATATCACAACATTCTAGGACCTCTTCTTCAGTTATCACTAACGGAGGTGCGAATCTAATTATATTACCATGAGTGGGTTTAGCTAGCAATCCATTTTTCGCCAATTCAAGACAAACATCCCATGCTGTTTTATCACTTTTCAAGTCAATTACGATAGCATTTAATAATCCCTTACCTCTAACTACGGATATAACATTGGAGTCTATATCATTCAATTCTCTCCTCAAAATCACACCCAATTCCTCAGCTTTCTCTGCTAACTCCTCTTCTTCAACAACTTTTAAAGCGGCCATTGCTACTGCACATGCTATTGGATTACCTCCATATGTTGAACCATGTTGTCCAGGTTGGATTACATTCATAACATTGTTATTAGCCAAAACACATGAAACAGGATAAACTCCGCCTGACATTGCCTTTCCTAATATTAAAATATCAGGTTTTACTTCCTCATGATCACATGCTAACAATTTACCAGTTCGAGCTATTCCAGTTTGAACTTCATCAGCTATAAATAAAACATTTTGAGCCTTACATAAAGCTTTCGCTTTTGTCAAATAACCTTCTTCAGGAACAAAAACCCCTGCTTCACCTTGAATAGGCTCAACTAAAAATGCAGCTACACTAGAATCTGATAATTCATTCTCTAAAGCTTCAAGGTTATTATATGGTATAGAAATAATCCCTGGCGTAAACGGACCGAAGTTCGTTGTAGCATCAGGATCATTAGATGCTGAAATTATTGTAATCGTTCTTCCATGAAAGTTATTTTCACAAACGATAATCTTTGCTTGATCTTTTGCAATTCCTTTAACTTCATACCCCCATTTTCTAGCAATCTTGATTGCTGTTTCAACGGCTTCTGCTCCAGTGTTCATGGGCAAAACCTTATCGAAATTAAAATAGTTGGTTACAAATTCAGAAAACTCAGCAAATTTATCATTGTGAAAAGCTCTTGAAGTAAGCGACAATGTTGAGGCTTGATCTACTAATGCTTTTATTATAGCAGGATGTGAATGCCCTTGATTTACTGCAGAATAAGCAGATAAAAAGTCAAAATACTTCTTTCCTTCAACATCCCAAACATACACTCCATCTCCTTTCTGTAAAACTACAGGCAATGGATGATAGTTATGTGCACTAAATTTATTTTCTTGTTCGATTAATTGCTGAGATAGAGTTGCCATGTTATAACTTTGCAGCAAATGTAAAAATAATGACAGTCTTATATCCTTTCTTTTAAGATATTTAGAAAAAACAATTATGCTGTTCAGGAAAACATATTACTTATTAGTACTCATCATTATTGGAACAGGCTGTAACGCCCAAACTGCTAACTCACCTAAAAAATCAACTAAAGTGGATTCTAAAAACTACAAAAAACTAACAGACGAAGAAACTAGAGTTATCGTCAACAAAGGAACCGAATACCCATATTCCGGAACTTATAATGATTTTAAGGATACTGGTGTATTTAATTGTAAACAATGTAACACACCTTTATTTAAATCAGAAAGTAAGTTTGATAGTCGAAGTGGTTGGCCAAGCTTTGATGATGCCATTGATGGAAATGTAAAAGAGATTTTAGACAGTGATGGTAGTAGATCAGAAATAGTATGTAATACTTGCGAAGGTCATTTAGGTCATGTTTTTAGAGGGGAAAGTTTCACTGAGAAAAGCACACGTCATTGCGTTAACTCTATCTCTCTAACGTTCGAACCACTTAATAATGTAAAACAAGACACTGCAATTTTTGCAAGTGGGTGTTTCTGGGGAACAGAATATCATTTACAAAAGTTTGATGGTGTAATTGATACAAAGCCTGGATATATTGGTGGAAGTGTTAAAAACCCAAGCTACAAACAAGTATGTAGTGGAATGACTGGACATGCGGAAGCGGTAAGAGTTGTTTACAATCCAGATTCAGTTTCATTTGAAGAGTTAGCAATATTATATTTCGAAACACATGATCCTACTCAAGTTGATAGACAAGGTCCTGATGTTGGAACTCAATATAGAACTGAGATATTTTATACTTCTCCTGAGCAGAAAGCTACGAGTGAAAAGTTAATTGAAATCTTAAAAGGAAAAGGAATTGATGTTGTTACTAAATTAACACCTGCAAGTACTTTTTGGGTAGCAGAAGGATATCATCAAGACTATTACCAAAAGACTGGTAAACAACCTTATTGTCATATTTACTCAAAGAAATTCTAGTAACTCAACAAGTCGTCTAATTCTTCCTTTAATTTACTACTCGCTAAAAACTCCTTTTCAAGTTGCTTAGCGAATGGGATTGGTATATCCATACTTCCTACCCTTTTAACTGGAGCATCTAGATGTTCGAAACAATTGGTGTGAATTAAAGAAGAAATTTCGGCTCCAATACCACCCGTTAAATTGTCTTCATGTAAAACGAGTGCTTTTCCAACTTTTTTAACAATTTCATAAATTAAACTTTCATCTAAAGGGAGTAATGTCTTCAAATCAAGTATTGCTACTTTGTCACCATAATCATTGGCTACTTCCAAAGCCCAATGAACACCCATTCCATAAGTTATGATAACAACATCGGTACCTTCTTTAACAAGGTTCCCCTTCCCTATTTCTTGAGTATAATAATCTGTAGGCACTTCACTTTTCAAACTTCTATAAAGTACTTTATGCTCGAAAAACAAGACTGGATTAGGATCGTTTAAAGCTGCACAAAGTAAACCTTTAGCATCTTCAGGATTAGATGGATAAACTATTTTCAAACCAGGTACATGAAAAAACCAAGCTTCATTACTCTGAGAATGAAATGGACCTCCTCCCGAACCTGCTCCAGTTGGCATTCTCACAACAACATCTGCGTTCTGCCCCCATCTCCAAAAAGATTTCGCCAGATTATTTACAATTTGATTAAAACCACAAGTCACAAAATCTGCGAATTGCATTTCAACCATACTTTTCCTATCTAAAATACTAAGTCCAAGTGCTGCTCCTAAAATAGCAGATTCGCATAATGGAGTATTTCTAACTCGATCAGCACCAAACTCTTCTAAGAATCCTTCTGTTACTTTAAAAACACCTCCGTAATCGGAAATATCTTGTCCCATTAAAACTAAGTCGGGATGTTTTTCCATACTCTGCCAAAGCGCTTGTCTTATAGAATCTATAAAACGTAAATTTTCTGTGTCGTTATTAGCTAATACTTGTAAAGAGTCATCCTCTTTATATACTTGTTTTATTGATTCATCAAATGGAATATCATCTTCTTGCGAAACCAAGCTTAACCCATCTTCGATATTCGTTTTAATTTCAAACTTCACTTTTTCGATATACTCATCGTCTATCAATCCTTTGGATTTCAAATAAGTCTCAAAATTTAAAACAGGATCTTTTTCAACCCAAGTATCTATAGTCTCTTGAGGCACATACTTATTCCCAGAAGCCTCTTCATGCCCTCTAACTCTAAACGTTTTACAGTCTAGTAAAATAGGACGAGGATTCTTTCTTATCGATTCAATTACTTGAGACGTCTTAACAAAAACATCTAAAATATTATTCCCTTCTACAGTATAGGCTTCAATCCCATACCCTTTTGCTTTCTCTGTAAAATCATCATTCTTTACTTGCTGACTCGTTGGTGTTGACAATCCATATCCATTATTTTCAACAACAAACACAACTGGTAAATCCCAAACAGCAGCAACGTTTAATGCCTCATGAAATTCACCTTCACTCGCTCCTCCATCTCCAGTAAAAACCAAAGTTGCTTTATTAGACTTCCTAAGTTTCTCACCCAAAGCGATTCCGTCTGCAACAGATAACTGAGGTCCTAAATGGGAAATCATTCCAACAATATTAAACTCCTTTGTACCAAAATGAAAAGATCTATCTCTACCATTTGTAAAACCAGACTGCTTTCCTTGCCATTGCGCAAAGAGTCTTTCATAAGGAACTGATCTTGTTGTAAAAACACCTAAATTTCGGTGCATCGTTAAAATATACTCATCGCTCATTAAAGCTGATGCACACCCAACACTAATTGCTTCTTGACCAATTCCAGAAAACCATTTCGAAATCTTCCCTTGTCTTAATAATACCAGCATTTTCTCCTCAATCATTCGAGGTTCCATTAAGGAAACATAAAGCTGTTTTAACACTTCAGGCTTTAAAGGATATTTGTCGTAATTAAACATGGCGAACGATTTGTATTCAAGTTTACTAAGAACATTTAAATTGGTTCGAAAAAATCAAACCGTTTGTTAACAATTTGTTGTGATATTATTGAATATAAAAGTTGAAAATATGTAAATTGGAAGTGTGAAGAGAAGATCATTTTTTATAAAAGGTTCGTTGGGTGCAATTGGCTTAAGTTTATTACCTCATTTAACGTGGGCAAAAGAAAGTGAAACCAATAAAAAAATTAATTTCATCAGGAATTTAGTTGATTATGGGAGAGAACATCTTGAGCTCGATTTAAAGAAAGAGTTCTTTGTGAATTGGGCAGAAGATGAAGATATTAATTACTTCCTCTACCTTTCAGACACGAAGAAAATTGAAGCTCCAAAAGGTGTTAAAAGTTACCTTTACTTCGGGAACGATAAAGAACTAGCGCAAACAAAACAACGTGAGTATATCGAAAAAGGATTTCACACCTTACTATATACACGTACAGGTAAACACCAGCCAGAATTAACCAACAACTTATTAAGTTATAGCAACGAAGCAATTGCATTTAACACTTATCATGAGGCAACACATATGCACATTAAAAAGCATGCTAAAATTTCTACTAAACTAGAAGAAGCAGCTTGTGATGTTATGGGAACTTTTGGTGCAAAGTTTTATGCTGAAAGAAATAAGGATTTAGACTTGAAATTGGTTGAAAAGCAAAACGACACATTTGAAAAGGCAAATCAAGAAATTAATAAATACGCTGCATTAATTTCAGATAATACTGAGGCTAATGATAAAGTCCACCGAAAGCTAGAACGTAAATTGTTCAAACTTTTTAAAGACTCAGACAATTTCTTTAAAAACAGATTCATTCACCCTGTTAATAATGCATACTTGTTAATGATGTTAAACTACTGTTCTCAGTATGAATTAATGAAACAAGTAGCTATCAAGGATGTTCACATCAATACTTTCTTATACACGTTAGAGAATCTTCCAAAAAACGAAGAAAAAGCAATTCTTAAATTAAAAGAAAAGATTGGAGCTAATGCAAACGACTGATAAGAACTTTCATGTTTACAGATCTTCTGCAGGTTCAGGGAAAACTTACACATTAGTAAGAGAATATCTTTCAATTGCGTTAGAAAGCAGTAATACCGGTAGATATCGAAATATACTAGCTATTACTTTCACCAACAAAGCCGCTTCAGAAATGAAGGAAAGGGTAACCAAATACTTAAAACTATTTGCAGATCCCGAGCAAGTTAAAGGTGGTGAAAAGGAAATGTTCATGTTCCTATGTGAAACACTAAACATTAGTGAGAAGGAATTAAGCGAACGTGCTTTCAACACACTTCAATCTATCCTTCACAACTACTCTGATTTTAATATTACAACAATAGATAAGTTCATCTTAAGGATTATTCGATCCTTTTCTTTCGATCTTCAATTGCCTTATAACTTTGAGGTTGAATTGGATGGTGATGGATTACTCACAATGGCGATTAACAATTTAATTGCCGAAACAGGAAAAGATAAAAAACTTACAGCCTTCCTTGTTAACTACATTAAGCAACTCGCTGATAGTGATGAAAGTTGGGACATTCAAACTAGTCTACTAAACATCGCTAAATTAACACTGAACGAAAATTCTGAAAACAATATAAAGCGCTTAAAGGAATTAAACCTTGAGCATTTTGTAAAGGTAAAATCAGAAACGAGTAAAGAGGTTAAAGCATATGAAGACTATATCTGGGGAAGAATATCTCAGGGTAAAGTCTTAATTGAAGAAGCTCATTTAGTTGCAGACGATTTTAAAGGGAAAAGTAGAGGAAGTGTTTGGAGCTATTTCAATCAAAAAAACATTGCAGTAACTTATACTGATGCTCCAAAGCCAGCTACTTTAAAATATTTCGAAGAAACAGATTGGAACCATAAAGCCAGTTCTGCTAATATTGAAAATATACAATCAAAATTACTCGAGTTCTATAATCAAATAGAAAAGTACAGAGAGAAAGAAAGTCCAAAGTACATCGTACTTAAAAACATACATAAACAGCTTTTTCAACTTGGTTTGTTAAACGAAATTGAAAAACAAGTTTTAATCATCAAGGAAGAAAAGAATTTTATTCATATTTCAGAATTCAATAAAAAAGTAGCTGAGATTGTTATAGAACAGCCTATCCCCTTCGTTTATGAAAGGATTGGCGAGAAATTTACCAATTATTTAATTGATGAGTTTCAAGATACTTCAATTCTACAATGGCAGAACTTATTACCACTTGTTGAAAATAGCTTGGCTTATAACAACAAAAATTTAATTGTTGGTGATACTAAACAAGCAATTTATAGATGGCGTGGTGGTGATGTTGATCAATTTGCATATTTACCACACTCCCCTCATTTTGCAGACAATCCTATTATTCAGGAAAGAACAGAGACTTTAAAACGACAATTTGAAGCGCATAATTTAAATAGAAATTATAGATCATTGCCAAATGTGATTGGTTTTAACAATCTGTTTTTCGAAGAATTACTACCTCAACTTCCTTTTGATTTTAAAGACTATTATGACGACTTTATTCAAATCCCAGGTGGATCCAAAGAAGGTGGTTATGCAGAAGTAACTTTAGTAGATAAAGAAGATTATCAAGAAAGTACCTTCGATGAGATCTTGTCTACAATTAAAGACTGTGTCTCAAGAGGTTTTCAATTGAAGGATATTGCGATACTATCAAGGAATAACAAAATGTTAACGGTTATTGCTAAACACCTAACCAACAATGGTATTCCTGTTATATCTAGTGAGAGTTTAAATCTTGAGCAATCAGCTGAAGTAAACTTCATTATATATATTTTCAGAATAATTAGTGTACCTAATGATATTGAAGCATACCTAAAGGCATGTAATTATCTAAAGGAAAAATCGCCAATCAACTATTTTGAAATGTTCTCTGATAAAGAGAAAATAGATCCGAAATTCAAGAAATACCTCAGAGTTCACTTCGAGATTGATCTACCTAAAATATCGGGACTTTCATTATATGAATCTTTCGAAGAGATCATCTTCACTTTTGCTATTGACAAGAACTCACCCTTTATTCAAACGTTTTTAGATGTTGCCAATAAGCATTCTAAAGACAGTAATTCTAGTGAATTTATTACTTTCTGGAATGAGAAAAAAAGTAAACTATTCATAGCATCTCCTGATAACATTAATGCAGTAAACCTGCTTACAATACATAAATCAAAAGGATTAGAATTCCCTGTTGTGTTAATGCCATTCGCAAACAACAAAGGGAAAAAAGACAGCTTCTTCTGGATTGACACCAATCCACTAGACTTGAACTTACCTACTTCTTTAGCTACAAGAAACAAAGCATTAGAAAACACGCAATACGCTGAGAACCTTACTGAAGAGGATAAGAAATCTCTTCTGGATGACTTAAACGTTGTGTATGTTGCCGTCACCAGAGCTGTTGAAGAACTCTACATCTTCATTAAAGAATTAAGTAAACCAGATGAAGTTAATTCTGTTGAGAAACTCTTCTTTCCTGTCTTAGATAAGCTAACAGAAAAAGAGAACTCATACACGTATGGAGAAAAAGTAATCAAACCTCAACAAAAGCTTGATGAAATAACATCTAATAGCAATACGCCAAGAACCACTTCTCCTTGGAGAGATAAGATTAAAATTAGTTTTAGCGCACCAGCGATCTGGAATGTACCTGAACATTCAGAAGAATCTTTTGATTTACGAGATCCTAGAAAGTTTGGAAATCTAGTCCACAACATTTTCGCTAGATTAAATAACACAATTGATCTGGATGCTACTTTAACAGAAATGGAAAGCGATGGTTTAGTGGAAAACACAGATATCCCAGTTCTTAAAGGATTAATCAAAGATGCATTAAAACTATCACCTCTAAGCGATGTTTGGCTTGAAGGAGAACACATTATTGAAAAGGAAATCATAATTCCTGATGGAACCTCTTATCGTCCAGATAGAGTTATTAAGAAAGACAACAATACTTATTTAATCGATTTTAAAACTGGTAGTCCTAAAAATAGCGATAAGAAACAGATTCAATATTATGCGAAGCTTTTAGAAACATTAAACTTCAATAACATAAAGAGTTACCTCATCTATACTGAAGATGGAAAATCTGTTTTAGCTTAAAAAATTCAAATATGGATCTACTAGGTAAGATAACTTCAATTGTACTATTAGTATTTACTAGTATTCCTCTACTTGGAAGTTTTTACTATTTATACTTGCTTATAGAAAATGATGACACAATGTTCCTTGGTGTTTTACTATTAGGTGTACTTTATTTTTTAATTAGCTACTTAGTGTTATTTATATGGACAAGCATCCTGATTAGGAAGAAGCTCTATTTTAACGAGAGGATAGTGCAACATGTTTGTATTATCACACTCTCCTTTTTGATCACATATATTCCAACTGTACTACTAGATCAATATTCCTTTTAAAGAATAATTATTGACCCAAGTACTCAAATGTAGGGATGCCCCTTGTGGGTATCCGCCACCTAGTTGTATAAATGTGAAGTACTGTGTTTCGGATACCCACAAGGGGCATCCCTACAAATAAACACGGGTAT
>CAWVWF010000012.1:0-34941 GCA_963933885.1 uncultured Flavobacteriales bacterium | reverse complement strand
AATATATTTCTCCAGAGGATATCAAATCGTTGGTTTAATTCCTGAATTAATTGGTAGGTTACCTGTTTTATCTCATTTAGAACCATTAGATGGAACTGCTTTGAGAAGAATTTTAACTGAACCTAAAAACGCTTTAGTTAAGCAATATGTTAAGTTGTTTGATATTGATGGTATTAATATAACTTTCGATAAAGATGCTTTAGATTTTATTGTTGAAAAGGCTTTAGAGTTTAAATTAGGTGCGCGTGGATTAAGATCTATTTGTGAAACAATAATGATTGATGCAATGTTCGAATTACCTTCAAATGGTAAAAAAGAACAAGACTTTGTTGTTACTGTTAAATATGCTAAATCTAAATTATCAGGTGAGGTTATGGATAAGTTGAAAGTAGCTTAAAGTATTATAATATTTGTTTGAAGGCGCTGTAATTAATTTTACAGCGCCTTTTTTTGTGTTATAAGGTTTGTTATTTTGTTCAGAGACTGCTTGTTGACGGATTCATCGAAAAAATATTATAATTAGTCCTGAGTTCAGCATTGTAAGTCTAAAACATGACTATAAAAATCGGTTTAGACTTTTATCTTAATTAGAAATCTTGTAAATTTAAGAGAGAGCAAGTTGGTCTTAACTACCTCATAACTTGTTTTTAAATTAAATTGCCCGCCAGTTAATTAGGAAACTAATTAGCGTAAAACCTAACAAATGAGAAGCCTATTTTCACCCCTTGCCCTTGGGATCTTAATGTGTATGTTCACATCCTTAAATGCCCAAAAAATAATTGGATATATTCCTCAATATCGTACAATCGCTCAAATGGATGCTGCGATAGAATGGGATAAAATGACTGATTACTATTATTTTGGTTCATTACCTACTACAACCGGTGGGATTACAATACAACAGCCCACTCGGTTCGATCATGTGAAAGCGCAAGCAGTTACATTCCAGAAAAATATTTGGCTTTCTGTTGGGGGATGGGGTAAGTCCTCAGCTTTTATTACAGTTGCTAATAGCTCTTCGTTAAGTCAAGACTTTGCAGATGAAGCTTTGTCATTATGTCAAACTCATGGTTTAACTGGAATTGACATAGATTGGGAATTCCCTGCATATAGTCAAGAAACAGCCTTCAAGAATTTCTTCAAAATATTATATCAAACATTAAACCCAGCTGGTTTTAAAGTTTCTGCAGCCGCAGGAGGCGAAGCAGCTCATGCGGATAAATGGCAAGCTGATTTGTTTAATTATATCGATGATCTAAATATTATGTCCTATGATGCGGGAGTTGCTTATAGCAATCACGCTTCTCTTCAATTTATGACTGATGCAATGGATTTATATTATGCTCAAGGATGTCCTTATGAAAAGATGCTAGGAGGAGTTGCTTTTTATGGTAGATGTAAAGCAGAGATAATGTACAGCACTGTTTTAAATGCAGAAGTAGGAGCAACCAACAAACAAGCAGCTTATGAAAATGACCTTACAGATGGATATTGTTACAATGGTAAAAATACAATTACGGATAAGATTGATTATGTAATGGGAAAAGGTGGAGTAGGAGTCTTGATTTGGGAAGTTTCACAAGATGTCCTTGGACAATATTCTTTACTTACAGCTTGTGATCAGGCAATGGACCCATATAGATGTTCTGCTCCAACGCCGGATTTAGGAAATAATCAAAGTATTTGTGGATTAGGAAGTCTTACTTTAAACGGAAATGTAGCACAACAATCAGGTGTTACTTTTACATGGAAAAAAGGTACTACAACGTTAGTTAGCAATTCTTTATCAGCTAATACTTATGATATATCGTCTGCCGGAACTTATACTATAGAGGTTTGGCAAAACGGATGTAATAGATCCGATGAAATTGAAATTACAGGAGTTTTATCAGCGCCTAGCTTAGGAGGTCCATTTGAATTATGTGATCCATCTTCCGTAACACTTGATGCAGGGAATTTAGGAAATGGGAGAACGATTGAATGGCAATTAGATAATCAAACAATTACAGGAGATACAAGTTCAACAATTGTTGCTCGAAAAGGAGGTACCTATAAGATAATTGTATCTGCTTCTGGATGTTCTTCAGTTAATGCAACCACTAGTGTTACTTCAGAAGTACCATATGCAAAAGCCGACACAATCTGTTCTTCAGGTTCAGATGCGAATTTGGTAGCTTCTGAAATTGTTGCTTGGTATAGTTCGGAATCTTCTCCAACAATCTTATCTACTTCTCAAACTTATACACCAACAGTAAATTCAAATAGTACGTTTTGGATGGGAGGTGCAGGTTCTGCTCAGCAAACATACACAACTTTAAAATCTTCCTTTGATGGAGGTTGGGGAGCAGGAACAGGAAATTATGGTACAAGGATCGAAGTGTTGTCAGAGTTAACTATCAATGCTATTACAGTTAGTCCTATAACAGAAGGGACATTGAAAATGAATTTAAAGAATAGTGATGGTAGTACGATCTCACAAACAAGTTCTTTTGGCATTAGCGCGGGCGAGCAGGAGGTTCAGTTGAATTGGACAAACATTGCTCCGGGAGTTTATTATATCGACGCTAAGGGCTCTACAATGAATTTGAAGATTGATGGAACATTAGCGCCTTCAGAATTTTTAATTGCTGGGATACTTTCTTCAGAGAAACATGGGTATGAAAACTGGGAATCTGGTTATGCAGCAAGTGGAAACTACGGTTTCTTCCTCAACTTAAAAGTTTCTGCTGGAAAGGAATGTGCTAGGGTTCCTGTTAACGTTATTATTGATGCAGGTAATATTAAATGTTTGAGTGTTTCAAATTCTGATGTAGCCTTTAAAAGAACAACAATTTACCCTAATCCATCAAGTACAAACTTTACGATCACAAATACCTCTGGATTATTGAGCGTATATGATATTAAAGGAAAACTTTGTGAGAAATTAGAATTGGATGGAAATCAATCAATGTTTGGTAACGCGTTAGATAAAGGTGTTTACTTTGTACAGATTATTTCTAACGGAGATAATACAACTAGAAAAATAGTAAAAAAATAAAATTACATTTAACTACTTCTAAAGGCTGATTACTTGTAATCAGCCTTTTTTATTTAGAACAGCGTTATGAGTATTAATAGCATTATATGCTTATCCGCTTATCCGCTTCTTTACCCAAGGCTTTTCTTTATATATAATCACCCAACAACATCACCTCTTTGCCAAAAGGGATCAAGAGGCTCATAGCGTCTGATTTTTAATTTAACTTTAAAAAAAAGCGTCTGGAGACGCGATTGTAAATACACACGCATGTCCTACGGAACATGACGCGCGAGAATCGGGTAGTTAAGGGGCTAAACCTAATAGATCATAAACTGCTTTGGGTAAAGTTGCGGATAAGCATATAGAATTATTATTTCAGGTAGGTTTGCAAAAGAAGTTACGATGAGATTAAGTGAGCTATACTCTAGCAGTAACAGGTTTATTAAGTTTAAAGAAGCCTCTTCATTATTTGAAGGGGCTTTTTTATATATTAGTGTTTATCTTTTTAAAAGCATAGAAGCAACCAAAGGTGTTATTTAAAGTCAAGTAATCGTATGAAAAGATATTCTATATTAAATTTCGTTTTATTTACTCTGATTGTAGGTTTTTGCTTTAACTCTTGTACTGTAGAGAAAAGAAGGTTTAGATCTGGGTATTACGTAAATTGGAAGTCCAATCAAAAGTTGGTTAATAAAGATGTTACTTTTCATCAAGATGATGTAGTTATTGAAGAGACTGAAGATATAACGTCTCCAAATGTTATAGAAAACTCAAAAGCAGAACAGGATAATTCAGAGATTTTTATTTCTTCAGTTAAAAAAAATAGAAATTTAAAAGAAGAGTTTAAATATCAAAAAAACTCAAATACTAAAAAGCAAAAAGTTAGTAAGCTAAGAAAGTTTAAAAAACTACGAAAAGCATTTACTTATGCTCCCCCTGAAGACGAGGAGTTAAATTTACTGGGATTAGCTTCTTTACTTTTTTTACTATCGATGTTCCTTTCAATATTAAGTATTCCAATGGCTATAATAGCGATTCGTCAGTTTAAAAAAAACCCAGGTAAATATAAAGGGATTTGGTTACCAATCACAACACTTATATTGTCCGTTCTTACAGCCGCTTTGATCGTTGGAACGTATGTTTTCTTTGGTTGGACAGCTGGTCCCGTTGGAGCAGCGTTAGCAGTTACTGCTATTGTTACATTAATAGCTATAGCTGCGGTTATATATTTATCGTTATTCTAGAATATTGAAATTAGAGTTTGTCGTTATTACGATGTCTATCAATATCTCTTTTGGTTTTTTTAGCAATATTTTTTTTAAGTGCATCTTCTAAATCAACACCGGTTTGGTTTGCTAAACACACTAGCACCCATAAAACGTCAGCTAATTCATCACCTAAATCTGCATTTTCTTCTCCTTTTTTGAAGGATTGCTCGCCGTATTTCCTGGAAATTATTCTTGCAACTTCTCCAACTTCTTCTGTTAGGATCGCCATGTTTGTTAGCTCATTAAAGTAACGAACTCCAATTGTATTGATCCATTTATCTACTTCTGTTTGTAAGTCTTTAATCTCCACGATAATTAATTTATATGAAGATATTCAAGAAGATTAGTTTTTCACAATTTTGTGCTTGAAATCTTTGAATATTGTATTTAACAGGTCATTTTTATTTAGAGGCTTCAGTATATATTCATCGAAGCCTTTTTCTATATAAACATTCTCATTTGCTATCAATGAATTAGCAGTAACAGCATATATTTTTGGAAGGTTAGCGTAGTTTAATTTGATGTTTTCGATGGTTTCAAAACCGTTCATTACAGGCATTTCAATATCCATTAATAACAAGTCAAAAGTTTCTTGATTCATTTCATTTAAAGCTTCAACTCCATTAGATGCAATTGTGACGTCACAACCAAATTTTTTAAGGATCATTGTAGCAACTTTTTGATTCACAATTTGATCTTCAACAATTAAGACTTTTAAATTAAATTTCAAATTATTTTGCTTTGGTACTAGTTTTTCGGGAATTATTCTTGTTGAAACTCTTTCCATCGACTTGATTTTTGGAGAGAAATCAGTTAGTCTTTTGGTTAGATTTAAAAGGTGGTTTCCAGATGTTTCAATGTTTCTAAGTAATTTTTCATCTTCAAGCGAAACTGTTGAACTATCTAGTAATTCTTGTAAATTACCCATTATACCATTCATAGGTGTTCTGATTTCATGACTTAATTCACCGAGTAACGTATCAAATTTGTTTGAGATTTCATTTACTGCTTGATTTCGTAATTCAAAAAGATCACAGAATGATTGAACTTTTTGAATGATTGCTCGTGGATTTACTGGTTTAACCATATAGTCTGAACCTCCACATGCATAACCTTTATCAAATCCTTCTTTACTAACTTCGGATCCTGTTATGAAAATTACAGGTGCTGAATTAAGGTTTTGATTGCTGTGCATTGTTTTCACAACTTCATACCCGTTTTTACCGGGCATGTTGATGTCCATAAGGATTACAGCGTATTTTTTACGCTCAATAAGGTCCAGCGCTTTCTCACCATTCGATGCACTATCGTAGCTTACGTTAATTGAATCTAAAATTTGCCTTAACACCATTTGGTTTTCGATGTGATCATCGACAACCAAAACATTTCTCGCCCCGTTCCCCATTGTTGCAATCCGTTTTTTGTAGATTAAAGTACGACAATTATTATTGTAAGTTTAAATTATATGACGAGTTGCACGATATTTACTTTGAAACAGTAATGGGAGAGCTACTAATGGTATTGCTTTGATTGTCTGAACGATCAATAATATATATATCGAAAACAACTTGCTCAGAAGTGGAAGAACCTACAACTGATAGAGTGTTTAAATCTACTTCTAAATTTCCTTCAATTGTAATATTAGAGCCACTAGGAGAAAGTTGAGGTATTCGGTAAGAATATTCAACTCCATTCCTTTGATCTGTTACAAACAGGTTTTTTATATCTGGATCATTTTCACCAAGATCGCCGTCACCATCTGTATATTTTATTACAAGAGTCACCTCTTCCTTAAATTCAGTAATTGCCGATGGACTTATACTCACGAACTCGAGATGAGGTGTGTTTGTTATTTCTGATTCATCATCCTTGCAAGAAACTAAACTTAAAAATGCCAGACAATAAAATATGTTCTTCATCATGGGTGACTTCCTTTAATAATGTAAATGCTCCAAAATGTTTTGTGCCATTCAGGTGAATCTTGTCGAGGGAATTCTGTGTCAGCAGTATGATCACCATCATTCATAACATACCTCATATAGATAATTGTATCTGTAAGATATGTATTGTCAATCGTGAATAAATTATTCCATGATTCGTATGCTCCAGGAGTATATGATGCGGGAATAACTTTAAATGGATTTGAGAAATCATCTTTAGTATAACTCATCTCTAAGTTTACTTTTTCCATGTCAGCTAAAGTAGTGCTATCATCTGAAATAGATGGGACCATATAGCATGTAAGTCCAGTATCTAAAATTATTGGAGAAGAACCGTTTTGGTTTATTCTGTTTGCGGCATTTGAATATACCGTATATGGACTAAATATAGCAGGGTAACCATCGCCATCAATCATCCAGAAATATTGTAATAAAGGTTCTGTGTTTGGCATTACAGCAACATTACCTTGGAAATCTTTTGCTCCGTTTTCAATCCATCTACTAATTCTATCTAGATCTTTTTGAGGTAAACCAACACCGATATTATCTTGAGGCATTCTATCGTTTGTATTCGCAAAAGTTTGAAGATTTAACCGTTTTTGCAAAACAGATGAATTGGTATCATATGGCACAACACGATATTTGTAAAGGCTGTCAATACTGTTCTTTAATATTGGATGGTAAACTAACGTTGCGTAGGATGACATTACAGTTCTGAAATCTGGTTCAAATGAGCCGTCATGACAACCTGGAGTTGAACATCTTGGTTGTAAAATATCTTTATGAATGGAGATAATTCCGTTAGTGTCTAAGCTGTCTTGAGTTATGTTGTTGTTTCCATAATCAACATTGTCGTATGGGTTATCTGGTAATGCCTCGTCCTTTCCGCAACTTGATATAAGCGCAGAAAGTAGAATTATATGTAATAAATATCTCATGCTATTATGCTTAAATAAATACATCATTTAATACTTGTCCTGGAAGTAAACCTGCAGGAATATCAACATCAAAACCTAGTAAATTAGCGATAGTAGGAACTACATCTATACTCTCTCCATACAAATTGCTATTCACATAATCTTGCTTGATTACTCCACTTGGCCCCATAACCATTGTAAATATTTCTCTCGAAGTATCATCATTTGTATGGTCATATGCTGGTCTACCATATGCATCAACTACTGTATTTGGTTGTAAGTTTCTACCATGTTCAGGCATTACAATCAAAACTGTATCATCCGCTAATCCAGGTGTACTTTGTATATGATTCCATAAGTGCGAAACACCCCAGTCTGCTTTTACTAGATTGTTGCAATAAGAAGTGAATTGAGTATGGCAAATATCTACAGCTTGTAAATTCAACACCATCAATTCAGGTTGGAATTTCTCCAATACTTTTTCAGCGTAATAAACATTGGTTAAATCACGATTTACCCAATTTCCAGAACCCCAGTTTAAAAAATCTGGACCACTCATTCCATCTGTGAAAAGTTCATTTATAAAAGCATCCAATTGCTCTCTTTCTGAAGCTGAGTTTACGACACCTACAGATTCAGCTGAGAATTGTGAAGCGAAGTTTCCATCACAGAATCCTCTAATTTTATCTGCTGCTAATTTTTGATCATTTGTAAAATTCAAAGGATTACCAATAGCGTTATATCCCTTTGTTGTAATCAATGATGAAGGTTGAATGTAATTCGCACCATAAGTTGAACCATATCCAGGGTATGAGCTATAATTTAATGCAGGATAAGGACCTAATGAATCTGAAATCCACCAAGCATTTAAAGCACTCATTGCGGAACTCCCTGCATGTTTTCTGTAATATTCGAATATTGTAGGATAGTCAGGGTTAGCTCGAAGATCTAAAGATGAATCTGTATATCTTCCAGTTAAAGCTGTAATGTGTCCATTATAATGTCCAGTTGGTCCCTCAGCGAATCTTACTTCTTTTAAAAGTGAACCATATTCTTGTAAACGTTTACTTCCTAGTGGGTTTGCAGAAATTTGAGAAGCCTCTAAAAAACCTGGTTTCTCTGTATAAGCACCTCCAACGTCTTTCAACATTGTACTCATCAGGTTACTTTCTCCTTGATGAACCGATTCTATATTTCTGATTCCTCCTGCTAACATACAGAATACAACATGGTTTACTTTACGATTACCAGTTGCTGCAAATAATCTCCCTGAAGGAAGAATGTATGGAGCAACAAATGCACCAGCGGCAGTTAAACCTGCTTTCTTTAAGAATGACCTTCTTTCCATATTAATATTGTCGGTATTCGTTAGACGTCATTAATGAGTAATAAACCACTTCAGGAGTTACATCTGAATTGTTTTGAATAAGATTGGTTAAAAACCACTGTTCATATTCATTTGGAGTTCGATTGTAAACTTTTTTATAAGCATCGATAACGAATTGTTTAATATCGTTATTCATATCTGATACACTTGGGATTTGAGCAGCTGGATTGTTTAAGAAGTTTCTAATTATTAAATCTTCTGTAACGCCAACATCTCCAAAGGCTAAGTAGTTCTTTTTTAAATCATTCAGTAAGTCGGTTGAAATGGTAGAACCGTAAACATCTGAATACGCAATTGAAATATATTCAGTACTTGTTTTAACATTTGGTTTTTTAGCACCGGGTTCTGTTATTTCAACATCCTCAACTTTGTAGATGTGTTTTACGTCGTCTTTCGTACATGAAGCTACAAGTAGAAGGATAAAAAGCGGTATTATATTTTTTAGTTTATAATCCAACATATTCATCTGAAATTAAAATTCGTTTTTGCATGGCTTTATAATCCAAGTCAGCTTTATACAATCCAGCCATCGAAGTAGCTTCAACGTCTGTTGGTTCCCTGAAGATGAATCTTAAATAAGCTAGTCTTATTTGTCCTTCATAATACTCATCACTTCCGAGGAAGTAATTTATGAAGTCTTCTTTGGTTTGGCCAACTTTAAAAAACATTATCGTTTGAACCCCATTTACCATATTGGAGCTTGTTAAAAGTTCGGAAGTTGTGGGATATCTATAAAAGAAGTTTTGATACATGGAAACAACAAAGTTCTCAGTTCCCATGTTGATTTGATCATAGAATGGATTGAAGACACATCGGTAATGAACATCGTTAAAGTTGATAGCTCCTGAAATAAGATCAGGAATAATATCTGCCATTAAGTAGAATTTTACAAGACCTTCATTAAGCCTGTCTTTTTGATTTTGATCATTGGTTGTTAGTAATGAATTCTTGTAGATTTGAATGTAATTAGGAACTTCAATCGTATCTAAACTATTAAGTACTTCACCTCTAATTATTCTATATTCATTATGAAAGTAAGCATCGTCAGATAATACAATGTCAACTAGTTCTGTTCTGTTGGCTGTGCTTAGATTGTTCTTGTCTAGAATTGCAAGACCATCTGTGAATTCAGTTGATGTAGCCTGTCTTCCAAGTACCGAGATGTAAAGTTTATTAACGTAATTTTCTTTGGTGATATTTTCAATTGTCCCGTCTGGCGGAGCTTGATTTCCATCGATGTAAACTGCGTCGTCTTTAGCACAAGAAAGGCAAAACAGTAATAATGAAATTGAGAAAAAATGAATTAACTTTTTCATCTAATAAATATAACGCTTAAAAGTTAAAGTTCTGTGAATTATCTGAAGATAAGCTGATTACTGCGTTTGCGTCACAACCTCCCGTACCATAGTCAACATCATGTTCATCCTTTCCATTGGGTGTTATTTTTGATGTTCCAGCTGTTATAATTTCATTACAATCAAAATCTATAGTGTGATCTGTTTCTGTTTTTACTGCATATGAAGTACCTGAGAAGTCAACTCCAGTTGTGCTTCCTGATAGTTTGAAAATATCATCGCTGATACTAGGTGTGTTTTCTCCAGAAGCTCTTGTTATTAAGAAGTCTCCATCCCATTTCATTGTTCCATTTGCACTAATGAATGTTAAACCAGTTCCGTTGAGTGTTACATCATAAGAGACTGTACTATTTAAATTTGTGTAAGCGTAATTAACTGATCCATATACTGTATTACCTTCCGATACGTAATCATCGAATTCGATTTCTAGATCTTCTGTTAATACCGTTCCTGAATTGATTAAAATTTTAATTTTTCCTTTTCTAGTTTTTCCGTCAGTTCCAACAACTCCATTTCCGTAATCTATGGTAATTGTTTTTGGATATGAAGGATCGGTTAAAAGGGGATATGAAGTGATAATGATATTTGTATCAGCTGCGTACTTCCCGTCAATAATATAAGTTGGAGTAATTGTGAGGACCTCTTCAAATACGTCCATTGTAATAACTTCAGCTAGAGATTGATCTTTTGCGGATTGGGAGTAAATCTCTTTCGAGTCGTCTTTACATCCAAATAAACAAAGGGTAATTAATACTGCAGAAAACACTTCTTTCATCATCAAACTTTTTAGGTAGACGAAGAAAAACAATAGCAGGTTGTCTGTTATTTTAGAATATACTCCGTAAACGTATAAACATACGGATTTTTCTCATCAGGGTTATTCTTCTTTTCCATAGAAATCCCCCATTTATCAAGATCTAGTTTTGGAAAGAAAACATCAGCCTCTACATCAGCCTCAACCCAAGTGATTAAAAGCTTATTTACTAAGTTTTGTTCTAAACATTGAGCGTAAATCTGACCTCCACCAATGATGTAAATTTTTTCGCTGTTCTTTTGTTTTGCAAGTTCAAGAGCTTCTTCAAGAGAATGACATACAAAAGCATTAGGATAATCGATATCCTGTCTTGTAATAATAATATTATCTCTATTGGGTAATGGGCGAAATTTTTCTGGAATACTCTCGTAGTTTTTTCTACCAGTAATTACAGGGAAGCCAATAGTTTGTTCCCTGAAAAACTTCATATCTCCAGGTAAACGCCACAATAAATCGTTGTTTTTCCCAATACCATTGTTGGGTTTTGCTACGGCAACAATTAAAATTACTTCCATGATTTATATTGCTACAGGTGCCTTGATATGTGGATGCGGATCGTAATCTGTTAATTCGAAATCATCTATTTTGAAATCAAAGATGCTTTTCACATCTGGATTGATTTTCATTTTAGGTAAACTTCTAATATCTCTAGATAGTTGTAAGTTGGCTTGCTCGAAGTGGTTTGTATAGATATGTGCATCACCAAAAGTATGAACGAAATCTCCTAACTCTAAATTACAAACTTGTGCAATCATCATTGTCATTAAAGCATATGATGCAATATTGAATGGAACACCTAAAAAGATATCTGCACTTCTTTGATAAAGTTGACAACTTAATTTTCCGTCTGCAACGTAAAATTGAAAAAATGCGTGACACGGTGGAAGCGCCATATTTTCAATTTCTCCAACATTCCATGCACTTACTATTAAGCGACGAGAATCTGGATTGTTCTTAATTTGATCTATAAGTTGTGTGATTTGATCAATGTGCTTTCCATTAGCTGCTGGCCAACTTCTCCATTGGTACCCGTAAATAGGACCAAGGTCTCCGTTTTCGTCAGCCCATTCATCCCAGATCTTAACACCGTTGTCTTTTAGATACTTAGTGTTAGTGTCTCCTTGGATGAACCAAAGTAATTCGTGAATAATAGATCTTAAGTGGCATTTTTTAGTCGTAACTAAAGGAAACCCTTCAGCAAGGTTAAACCTTAACTGGTGACCAAATACAGATTTGGTTCCTGTTCCTGTTCTATCACTTTTTTCAACACCGTTATCTAAAACGTGTTGCATCAAATCTAAATACTGCTTCATAAATTGATCAACTTTGAATGCTAAAGTTGCTAAAAAAAACAGCAAAAAAAAAGTAAATTGGGCTTAAGATATCAACTGTTAAGAAATCACCTCTTTTATTGAGTTGTAAGTGTTCTCAGTAATGATATTCCAATCGGATTTTGCTAACCATTCTACTTTTGAAATTCCTTCTTCAGTTTGAGGAATTAATTTTCCATCATATTCTGTTTTCATTTCAAACCAATAAGTCCTTTTTAGTACCCATTTCTTCTTGTGGAAATAACAGTGGTATGTGCTTTCTAATTCTTTTATAATTGTTAAGCCATCAACATTACATTCTTCTTCAACCTCTCTAACTGCACAAGTGGGGATGTCTTCTCCTTTTTCCAATTTACCTTTTGGCAAATCCCATTTATCTAATCTATAAATTACAAGTAACTCATCTTTCTTATTAAATACTGTTCCTCCTGCAGCAATGATGAATTTAAAGAACTTGCTAAACTTTTTAAAATACGCTTGAATGTCTTCAACAATCACTTCAGCTCCTGTTGAATTTCCGTCTTCTAAAGCCGAAATAATTTCCTCAATTGAAGAGTTGTTAGAGAACTGTTCAAAACTTCCTTGAAATGTTGACTTATTAGCAATCAAAACAGGCTTATCGTAAATAAAAACTTTATACATTTGCAATATGATTCTTAATGTTGATACTGCAGCAAAAGTAGCTGAATATTTGTTACAAGCAAAAGCTATTAAATTACAACCGAAAAATCCTTTCACATGGGCTTCTGGTTGGAAATCCCCAATATATTGTGATAACCGTATTACGTTATCGTATCCAAAAATCAGAACTTATATTCGTCAGGAATTAGCAAAAGCAGTTGTTGAGAAATTTGGAATGCCAGATGTTATTATCGGTGTTGCAACTGGAGCAATTGCTCAAGGTGCATTAGTTGCTGAAGAATTGGGTGTTCCTTTTGCATATGTAAGATCATCAGCTAAGGCTCATGGTATGGGTAACTTAATTGAAGGTAAAGTTGAATCTGGACAACGTGTAGTTGTTATTGAAGATTTAATTTCTACTGGAGGAAGTAGTTTAAAAGCGGTTGAAGCTTTAAGAGCTGCAGATGTTACCGTATTAGGTATGGCATCTATCTTTACTTATAACTTCCAAGTTGCATTTAACAACTTCGAAGAGGCAAAATGTGAATTAATTACATTATCAGATTACGATACTTTAGTTCAAACTGCTGTTGATGCATCATTCATCTCAGAGGACGACGTTACATTAATAAAAAATTGGAGATTAGATCCTGCTAATTGGAATACTGAAAAAGTATAATGATTACATTATCTACCGAAATAAAATTAAAGAGCTCTCCTGAAGAGCTCTTTCTGTTTCTAGGAACATTGGAAGGAATTGCCAAATGTTTTGATTACAAGAAAGTGAAACAACTTAAGATTATTAATAATCGAGTTGAATTCATCTTAAGAAATGCGGCTGTTTTTAAGTTTAAGATTGGAAAGGTTACTGATGAGTATGTTCAGATAGAATCCATGAAGGAAGTTCCTTTTATGACTGCTATTCGTTTTGAGATTAAACCAGTTGCTGAAGGTTCATTTGTTAATGTTAGTTTAGAAACTGATACAAGTCCAATAATGGATTTTACTTTTGAAGGAAAGGCTAAGAGATGGGTTTCTGCTATCGTTGAGAATTTAGAGAAAGAGTTTAATTAATTTATAGAGGCGGCTTTTTCTAATGTCTCCTCTATATTGCTTAGCCCTTCGACTCCGCTCAGGGTGACAATGCTAATTTTTCATCTGGAAAAATAGAGTTATAGAAATACCGATAATAATTCTAGTTGTACAATAGTATTGTCACCCTGAGCGGAGTCGAAGGGCTAAGCGCTACAAAGTACAAAATATAAGCGATTGCTAAAATCCTAAGACTAAAAAAAAGATCTTAAAATCCAGTAGTAAATAAATTTCTAGCGCCTCTAATTCCGCACTTCTGGTATTTATTATAAGCTTGAGCAGCAGCTTCATCAGCTTCTTCCGCTGTTTTACCTGTCATCCAACAACCAATAATATCATGTAATGTGTAAGCTTCAGGAGCCATTAAATGTGTTGTCCATATGTAAGGAGTTGCTTTCGCTAGTTCTATACCCGTTTTGTAATAGCTTTTAGAATAACACGCTAAGATTGTTGTTTTCCTATCGTTATTTAAAACTCCAGTTGGATATGAATCAAGATTGAAATCCATTAATCCATCGTGTCCAACGTAATTTATCAATTTAGCTTCAGTGACGTTAATTTTTAGAGAATCATTAACAATGATGTTTCTATTTAATTTACCTGCTGCAGCTGAGAAAAAATCTTCAGTACATTTTTCTATGTGCTTTCCTCGATAAGCATCTGCAATATGGTATGTCTTGTTTGTTTTATTATAAAAAATACATCTTTCAAGAATTACGGAATCTACTTTGGTTTTCTTAAGAAGTACCCAATCCGCACTCTTTTTAAAATAAGTTCTAACACCATATCCACATCCCCAATACAAGTTTGTTCTAGGTATATCTCCATCTCCTATAGAGGCAGGAACAGGAACAATTCCTTGAAATTCATTGTCGCATAATGCAACTAAGGTATAAGTAACTTGTTGTGCTTTTAGTTGGATGGCTATAATACAAAGAAGGCCTATAATAATCTGTTTCATATGTATGAAAGTTTGTAATCCTAGAACGTTACACTATTTTACAAAATTGTATATCATATCCTCATGTAGTTTTGTTCTAGGAACTTTTACTTCAAACCAATCCCTTACATCCCAGTCTAATCCTGCACCATTCATAAAATTGAAAAGTGAAGTCTTTAAACCTTTAGAAAAGTCGTCATGATTTGCTCCTTTTGGATCATCATGGAATAAATCGTTTTCAGCAAAACCTTCGAAGGATGGGCCAGTAACTTTAATGCTATATTCTTCAGGGTTTTTCCCAACCGGACTATGGCTAGTTGTTGTGAAACGATGCCAGAATCCAGATTGAATACAACCTTCTTGGAAGAGTTGACGAACAACTTCTACTGAATCAATTGTTTCCTGAGTTGTTTCTGTAGGGAAGCCATACATTAAATAAGCGTGAACTAGAATGTTTTGTTCAGAGAACGACTTAGTTACTTGTGCAACTTGCTCAATACTTACTCCTTTTTTCATCAGTTTAAGCAATCGATCTGATGCAACTTCCAATCCTCCAGTTACGGCAATACATCCGGCTTGAGACATTAGAGAACATAACTCATTATCGAATGTTTTTTCGAATCTAATATTGGTCCACCAAACTACTTTCAGTTTCCTTTTGATGATCTCTTTTGATAGAGATTTTAACATCTTTGGCGGAGCAGCTTCATCTACAAAATGAAATCCGTTATTACCAGTCTCTTCAATGAGTTGTTCAATCTTATTAGCTAAGTCTTCTGCAGTTGTATTTTCGTACCTTCCAATGTAATCTAAGTTTACATCGCAGAAAGAGCATTTAGCCCAATAGCAACCATGGGAAACTGTTAGTTTGTTCCATCTACCATCACTCCACATTCTATGCATTGGATTAAGTACGTCCAGAAATGAAACATACTTTTTAAGTGGTAATCCTTTATAAGTAGGAGTAGGAAGTGTTGCGTGTTTAAGGTGTGTGTTTGGTGTTTTGTTTTTGTAAATTACTTTCTCGTCTTCTAAAACAAAAGTCCGCTCTAGTTCAGATGAATCACATTTACCCTCTGTGAAATCAAGCAATTTTGTAATTGGTATTTCTCCATCGTCTAAAGAGATGAAATCAACGTATTTAAAAATAGTAGGATCAGATAATTTTCTGAGTTCTGTATTACAATATCCACCACCAAATAATACTTTCAGATCCGGATAATTGTCTTTAATATATTGCGCACCTCTCAAGGATGAAAACAAGTTTCCAGGGAATGGAATTGTAAATCCAATAACCGTTGGTTGATGTTTTTCAATCTCGATTTTTAATAGACTTATATATTCTTCTTCAACCAAAGAAAGTGGTTCTTGGAGTTTCGCCTCAATAGGAGAGAAGGAAGAAGCAGTTCTTGCTATTTTCTCAGCATATTTCGTGAAAGCAAAATCTTCATCGATGTTCGCTTGAATAAAATCTCCTAATTCTTCAATGTATAGTGTTGCGTAGTGCTTTGCTTTATCAAGCATTCCCATATCTCCAAAGGAATAATCTAAATCATTAGCGTCTTCAAATCTGTGATGCTTTGGTAAGAATCCTTCTCTTAAAATCTGATATGCTTGTATTGTATCTTGATTCTGTAGATAGTCAATAACTGAATCAACAGTATCTATGTATTTTTCTCTTGCTTCAAAAATCAGTTCATGAAAAATTTCATCCTGATCTGCTGCTTGAATAAATACCTTTTCTAAAAAAGGAGCACTAAATACTTTTAAAAACAATTCAATACTTAAATCTGTTTGTTCACAAGCATATCCTTGTTCATCCAAATAAGCTTTTAAATATGCAGTAGCTGGGTACGGCGTATTCAATTGTGTAAATGGTGGAATTGTTAAAAGTATTTTAGATTGCATATTTCAAATTTACATCAATTGTAGTTTTTTCTGTTATGTTTGCCGCAAACTATCACTCAATGACTATTATTTCTGTATTTATCGGCTGTTTTTCTTTTCGTTTGATATCGTTATTCAAATCGATTTTTAATGAAAAGAGGTTAATTAAATCTGGAGCGGTTGAGCACGGGAAAACTAATTCAGCGGTTTTAACGATCGTCCATATTTTATTTTACGTCGCCTGTATCTCAGAAAGTGTTTTGTTAGAAAAGACGATCAACGAAATCACTTATCAAGGTTTGATGATATACGCGACTAGTATGTTCTTCCTGTGGTGGGTTATTATTGCTTTAAATCCAGTTTGGACAGTGAAATTATACATCGCAAAAGATCATGTTTTAAATACAAACTGGCTGTTTAAATTGGTGAAGCACCCTAATTATTTTTTGAATGTGATTCCTGAGATTATTGGAATAGCTATTATATGTCAATCCTATTATACTTTGATGATTGGGTTTCCAATTTATATGATTCCTCTTGTTATTAGAATTAGACAAGAGAATAAGATTATGGCTGAGAGTTTTAGTGATTATTAATGAAAATTTCAGTACAGTGTTCTATCATGAAGTTTTGAATTCTATAAACCAATTGATTTTTTAAGTTCTTTTAAACTTGGTTGATTACAGAGGGTTTGTTGAAAGGTAAATGAAGTGTCTTTTGTGTTAATTATCAGTCCAATACCAGAATTGAAATTACGACTACAACTATCGTTTGAAAGAATTTTTTTTTTCAATCTTATTGTAAAGTCAACTACCCTTTGGTATTGAAATTGATCAATATTTACGGGACTAAAACTTGAATCAATTTTTATAAATCGATTAGCTTTGAAAGGGATGTTTTCTTTGAAATAACACATTCGATTTGTGTCATTTTTCACTACTATAAGTACATCATTCCTATGGTAGTCACAGCCACTGAGGTAAGATGTGATAATGGTTGTGTCAGAAGAGAATTGTGCATTCGCTGATGATATAGTTGCAACGATAGCTAATAGAGTAATGGTGTTTCTCATAAATTAATTCATGACTTTAGTCTCATAATGCTCAACCACAGGAAACGTAACATAATAATCATGCAATAAGTTTTTCCATTCCTGATATTGATCAGACGCTCTAAATGTAACGTTATGATCTTCTATAGTCTTCCAATTTATCAAAAGGATATATTTATTATCCTGCTTAATACACTTTATTAAAGATAACAACAAAAAAACTTAAAGATGAGTGATGATAACAAGTGCTAACTAATAACTAATTAGTGTTTATTTTTAAGCTGTCATCCTGAGCCTGTCGAAGGACTAAGCGTTTAGTAACACGTAAATAACATCACCTTAATCATTAATTGTAATACGAAGTTAACTGTTGTTATCCATATCGCTTAGTCCTTCGACAGGCTCAGGATGACAACAAAAAACTGAAAGATAATAGAGGGGAAGTGGAGTTGATATTGTTTTATGCTTTTATCTCGATCATGATGAAAACGAGTATTATCTAACTAACAACGAATTACTCAACATTTACAAGAGTGCCTAACATAACCTTTTATTGAGCTGATGTATTTACCAGCTTTATCAAAATCAGCTTCGAATTGTTTTTCGAGTCCTGGTTTAATGTTTAGAATTGCAACCTCAAGAATCATGTTTGTCAATTTATCTATTCTATAAATCTAAAAATAAATTTGTGAATTTTGGTAGGAAAATAATCAATCCAATTGTGAACGCAGCGATTGCTGAAACTAGAACTGAAGCAGCTGCTAAATCCTTTATCTTTTTAATTAACTCATGATAGTCTGGAGAAATGAAATCGGCAATACCTTCTACTGCAGAATTAATAGCTTCCATGGAAATTACGGCACCAATTGAAGCAACTATGAATAACCATTCTGTTGAATCTATTTTGAAATAGGTGCCAAGAATTATAACTGAAATTGAAGCGAAAATATGCACTCTGGAATTGTGTTCTTCTATTACGAGAACCTTTAAACCGTTAAAGGCATAACCAAAACTTTTAATACTTTTTGTAATTGAAAAACTTTCTTGTTGCATAACTTGAATTGCTTGTTTGGCAATTTCTGTTATTTATTTCGGGAAGGAAAATTATTTAGATTTATTAACAAATATTGAAGTCGTCGTTATCCATTGAAGCGGGAAAACGGTTTCTATAATCTGTTAATTCCTTAGCGTCTAAAGTGATCGTTTCAATAGAAAACTCATTAGGCTTTGTTTTAGAAATTGGAGTTCC
Source organism: uncultured Flavobacteriales bacterium (assembly GCA_963933885.1). Lineage (GTDB taxonomy): Bacteria > Bacteroidota > Bacteroidia > Flavobacteriales_C > CAWVWF01. The sequence continues at coordinate 16,070 of CAWVWF010000012.1, read as the reverse complement.
TTGAGGATCGATAACTCCAGAATTACCTGAGTGTTCAAATCCTTTTCCGTCTTTTCCAATTCTATTTACACCAACAACATAAGCTTGGTTTTCAATCGCTCTTGCTTTCAATAATGTTTCCCATGGCGCACTTCTTACTGCGGGCCAGTTGGCAATATATAAAGCAACATCATATTTTAAATTGGTATTTCTACTCCATACAGGGAATCGTAGATCGTAACATATATAGCAAGAGATTTTCCAACCTTGAAAGTCAACTATTAACTCTTCAGATCCTCCGGTGTAATGTAAATGTTCGTTAGCGTATCTGAAACAATGTCGTTTATCATAAGATTGAAATTCACCGCTAGGACTCATCCAAATTAAGCGATTGTAATACTTTTCGTCTTCCTCTATGATTAAGCTTCCAACAATATTTTTATTTAATTGTACTGCTTGATTCCTCATCCATTCAACACTATCACCTGTTGTTTTTTCTGCGAACTTTTCTGGATTCATTGAGAATCCAGTAGTAAACATTTCAGGTAATATTACAAGCTGAGATTCTTCTGGGACTTGTGCTAAACAAGTCTCAAAATGTTTTAGGTTGGCAGTTTTATCTTCCCAAGCTAATTCAGTTTGTATGATTGAAATTTTGATATTATCCATTATACTGCAGCATCAGGATAAGTATCGAATATATCTTCAATTTCCTGTAATAATGCAGGAGGTAATTCTAGATAAACACTTTCAATATTTTCTTCTAATTGCGACATTTTAGTAGCTCCTATAATAGTAGTGTCTACGAATGGTCTTGAATTTACAAATGCTAAAGAAAGTTCAACCACGGATAATCCATTTTTAGAAGCTAAATCTGAAAATGCTTGTACAGCCTTCATGGCCTGTGGATTTAGGTATCTTCCGAAAATCGGAAATTGTGTTAGTCTACCTCCTTTTGGTTTTGCTCCGTCTAGGTATTTCCCTGTTAAAGCTCCAAAAGCAAGAGGGGAGTAGGCCATTAAACCCATTCCTTCAAACTGACAAACTTCTGATGCTCCGTATTCAAATTGTCTGTTTAATAATGAATAAGAATTCTGAGTTGAAACTGGACCTTGAACTCCAAATTGAGAACAAAGTTGATTGAACTTCATCATTCCCCAAGCAGTCTCATTTGATAATGCCCAGTTCTTAATTTTACCACTTTCAAGTAATTCATTCATGGTTTCGATAATGGCCATGAAGTTGTTTTTCCAATTTACATTTTTCTCCCAAGGATAAAGTCTTGTTCCAAAACGGTTATTCTCTCTTTCAGGCCAATGTAAATGGTATAAGTCAACAGAATCAGTTTTCAGTCTTTTCAAACTTCCATCAATAGCTCTATTGATTTGATCTTTAGAAAAATCAGGACCATTTCTAATATAAGAAACACCATTACCAACCACTTTAGTAGATAAAAGAACATTTTCTCGGTTTCCAGTTTCTTCTAACCAGTTACCAATAATTTTTTCAGTTGAACCAGCAGTTCTTTTGTTCCCCGGTACGGAATACATTTCAGCAGTATCAAAAAAGTTAATACCCTTTTCGATAGCATATTCCATTTGAGCAAAGGCTTCGTCTTGGTTGTTTTGTTCACCCCAAGTCATTGTTCCTAAACAAATTCTACTAACTTCTAAATCCGATGTTCCTAATTTATTCTTTTTCATATCGTGCAGTAATTTCCTGAGAACTAAATCTCATTTACCAATTTAATAAAAGTTCTTTTAACAAGTAATAAACTATCTTAGAAATATCAATTTAGTTATTATGAAATTACCTCACGTTGGAACTTCCATTTTCCCAGTAATGACCGCTCTAGCTAATAAGCATGGAGCAATAAATTTAGCACAGGGTTTCCCTGGATTCGGAGCAAATAAGGATTTGTTGGGCTTAGTTTCTAAGCACATGACTGAAGGGAAGAACCAATATGCACCATTACTTGGACTGCTTTCTTTAAGAGAGAAATTAGCTCAGAAAACTGCTGATTTATATGGTTATGTTTATAATCCAGAAAATGAGATATGTATTACAGCAGGAGCTACTCAGGCGATATATACAGCGATTTCATCAGTGGTTTATGAGGGAGATGAGGTAATCATAATTGAACCAGCTTATGATTGTTACGAACCAGCAGTTTTGTTAAACAAAGGTGTTCCAATTCGTTCTCAATTGAAGCAAGGTGATTATAGTATAGATTGGGAAGATGTAAAGAATAAAGTATCTGAGAAAACTAAAATGATTGTTGTTAATTCACCTCAGAATCCAAGTGGAACTGTATGGGATGCAAATGATATTCAATCATTAAAAGATATAGTGTTAGATTCGAATATTATTATATTATCTGATGAGGTATATGAGCACTTAACATTTGATGGACAGAGACATGAGAGTGTTTGTAGATATCCTGAATTAGCAGAAAGATCGTTTGTTGTTTACTCTTTTGGTAAGACATACCATGTAACTGGATGGCGCATGGGGTATGTTTGTGCACCGAAGGAACTAATGGATAAGTTTGTGAATTGTCACCAGTTTCAAGTCTATGCTGTAAGTACACCATTTCAATATGCTATCTCAGATTTCACAGATAATAAAGATGCTTACTTAGAACTTAATCAGTTCTTTCAAGACAAGCGAGACTTCTTTTTAAACTGTGTGAAAGGAAGTAAGTTCGAACCGAAAAAATGTTCAGGAACCTACTTTCAATTGTTAGACTATTCCAAAATTACGGATGAAGCTGATAAGGCTTTTGCAGATCGCTTGACGATAGATTACGGAATAGCTTCAATTCCAATTTCAGGGTTCTTTCATGAGAAACGACAAGACCAAGTTTTAAGGTTTTGTTTTGCGAAAAACAATGATGAGTTAGAAAAAGGTGCAGAATGCCTACATAAATTGTAATTTTACAACCATGAAGATAATTGCAGTCATTCCAGCTCGTTTTGCATCAACAAGATTTCCAGGTAAACCATTGGTAAGTATTCAAGGTAAACCAATGGTTCAGCGTGTTTATGAAAAGGCTGTTTCTTCAGGTGTATTTAGTAAAGTGATTGTTGCAACTGATGATGCTAGAATAGAAAAGGTGGTTAATGATTTTGGAGGTTCAGCAATGATTACTTCAGAAGATCATCAAAGTGGAACAGACAGGTGTGGAGAAGTAATTAATCGATTGGATGAAAGCTTCGATGTAGTTGTAAATATTCAAGGAGATGAACCTTTTATTCATGTTGAACAATTAGAACAATTGATTTCTTTATTTGAAAATCCAAATACACAAATTGCAACGCTAAAGAAGCAGTTGAACAATGTTGAGGATGTTCAGAATATGAATGTTGTAAAAGTTGTTTCTGATAACGACAAACGAGCATTGTATTTCTCTAGAAGTCCGATTCCTTTTGCTAGAGGTATAGAGGCAAGTGAGTGGTTAGGTAAACATGATTACTACAAACATATTGGATTATACGGTTACAGATACGAAGTACTAAAGGAGCTTGTTAAATTACCAACATCATCTTTAGAAGCATGTGAAAGTTTGGAACAATTAAGATGGCTTCAGAATGGATTTTCAATCTTTATAGCTGAAACAAAACATGAAAGTATTGGAATAGACACACCTGAGGATTTAGAACGTCTCTAGGAAGTTTAGTAATAATTGTTTCTTTCTTTTTGATACAGGAATACTAGTCCCATCTTTTAAAACAATATATCCACCATCTTGTTTTTCGAATAATTCGAAATAATTAAGATTGATTAAATGAGATTGGTGAACTCTAAAAAACCCTCGTTCTTCAAGAATGTCAGAATATTCTTTTAAAGATTTAGAGATTGTAATTTTCTTTCCTGTGTTTAAAGATACAGTAGTATAGTTTGCGTCGGATTCTAATCTGATAATATCATCAATATCAACAGCTCTAATTTGTTCAGCAGTTCTAAATAGTATGTTTTTCTGAACGAATGAATTTGAGTTCATGAACTTTACCAAAGAATTGATTTGTTCAGTTGGGTTTTCAGATACTAACCTTTCTCCAGTTCTTTCAATTGCTGCTTCTAAATCTTCTGGATCGATTGGCTTTAGTATATAATCAACAGCGTTATATTTAAATGCTTTTAAAGCGTAATCGTTGAAAGCAGTAATAAATATGAATTTGAATTTTAAATCTGAAATTCTGTCTAGTAAATCAAAACCAGTTTCTGTTGGGCTTAGTTTGATGTCTAGTAATACAAGATCAGGACTTAGCTTCTTAATCATTGCTTCTGCATCATCAATTTGATGTGCTAATCCAACAACGTTTACATTATCATTCAAAGAAAGTAAGGCTTCAATAGATTTTGCTACTGCTACTTCATCCTCTACAATTAATACATCTAAAACTTTCATCTTCTATCCTCAGCTTTAAAATTAGTTTTAATAATCCAAATAAGTCCCAAAAGGACAGCGCATTTTTGAATAATGGGATGAGCGGTCTCGAATATATTTAAATAGTAAATCAAAATGTATCCGATCAGAAAAGTAAAGACAAATAAGGTAAACGCAATATCATAAATGTTAATGTTCTTTAAAATCGCATATAAAATTATAACAGAGGGAATTATACCAGAAATTATAGCCAAGATTATAAATTGGTCATGCCATGTGGTGAAAATTAAACTTGTAAAAAATATGCTTAAATTTCCTGTGATTTTTAACGTTTTACTGTAGTTGTTTTGTCTCATTTTTTCATTTGAAAACCAAATAAAAAATGTTGTGATCCCTATACATAAACTGATTAGAGCTACGATAGAAAATGGTCTGGATAGATTCTTTTTACCATTTATAGATGTGGAATTCATCATGTCACAAAAGTAATTCTCAGTCCATAAAAAATTACTAGCAGTTGGTGTTGATAAAGAACCTCCAGCATATTTAAATGTAGCTATGATATAGAATGCTATAAATATGGAAAAACAAACTAAAATAATCTTCGACAAAGGAGGTGGTTTAATGTTGTGTGAAAATAATCTTTTTAATAAAGTTTGCAAAATACATCGTTATATCGTAATATTGCGATATGGGGATTGTGAAAATGGAAGGTTTCGATAAGAAAACACTTGAATTGGCATCATTAGCGAAAGCACTTGGTCATCCTGCAAGAATGGCAATTATCATTTATATGATTGAAAATCCTTCTTGTATCTGTAATGATATCGTTGATGAGTTACCATTAGCTCAGAGTACTATTTCTAAGCATTTAACAGAATTGAAAACTGTTGGATTGATTAAAGGAGAGATAGAAGGAAGTAAATTGTGTTACTGTATTAACCCTGATGTTTGGAGTACTTTGAAAATATTATTTAATGATCTGTTTCAATCTTATGATTGTAAAAAAGGTGATTGTTGTTGATTAAAAAAAAGAGAAGATGAAAAAAGATTATCCTAGAATGCATGTTTCACTTTATGTAAGTGATTTAGAAAAAACTATTCAGTTTTATAAAGGTTTTTTTGGAGTAGCTCCAGCGAAAATTAAATCCGGTTATGCTAAGTTTATTTTAGATGAACCTTCATTGATTATCTCATTCATTGAGAATGCGGATAGAGTCCAATCTAATTTTGGGCACTTAGGTTTTCAAGTGGAAACAAAGGAGTTGATGTTGGAGAAACTAGAGTCTGCAAAATTATTAGGTCTAGTATCAAAAGAGGAAATAGGAACAGCTTGTTGTTATTCAATTCAAGATAAATTCTGGGCAGAAGATCCAGATGGAGTTCAGTGGGAAGTATATTACTTTCATGAAGATGTTGAGTTTAACGATCCTCACTATACAGGGGGAGAGGCAAATGCTTGTTGTATGCCTGAAGAGCCAAAAGAGCTTAAATTAGAAGAATTAAAAATTGATTCATCTGCAGAGTCTTGTACTCCAGGGAGCGGATGTTGCTAATATAGATGACTATGAATAATACGATAGAAAACGGAATTTCGGAATTTAGTTTAATCTCGGATTCAAGAAAAGAAGAATTGAGAGAATTATCGAATTTTGTAAGCTCTAAAAGAGGTAAAGCGGATTTGATCTTTATTTGTACACACAACTCAAGAAGGAGTCACTTATCACAAATTTGGGCTCAAATAGCTGCTGATCATTACGGATTTGATGAAATTAAAAGTTATTCAGGAGGGACAGAAGCAACTGCTTTTTTTCAATCAGGAATTGATGCAATAAAACAAGCTGGTATTCCCGTTTTGAAACTATCAGAAGGAGGTAATCCAATATATGCTATTAACTATAGTGAAACAGCTCATCCAATTATATGTTTTTCGAAAAAATATGATGATGACTTTAATCCACAAAGAGGTTTCGCAGCTATAATGACTTGTAATAATGCGGATAAAAACTGTCCATTTATTCCAAATGCTTCTGCTCGTATTCCAATTAAATATGAAGATCCAAAAGTAGCTGATGGTACCCCACAACAGTTGGAAAAATACATAGAAAGAAGTGAGCAAATCTGTAGAGAAATGCTCTATGTTTTCAGTGTTTCAACAAAGTGATTTTTATAAGTAATAATGATAGTTAAATCATGTGACTAATAAACTTGTAATTTTAAAACTATGAGTACTCAAAAGATAGCGGTTTTTCCAGGTTCATTTGATCCTATAACAAAAGGGCATGCTGCCATTGTTAGGAAAGCTTTACCACTTTTCGATAAAGTTATTATTGCAATAGGAACTAATAGTTCCAAGAAATGCTTTTTTGATTTGGATCAGAGAAAGAGTCACCTTAAAGCAGTTTTCCAGTCGGAAAGTAATGTTGAGATAATGACTTATAAAGGTTTAACCGTTGATTTTTGTAAAGAGCAGAAGGCGAATTTTATCGTTAGAGGGTTAAGAGATGTTAAAGATTTCGAATACGAAAAGAGCATAGCTATAATGAACAATAAGGTTGACGGAGATATTGAAACAATTTTCTTCATGACCGATCCAGAATATTCTGCAATAAATAGCGGGATAGTTCGTGATATTTTAAAGAACGGTGGAGATGTTGTTCAGTTTTTGCCAAATGAAATAAGTGATTTGATCTAAATGAAGGTTTTTCTAGTAATATTTTCTTTTTTGTGTTTCGCCTTCAATTCTTTTGGAGGAGTTCAGCCTGTTGTGGTTAAAGGAAGTATTATAGGCTTAAACGGAGGGTCCTACTTAAACCAGCCAGTAAACATTGTTATAATCGAAGACTTTATTACAAATACAAAGAAGATTGTAAAAAAAGGTTTTACTGATGAACATGGTAATTATAACTTGAGCGTTAAGTTAAAAAAGACACAGTTTGCTATAATTACTTTAAACAAAGTTGAGCGAACGTTATATCTATCACCAGGAAAATCATATTTCGTTAATATTACCGCTTCAATAAAAGATTTAGATAACTCTCATGGTTTTTTTGCTAAGGATGTTAGAAAGGCAATAATCAAAAACTTGTATCCAGGAGAAATTAACTATTTGATAGACTCACTGGAAAGAATGTCTTCCAACTTTTTATATACATCAGGAAGTTATCGAAGGAATTATAAATTTGTAAAGCAATTTACAGATAGCGTTCAGCTTACTTTTGAATCCGTTAAAAACCCATTTTTCAAAAAATACTTGGAGTTTAAAACTGGTGAATTACAAATGTTTGTGCTTCGCCAATTTAGAGATGACTTTTCAAAAAAATATTTCGACAATTCAAGTGGGTTAAGTGACAACATTCAAGGTATGCAGGTATTTAATATGTTTTTTAGAGGGCATATGAAGAATGGTATACAAACTCAAGATAAATCTCCTTTCCATACTTATATTTTGAGGGGAGACTTAAACAGAATGCTTACTGAGGTTTATCAAAAAGAAAGCTATAATAGAGAGTTGAATGAGCTTATATTATTAAAAGGATTATTCGAAATATCAAATTCGTACTTCTATCGAAAATCAAGAATTAATACCACTTTGGATAAGATCATTAATTCAACAGCATACCCACAACATATCATAATTGCTAAAAACATAAAAAAACATCTTAACCATTTGGCATCAGGTTATCCTGCTCCATTAATTGCTATAACTTATGATGAGGTTAATTTTAACTTAGAAGACTATAAAGGAAAGTATGTTTACATGTGCTTTTTCAAAGCTTGGAATACAAACTTTGAAAAAGAAGTAGAGATTCTCAATTACTTAAAGGAAAGATACAAAGATGAGTTGGAGGTTGTTTGTATAGCTACAGATATTGAAAGGAAAACATATGATACCTTTTTAGCAAAGCAGTTGAATAAAGAATTCTTTTATTATTACAATCATAATCCCAAACTCCTTTCAGATTATCGGATAAAGGATTTTAGGGTTCAGAAAGCGAGTATTTCTCCTGAGAAGTATTTCTTAATAGGTCCGAAGGGGAAGGTTATTTACGGAGACGCTAAATCACCTAGTCAGCGATTTGAATATGATTTAAGAAAGATAATCTTAAAGTAAAAGAGCTAAAGAATTTCAAAATATCTATAAAACAAAAAAGACCTGATAGTTCAGGTCTTTTTTGTTTCTAGTTAGCTTTCTTTTTATTTATTTCATCTCGAAGAAGAGAGGCTCGTTCATAATCTTCATTTCGAATTGCTTCATCAAGCATTTGCTCTAAATCACTAATTGATTTTTTGGAAACATCATTTGGGTCTTCTTTAATTAGTTCAGTAACTTCTGTAGTACTTAATTCTGTTTCACCAAGTTCTGCATTTTCATCATCTAAGATGATTCCTGCTGAAGACAAGATAAACTCATAAGTAGAAACTGGACAGTTAAAACGAACTGCCAATGCAATTGAATCTGATGTTCTTGCATCAATTTCAACAGTTTTACCATTTTGTTCACAAACCAACTTAGCAAAGAAAATTCCTTCTACTAAATTATAAATGATTATTTCCTTAATATTGATTTCAAAAGTAGATGCAAATGTTTTGAAAAGGTCATGCGTTAACGGCCTACTTGGAGTCATGTTCTCTAACTCTATAGCAATTGCCTGTGCTTCGAAACCACCTATGATAATAGGAAGCCTTCTTTTACCATCCTTTTCACCCAGAACCAATGCATAAGCACCAGACTGTGTTTGACTGTACGATAATCCAATTATTTCAAGACCAATTTTATTCATCAACACCTATTTAGCAAGGTGCAAGGATACGAAATTCCTTACACATTTCTATTTGTTACTTGTTAAAAATTATGCTTTCGCAGCTTTTACTGCTGCTACTAATTTTGGTACAACTTCGAATGCGTCTCCAATAATACCATAATCAGCTGCTTTAAAGAAAGGAGCTTCTGGATCAGTATTGATAACAACAATAGTTTTTGAAGAACTAACACCCGCTAAATGTTGAATAGCACCGGAAATTCCTATTGCAATATATAAGTTAGGAGAAATAGCAATTCCTGTTTGACCTACATGTTCATGATGCGGTCTCCATCCGATATCTGCAACTGGTTTTGAACATGCTGTTGCAGCTCCAAGAGCTTCTGCTAGTTCGTCAACCATACCCCAGTTTTCAGCACCTTTTAATCCTCTTCCTGCCGAAACAACTAGTTCTGCATCAGTTAAGGATAGTTTAGATGTGTCTTTTTCAAATGAAACATGAGCTAAAGTTGTATCAGTGGCAGTAGAACTCCCACTTTCAATTGAACAATCTGTAGCTGATTCTTTTACTCCGAAGGAGTTAACAGCAACTGTAATTACATTTTTATCATTAGATAAAGCAACATTTAAAATGGCTTTACCAGAAAATCCTTTCTTTTTAACAACTACAGGAGCTGTTGAAGATGGAGCATCAATTACATCAGTAGTTATACCTGCTCCTAATTTTACAGCTAATCTTGGCGCAGCTCCTTTCCCTTGATTGGAACTTGACATGATCACAGTAGAGCTTCCTTGTGAATTAGCGATATCAGCTAAAACGCTTGAAGCAATTTGATGATTGTTATAATCATAACCATCAATCTTTATTACTTTGGATAAACCAGCTGTACCAGCTTTTTTTAATTCTTCATCGGTAACATTACCAATTGAAACACCTACAACTGGCTTCCCAACTGCAGTACCATACGCTATAGCATAAGATACAGCTTCAATTACGTTTTTCTTAACACTACCATCAGTGTTTTCTATATATACTAAAACAGACATATTAAATTTCTTTAGAGCGTTCTTAAATAACTTTAGCTTCGTTTTGTAATAAGTTTACAAGTTCTTCAACATTATTTGCATCAATCATTGTACATGCTGATTTAGCCGCTGGTGATTCATAACTGTTTACACTTTGAGAAGCTGAAGCTCCAGATGCAGGAACCACGTTTAATGGTTTAGATCTAGCTTGCATAATACCTCTCATATTTGGAATTCGTAATTCCTTTTCGTCGACTAATCCTTTTTGCCCCCCGACAATTACGGGTAAATTTGATGTTACATTTTCTTTACCTCCATCTACAACGGCAACCATCTCAGCTGTTGTACCATTGATATTTAAACCAATACATGGCGAAACCGAAGCAACTCCTAAAAGTTCTCCTAACATATGTGGGACGATACTTCCATTATAATCTATGGATTCTTTTCCTGTGATAATTAAATCGAATGGGTTAGCTTTTACATAAGCTGCAATTTCATTAGCAACTTGTACAGCATCTATAGCATCTGTGTCAATTCTAATAGCATCATCTGCACCGATAGCTAAACTTTTACGAATTATTGGTTCATTCGTAACGGGTCCGACATGAATTACAGTTACTGTAGATCCTGGATTAGTTTCTTTAAGTATAAGTGCCTTTGTTAATCCAAATTCATCATTTGGATTGATAACAAATTGAACTCCACTTGCATTAAACTTCGTATTATTTTCAGTGAAAGTGATTTTAGTAGTCGTATCTGGAACGCTACTAATGCATACTAAAATCTTCATATTTTTGTATTTATATTTTAAATTGAATTTTATCTTTAAGCTCAACCCTTACGGCAACTTTCGTAAAAAAGATTCACGCTAAAAGGATGGTATTAAAATACGTATTAAAAATCATTAAATTGCAATACAATTGCTATAAACCCATTTTTTTCTGGTTGTTGAACATAACATATATTTCATGTCTATTTCTCATTAGAATTTCTTAAATTTGGGATCTTAAAATTTCAACATATGAGAGTTTTACAATTCAGAGAGGCACTTTTAGAGGCCATGCAAGAAGAGATGAGGGTAGATGAAAATATCTACGTGATGGGTGAAGAAGTTGCAGAGTACAATGGGGCATATAAAGTTACACAAGGAATGTTGGACGAATTTGGTCCAGAAAGAGTTATAGATACACCGATTGCAGAGAATGGATTTGCAGGAATTGGTGTTGGTTCAGCAATGAATGGTTTAAGACCAATTATTGAATTCATGACATTTAACTTTTCACTTGTTGCAATTGATCAAATCATAAATGCAGCAGCTAAAGTGAGCTTGATGAGTGGAGGACAATTTAATGTTCCAATAGTTTTTAGAGGACCAACAGCTTCTGCTGGTCAGTTAGGAGCTCAGCATTCTCAAGCTTTTGAAAACTGGTATGCGAACACTCCAGGTTTAAAAGTAGTTGTTCCATCAACTCCGGCTGATGCTAAGGGTTTACTTAAAGCGTCTATTCGCGATAATGATCCTGTAATCTTTATGGAGAGCGAGCAAATGTATGGTGATAAAGGTGAAGTTCCAGATGGAGAATATATTATTCCACTTGGTGTTGCTGATGTTAAGAGAAAAGGAACTGATGTAACAATTGTTACTTTTGGTAAGATTTATCATACGGTTGTTAAAGCTGCAAATGAATTAGAAAAAAGTGGGATTTCAGTTGAAATTGTTGATTTAAGAACTGTAAGACCAATTGATTATGATTGTGTTTTTGAGTCTGTAAAGAAAACAAATAGATTAGTGATCGTTGAAGAAGCTTGGCCTTTAGCTTCAATCTCAACAGAGATAGCATATAAGGTTCAGAGAGAGGCTTTCGATCATTTAGATGCTCCAATAGAAAGAGTAACAATGAGAGATGTTCCTATGGGATACGGTGCTAATATGGTAGAAGCTACTCTTCCAAATAAAGGTAGAATTATAGATGCTGTTAATGCAGTAACATATAGAAAATAAATAGAGGCTAATAAAGTCTTTATATCATATTGTTAAAAGTCCGAAGTTGTTCTCATCTTCGGACTTTTTTATGTCTTTAAGTTTTGAAGACATGATCATTTTTTATTTGTATTACTGAACATAAAAAAAACCTATACTAAATTAATAGTATAGGTTTTTTGTGTTTTATAATAAGGAAGTCTTTTTTGTATACCGTTTTATAAGTTAAAACCAGCTTTTACTTTGTCAACGAAATCTAATTTTTCCCAAGTAAATAATTCAACTTCAAATTCTTTAGCAACACCGTCAGAGCCTATGAATTTTTTTGTAACAACTTCATTTTTACGTCCCATGTGTCCGTAGGCTGCAGTTTCTAAATACATTGGGTTTCTTAATTTCAAACGTTGCTCGATAGCGTAAGGACGCATGTCGAAAATTTCTTTAACTATTTTAGCGATTTCACCATCATCCATTCCAACTTTAGCTGTTCCGTATGTGTTAATGAAAATCCCCATTGGTTCAACAACACCAATTGCATAAGAAACCTGTACAAGTACTTCTGAACATAATCCAGCAGCAACTAAGTTTTTTGCAATATGACGAGTTGCATAGGCAGCTGATCTATCAACTTTAGAAGGATCTTTACCAGAAAATGCTCCACCTCCGTGTGCTCCTTTTCCTCCGTAAGTATCAACGATAATTTTTCTACCAGTTAAACCTGTATCACCATGAGGTCCACCAATAACAAATTTCCCAGTTGGGTTGATGTGGTAAACAATCTGATCGTTAAATAATGCCTGTAAGTCTGCTGGTAATTTTGCAACAACTCTAGGAATTAATATTTTAACTATATCTTCTTTGATTTTAGCAAGCATAGTTACTTCTTCGTCAAAGTCATCATGTTGTGTAGATAACACAATTGAATCAATTCTTAAAGGAACATTCTCTTCAGAATATTCAATAGTAACTTGAGATTTTGCATCAGGACGTAAGTAAGGAATGTCTTTATTTTCCCTTCTTAATGCTGCATGCTCAATTAATAATTTATGAGAAAGATCTAATGCTAAAGGCATATAGTTCTCTGTTTCTTCAGTTGCGTATCCGAACATCATACCTTGATCTCCTGCACCTTGTTCTTCAGGATTAACACGATCAACACCTTGGTTAATATCTGGAGATTGTTCGTGAATTGCAGAAAGAACCCCACAAGACTTAGCTTCGAACATATAAGCTGATTTAGTATATCCAATTTTTTGAATTACATCTCTCGCAATTCTTTGAACATCTAAATATGCTTTTGATTTAACTTCACCTGCTAAGAAAACCTGACCAGTTGTTACTAGTGTTTCACAAGCCACTTTTGATTGAGGATCGAAAGCTAAAAAGTTATCTATTAGTGCATCAGAAATCTGATCTGCTATTTTATCTGGGTGACCTTCTGAAACTGATTCAGAAGTGAATAAGTAATTTGCCATTTATATAACGGTTAATAGTAATGAGGTGCAAAAAAACGACTAATATCTCGAAATAAAAAATTGTTTAGGTTTTAATATTGCTTTCAGTAAGATTTTGAAATATCTCCTCTAGATTACTCTCTTTAACTTGCATACTAAGCACAAGGTTCCCCTCATTTATTGCAAGTTGGGAAACTAGTGGGCGAATGTCGGAAGTAGACTTGATTTTATATTTATTGTCCTCTATTTGATGTACTTGTAAAACATGGTCTAGTTCATCAAGTAGCTTTTGATCTATTGGTTTATCAAACTCTACTTCTATATGTATTTCATTTGATTCTTTCAAGTTAGATATCGCATTGTCAGCAACTATCTCACCTTGTTTAATGATAATCACTCTATCGCAAATAGCTTCTACCTCTTGCATAATATGTGTAGAAAGCATTATAGTTTTAGTTTTTCCAATTTCTTTAATTAAGTTTCTAATATCTTTTAACTGATTAGGGTCTAAACCAGTTGTTGGTTCATCCAATATTAAAACTTCTGGATTGTGAATTAAGGCGCTTGCAATTCCAACTCTTTGACGAAATCCTTTTGATAACTCACTGATTTTTTTGTTTTTTTCAGGGGTTAATCCAGTAACCTCGATCATTTCGTCTATTCTTTCTTGCTTATTCTTAATTTTATGAATGTCAGCTATAAAAGATAAAAACTCCTTTACATACATATCTAAATAAAGAGGATTGTGCTCAGGAAGGTAACCTATTTTCTTCTTTGATGCGATAGATTCTTCAATTACATTTAATCCGCAAACCTCTACATTACCTTCGTTTTGAGTGATGTAACTACATATTATTTTCATTATAGTAGATTTTCCTGCACCATTAGGACCTAAGAAGCCAACAATTTCTCCGGTACCTATTTCGAAGCTTATTTTGTTTAAAGCCTTTTGCTTTCCGTATAATTTTGTAACATTTTCAACCTTAATCGACATAATTTATCTGATTTGTTCTACTAAAATATTAATTTTAAACATATGAAAGGACTTGTTGTCAAATCAACTGGTAGTTGGTATAAGGTACGTAAAGAAAACGGTGTTATTATAGAGTGCCGTTTAAAAGGTAAATTTAGGATCGCAGGACTTAAAGTTACTAATCCAGTTTCTGTCGGAGATTGGGTTGATTTTGATGAAGAGGGAGGTAAGGATACTGGAGTTATAAAAGGTATTGATGATCGTAAGAATTATATCATTAGGAAGTCTGTAAACCTCTCTAAGCAATATCATATTATCGCTTCCAATGTAGATCAAGCAATATTAATCGCTACAATCATTCAGCCTCAAACTCGATTGGAATTTATTGATCGATTCTTAGTTACAGCTAGTGCTTATAGTATACCTGTCACAATTTTAATTAATAAGTTAGATGTTTATTCTGATAAAGAATTAGAGATTCTCGCTGATTGGGCAATGATATATGAAGAAGCTGGAATTAACTTAATTCCAATTAGTGTTGAAAAAGATATTAACCTTGATAAGGTTGATGAGATACTTAAAGACAAAGTTTCTGTTGTTTCTGGAAACTCAGGAGTTGGAAAGTCTAGTTTGTTAAATAAAATATCTTCAGATTTCGAATTAAGAACTTGTGAGATTTCTGAAGCCCATGAGCAAGGAGTTCATACAACCACTTTTGCTGAAATGTTTGAATTACCTGATGGTGGATTTGTTATAGACACTCCAGGAATTAGAGGATTAGGGATTGTAGATATTGAACGAGAAGAGTTAGGTAACTTCTTTCCAGAGATTCTTAAGTATAAACCTAATTGTAAGTTTAATAACTGTGTTCATGTAAATGAACCAAAATGTGCAGTTAAGGCTGGAGTTGAAGCTGGTGAAATTTCGGAAGAGCGCTACAATTCATACTTAAGTATTTATAATAACGATGAGACTGAAAATTATAGGTAATGAGAGCAGTTGTTCAGAGAGTAACTAATGCATCGGTCAAGGTGAATAAAAGTCTAATTGGAGAAATCAGGGTAGGTTTATTAATCTTTCTTGGAGTTGAAGATTCTGATTCAAAAGAAGATTTAGATTGGCTCTCAGGTAAAATTTCTCGACTGAGGATTTTTGGAGATGAGCATGGAGCAATGAATAAGTCATTAATTGATATTCAAGGAAATGCTTTAGTTGTTAGTCAGTTTACATTATACGCTAGTACAAAAAAGGGAAATCGACCAAGTTTTAAAAAATCAGGTGAACCAGTCTTTGCTAATGAAATGTATCAAGCATTCATTAAAAGTTTGAGTGTTATACTTAACAAGGAAGTAGAGTGTGGAGAATTTGGGGCGGATATGCAAGTTGATTTGTTAAATGATGGCCCAGTAACAATTATTATTGATTCAAAGAATAAGGAGTAGCATGCAGGGCAGTCGGGTCTAATTTACCCTATTTAAAAAGGTCAACTATTCACTATTAA
>CAWVWF010000011.1:0-35263 GCA_963933885.1 uncultured Flavobacteriales bacterium | reverse complement strand
CCGTTTACAATCGCCGTTGCAGTATATGAGGTTCAAACTTAGCACAGATAGCAGTGGACGATGGGGGGACAGCTTCACGTCTGCGGTATGACAACCGCAAGTTAGTCCTAACTCTAAACCTAGCAACCGGCAGTACTCATCACTTTACCAAATAATGCTGATTGATAGTCACCCGAAAAACGGATTCCTTCCACTTTAAGACTCTTAAATATCTCAATTAGATGTTGAATTAAATGGGACAGGGATTGATTAAAGGTTTTCTGTAGGTACCATTTTGCAAGAGAATAGAGGTTTCTTGTACGTTAGAAAAGCATCTGTTTCTGATACGTGTATTAAGTTTAAATTAAAGGCGGCCACCAATTAAGTTGCGCCAAGAATAATAGAAAAGGGCGCTAGTACTCTTTTGGAAACTCCAATTATCTTAGAAGGGATAGATAGATTTTTTTGATGTCATTTTATGATAATTGAAAAAAGCTTTGCTGTATCTTCGTTGAATTCTTTTCAAAAATAAAAAAGCATGTACGTACAAAGACGATTTCCATTTAAGAATGTATTGATATGGACTAAAAGAGAGATTATATTCTTCTTTATGTTGTCAATTTTGATAACAATTCTATATGAACTATTAGGTGTTAAATGGTTGCAAATTCCATTGGCTCCAGTTGGATTAGTTGGTACAGCAGTAGCCTTTATGATTGGTTTTCAGAATAATGCTGCATACGATAGGATTTGGGAAGCACGTAAGATTTGGGGTGGTATTGTGAATAATTCAAGGACTTTAATTATTACACTTCAGGATAGTTTTTACATGCACCGCTCTGAGGCTTTAAAAGATGAGTCAGAAGTAATGTTGATAGTTACCAATCGTCATATTGCTTGGCTGACAACATTACGTTATGCAATGAGAGCAAGAAAGCAGTGGGAGACTAAGTATGAAGTTTTGATGGAGAAAGCTACATTTCAGTATAATGTTCCTGAATATTTAACAACATTAGAAGAATCTTTAAAACCATATTTATCGGATGAAGAATACAAGTATGTAATGGCTCAGGATAATAAACCAAACGCAGTAATGAGTTTGCAATCAAAACATTTGAGAACTTTAACAAATGAAAAGAAATTATGGGATTTCAGCTTGTTAAATCTTCAGGTGATCTTAAAAGATTTAACAGCACTTCAAGGAAAATCAGAAAGGATTAAAAACTTCCCTTACCCAAAACAATACGGAAGTATCGGTTATCATTTTGTACATATTTTCATGTGGTTATTGCCAATGGCGATTATTCCTGTTTTTGCAAGTATGGGAGCTGGGATTGAAGAAACAAGCCCAATTATAGGGAAGTACTTTGTTTGGTTAAATGTTCCGTTTACAGTTATTGTTATTTGGGTATTTAATACAATGCTTAGAATTGGTTTAGCTGGAGAGAATCCATTTGAAGGTTCACCTAATGATGTTCCGATTTCAAATATCTCAAGAGGTATCTCAAGAGATATATTACAATTGATTGATGTTGATGCGAAAGATCTTCCAGAGCCATTTGAGAATATTAATCATATTCAGATGTAATTTTATTTCTTGTAAAATTAAAAACTGAATGATATTGAAATGAGAAAATTTATAATTTCTATTCTAACATCCTTCTTAATTACTATTAACCTTATTGCTCAGCACAGTCCAGAGATTGTTATAACATTGTTGGAAAATGACAATATTGCAGATGTAAACGTTGATCAAGAACGTTTCATTGAAAGTATTGGAGTGCTTAAAGGTGTAACAGAAAAAGCTTTTTCAAACATTAAAGATGATCAAAAAATAGGCGTCTTAATCACCGTACATCCAGAAGGAAATCACTCGGTAGAAGTGTTCTCTAATCCAGAAATTAAAAAGAAACAGAAGGAAGCGTTTTTAGAGAAAATATTAGCTATTAAAGTTGATCATACAAAGTTAGTTGATTTTCCAATTTTATTTTTAATCAATTCAAAATTTACGGAGTATCAAACTGATTTTAATGGATTAGTTTCTCCCGTTGATGCAAGGCAAGAACAATATGACAAGGCAAGTCTTAAAGAGAAGTATGAATTGAATAAAACATTCGCGATTGAAGCTTTAAAAGTATTATCGGCATACCAAACTATAGTAGATCCTAAATACACAGGAGTTGTAAATACAGGAACTTTTTTTACTAAAACAGACTTTAGTTCAAAGCAGGAAATATCTAAATTATTAGATAAGAACGCTGATTATTGGAGGGCGGTTTTGGAAATGTCTCAAGGAAACCAACTTCTTCCAATTACAAAAATATTTGCTTTGGTTGCACAAGGAGAGTTTGATTATGCTTTGAAGCATATAGAAATAGTACGTATGTTTTCATCACCTAATTCTATATCAGATAATTATTTAAATGACTTGTATCAGAGGTTAGGGGCTTTCAATCAAGTCTTAAACAGTGAAATTCAGGAAGGATTTAAGTTTCATAATACCGGTAAATATCAAGAAGCGATTGCCATTTATAAAGGTGTTTTGAAATTATATCCTAATTCTGCCTGGAGCAAGTACGAAGTTTACTTTTCTCAAAATGCTCTTTCTTTGGAAAGTGGTGATTCTGAAATGTCGGATCAGCAAATGTGGAATAAAGCAAAGGTTGGTGTTTATAAAAGTAATCCACTTTACAATATGGATGTAAATGCGAGTAATGGGAAAGAAGGGTATTTGTTGTTTAGGAGATTGTCTATCGCTTCTTTGTTTAAGGATAAAGATAAAAGGTTAGATGATCTATATGAATATGCTAATATTGCAATGGATTTAGAGGTGTATGATTTCTCAGCTCAATTGTTTTGGTTTTTAGCAAGTCGTAATGAAGCTAGACCTGAAGCGCTTAAAAAGTTTTTATATTCTATTGAAAAACTTGGTGTTACAAATTTGAAAAGTAATTTTAAAGGTGATTTTAAATTAGAATTCAAAAAGATAGAAGAAGAGCAGAGTTCTTTAATGAAAAATAGTGCTACGTACAAGTCTTTCAAGGACTAGTAGGTTGTCGAAAATTATCGATTATAATATTAAATTGACCATTTTACCTTTTATTTGGTTTCAAATTTACCTTATCTCATAATACTGGACATCTATTCCTAAGGCTTTATAGTTTTAAGAAAAAAGAAATGGAAAACCATATGAGTTTAATTGCTCCAAATGATAGGCCAAGAGAAAAGTTAATTGAAAAAGGAGCCGATGTTTTAACCAATGCTGAGTTGTTGGCAATTATGATTGGATCTGGTTCACGAGAAGAATCAGTCATTCAATTATCACAAAGAATTTTAAAGGATTCAGATAATCAGTTTTCAGAATTGAGTAGATTGTCGGCCGAAGATTTTCAGCAATTTAAAGGGATTGGTCAAGCTAAGTCTGTCACACTTTGTGCTTTGTTTGAAATATCAAGAAGAAGAAATAAAGAGAAAGCGAACAAAGTTTCTATTTCGGGTAGTAATGATGTTTATCTCGAAATGTCATCAGACCTCATGGATCTTAATCATGAGGAATTCTGGGTGATCTATCTCAATAGAGCACATGGTATTATAAAGAAGGAGCGTATCAGTAAAGGAGGTGTTTCGGGAACTGTAGTGGATAGTAAGCTGATTATGAAAAAAGCATTATTACTGCTAGCGAGCTCTATGGTGCTTGTTCATAATCATCCATCAGGGAATAGAAATCCTAGTGAACAAGATAAAATTGTAACCGAAAAAATTAAATCAGCATGTAAATTGTTAGAAATTAATTTAATAGATCACATAATAATTGCAGGAAATTCTTATTATAGCTTTGCGGATGAATTAATACTGTAGATGAAAAAGATAATCACCATTATAGGAGCTAGACCACAAATTATTAAAGCGGCAGCAATTTCTAGAGCAATCAAGAATGAGTTCTCAGAGAAACTCAATGAAGTCGTTGTTCATACTGGTCAGCATTACG
The DNA here is from genome assembly GCA_963933885.1 of uncultured Flavobacteriales bacterium. Lineage (GTDB taxonomy): Bacteria > Bacteroidota > Bacteroidia > Flavobacteriales_C > CAWVWF01. The sequence continues at coordinate 31,296 of CAWVWF010000011.1, read as the reverse complement.
ATGCTAAAATGAGTGGTGACTTCTTTGCTGAATTAAATATTCCAACACCAAATTATCAATTATCGATTTCAAGTAAACTTCAAGGTTCGCAAACCGGAGAGATGATGCGTGAAATTGAGTTGGTTGTAACAAAAGAAAAACCAGATGCTGTTTTAGTTTATGGTGATACAAATTCTACATTAGCTGGAGCTTTAGTTGCTGCCAAGCTTCATATTCCAGTTATTCATGTTGAAGCAGGTTTGAGGTCCTTTAATAAAAGCATGCCTGAAGAAATTAATAGAATTACTACAGATCATTGTAGTGCTATACTATTTTCACCTACTGCAGAGGGGGTTAAGAATTTAGCATCAGAAGGAATTAAGCATGAAGTTGGAAAGCAAGAGGTTTATCATTGTGGAGATATCATGTATGATAACAGTTTGTATTTTAAGCAACTGGCATTAGAGCAATCAAAAGTACTTTCTGATTACGGTATTGAAAAAGGAGCGTTCAACTTAGTGACTTGTCATAGACCAAGTAATACAGATTCAAAAGAAAATTTAGAGTCAATCCTAGATGCTTTAAAAGCAATCAAGAAAATAGATAACAAACAAATCGTTTTACCATTACATCCAAGAACAGAGAAGATGATCTTATCGTTTTTTGGAGCTTCATATTTAGAGGCTTTAAAAAATGACTGGATTGTATTGCCTCCAGTATCTTTTTTAGATATGATTTTGTTAGAGAGTTCTGCGAATACAATCATTACAGATTCAGGAGGAGTTCAAAAAGAAGCCTATTTTTTCCATAAGAAAAGTATTATTCTGAGAGAAGAAACGGAATGGGTGGAGATTGTAGAAAACAAGGGAGGAATTCTTACAGGTTCGAATGGTGATAACATTATAACTGCTTACCAAAACTTAAATGATTTGGATTGTACTTTTGAAAAAGTATTTGGTAATGGAAAAGCAGCAGAATTTATCTGCGATAAAATATTAAGCGCTATTTAATGATTTACATTTTTACACATAAAGTTACGAGTAGAGTTAAGTATGCTTTTAATTTAATATTTAAAGATGTTTTAAAAGTAGATTATAAGCTTATAACTTCCAGAGATGAGTTTGCAGAAGTTGAAGGGGTAAAAGTAGCATATACTGTTAACCCAATTGAAGGCGCTTTCTTTATACAAAGTAAAACATTGCTTTTTGAATCGGGAATTAATGATCAGGAAATTAAGATTATTCCTTTTGATAGAACAAAAGCATTTTTCGGATCGGGGAGTAGGAGTATGTTTCCGTTCGATATTTTCGCAGCATCCTTTTATCTAGCATCTAGGTATGAAGAGTATCTTCCACATAAGAGAGATTTGTACGATCGTTTTGATGCTGAACAGAGTTTAGCTTACAATGAAGATTTTATACATCAACCTGTAATTAATATTTGGGCTGGTAAATTCTCAGAAGCATTAAAGGATTTGTTTCCTGTATATGAGCCAGTAAAATCAGAATACAAATTCATAACAACAATCGATGTTGATAATGCTTACGCCTATCTAGAAAAAGGATTTGTGAGAACCTTAATGGGGTATGGTAAATCATTGTTGTCTTTTAACTTTAGTGACGCATTAGCAAGAACTAAAACTTTGATGGGTTTCCAAGAGGATCCTTATGATACATTTGAATATCAGAAAGATTTGGTTGTGAATCAAAATCTAACTTTTATATATTTTTTCCTTTTGGGGGATTATGGAATGAATGATAAGAACATTCCAATAAGCAGTAAGAAATTTCAATCGCTTATAAAATCGATTTCGGATCATTCTAAAATTGGGATTCATCCTTCTTTTGCTTCAAATGAGAATTATAACAAATTAGAGAAGGAGGTAGGACGATTGAGTAAGGTGATAAATAGAGAGATTTGGAGAAGTCGTCAACATTTTTTAAAATTAAGACTTCCTGATACCTATAGAAATTTAATTGAATTAGATATTACTGATGACTTTACAATGGGATATGCATCTCATTATGGTTTCAGAGCAGGTTTATGTACACAATTCTATTTCTACGATTTGGATTTAGAAGTAGAGACATTATTAAAGATTCATCCATTTGCAATAATGGAAGGAACACTTAAATATTACATGAAAATAGGTCCTCAACATGCTATGCCTCATTATAAAAGGTTAATTGATGAGGTGAGGATGGTTGATGGAGAGTTTATATCTCTTTGGCATAACGACAGTTTAAATGATAGTAAACTTTGGAAAGGCTGGAAGGCTATTTTTGAAGAAATGATAGCATACGGAAAAGAATGATTTTTAAATCAAGATCAAATATCAACGATGAGCTTTGGGATAATTGCGTAGCAAATTCGATTAACTCATTAGTGTATGCAAATACTTGGTATTTGGATGCTATTGTTGAAAATTGGGATGCTTATGTTTGGGAAGAAGAGGGTGTTTATACTGCGGTTTTTCCAATTCCAAATAGAAGTAAATTCGGGTTAAAGTATGTTTATCCACCTTTCTTTATTCAGCAATTGGGCTTGTTTTCAATCAATGATAATATTGAAGATTATACAAAAGTAGCTTTAGCTCAACTAGAGCTCGATTTTAAGTTTACAGAGTTAAGCTTAAATTGGAAAAGTAAGCAAGGTGAGATTAAAACGAATGTTGTTCTTTCTTTGAATAAATCATATGATGATTTGTTGACTGGGTTTTCAACGAATCATAAGCGGAACATTAAAAAAGCGCAGAAAGCCAATCATAGTTACAAATCAGATATAGAGGTTGACAGTATCGTCAACAATTTTAGAAACGATAAAGGTGCTGAGATCTCAACTTTAAAAGAAAGTGACTATAAAAGCTTTCTTAAGCTTTGTTCAATTGCGAAGGAAAAACAAACACTGATTACTAGAGGAATCTTTGAAAACGATGTTTTGATAACAGGGGCTGTTCTTATGAAATTTGAGAAACGATTGATTTTTCTTTTTTCTGGAAATTCTAGTGAAGGAAAAGCTAGCGGTGGATTGTTTAATTTATTAAATTTAGTAATTGAAGAGTTTGCTGGTTCTGATCTTCTGTTGGACTTCGAAGGAAGTATGAACGAAGGATTAGCAAGATTTTATAAAGGATTTGGAGGAGAAGAGGAGTGTTATTATTTCTATAAGAATAACAATTTGCCAACAGTGCTTAAATGGTTGAAAAAATGAAAAAGTTCACATTGATTGTCGCACGTCACGGAAAATCATCATCCATTATGGATGCTAGTTCAGATTTTGAGAGAGTGTTAAAAGAAAAAGGAATCGAGCAATCTCATCAAGTAGGTAAGTCCTTAAAGGAGATGCTTAATGATGTTGATTTAGTTGTTTCGAGTTCAGCAGTTAGAGCTAAGCATACAGCTGAAATCCTTTCTAAAGAACTAGGATATTCTAAAAAAGAAATACAATTGGAACCTAGTCTATACGAATCCGGGTTGGATGAGGTAATGGCGGTTTTGAAAAATATAGGTTCATCCAATAAGAAAGTATTATTGGTTGGACACAATCCAACATGGTCTGATTTGGTGAATTTATTTCAACCAAAACCCGTTGCTGGATTACGAACATCGGACGTTGCTGTAATTACTTTTGAAATTCCCGGTTGGGAAGCAGTGCATCCAATGGGAGGAGAGTTATTATATATAGGAAAGTTTGACGAGCATACAATTTAAGGATGATAAAAATTAAGGTACCTACGAAGTGGATTAATAGAGATATTAGTTGGTTAAGTTTTAACGAAAGGGTTTTACAAGAAGCAGAAGATCAAAATAGTCCGCTTATTGAAAGAATGCGTTTTTTGGGAATTTTCTCGAACAACAGAGATGAGTTTTTTAGAGTAAGAGTTGCTAATATTAAACGTGTTGGTGATCTTGCAGGGAATAATAAATTGAGTACTGGAGAAGATCCAAAAGAGGTTTTAGATAAGATTCTTAAAATTGTTTTAAAGCAGCAGATACGTTTTGATAAGGCTTATGCTAAGTTGCTTAAAGAGCTTCAGAAAGAGGATATTTATTTCTTAAATGAGCACCAAGTTACTGGTGATCATGTATCATTCGTAAAAGATTTTTTTGCAGATAAAGTAAGAACAGGACTAGTTCCTATTATTATAGATAAGAGAGCACCTTTCCCGTTTTTAAAAGATGCAGCGACTTATATGTTTGTGAAAATGTATAACAAGAAGGATAAGAAATCTAAAGTTGAATACGCACTAATTGAAATTCCATCGGATTCGGTAGATAGAATTATTCAGTTGCCAAATATTTGGAAGAAGCAGTTTTTGATGATGGTTGATGATATCATTAGATATAACTTACCTCAAGTTTTTTCAATCTTTAATTACGATACCATTGAAGCATATAATGTGAAATTAACACGTGATGCGGGGTTGGATATTGATGATGATATTTCAAAATCAATTGTAGATAAATTATCGAAATCTATCAAAAATAGAAAAGCAGGGGAACTTGTTCGATTTGTTTATGATGCTGAAATGCCTGAAGATATGAAGGCTGTTATTTTCAAGAAGTTAAAACTTGAAAAGAAGGATAACTTAATACCTGGAGGAAGATACCATAATTTCAAAGACTTTATAGATTTCCCAGAAGTAGGAAAGTCTAAACTGAGAAATACAGCTATGCCGCCGTTAGCTAATAAAGATTTAGAAGGAAGTAACAGTATCATGGACGTTCTTAAGAAAAAGGATGTTATGTTGTTTTATCCATTCCAGAAATTTGATTACGTTATTGATTTACTTCGTCAGGCGGCAATTGATCCTAATGTAACTACAATAAAAATTAATATTTATAGAGTTGCGAGTAATTCTAAAATTATAAACGCATTATTAAATGCTGTTAGGAATGGTAAGGATGTTACCGTTTTAATTGAATTAAGGGCAAGGTTTGATGAGCAGAATAATATTGGCTGGAGTGAAGCTTTAGAAGCAGAAGGAGTGAAGGTTAGTTTCGGTTTAGCTGGACTTAAAATTCATAGTAAGTTAATTCTTATCAAGCGTAAAGAAGGTCGTACTGAAAATACTTATGTTCATGTTGGAACAGGGAATTTTCATGAAAAGACTGCTAAAATATATTCGGATGTTTCATTATTAACATCAGATAAGAGAATTACTAGTGAAATAGAAAAAGTATTTGAGTTTATTGAACGTCCATACTTGAATAAACGATTCAATAAAATAATTGTCTCTCCTTTTAATACGAGAACTCGTTTCTCTAAAATGATAGACGATGAGATTAATAATGCTAGAAAAGGAAAGAAAGCTTTAATTATCATAAAGCTTAATAATTTAAACGATCCCGAATTAATCAATAAACTATATGAAGCTTCTTGTGAAGGTGTTTCTGTTAAGTTGATCATTAGAGGGGTTTGTTCTTTAGTACCAGGTGTTAAGGATTTAAGTGAGAATATTGAGGTTACGAGTATAATAGATAGATACCTAGAGCATATTAGATTGTTCTATTTCTTTAATGATGGTGACGAGTTATTTTTCCAAGGTTCTGCAGATTGGTTAGTAAGGAATTTAGATAAGCGTGTTGAGGTTACAACTCCAATCTATGACAAAGAAATTAAGGCTCAATTGAAGTATTTCCTTGATTTACAATTAAAGGATAATGTTAAGGCTAGAATAATTAACGCAAGAGGTAGCAATAAATATGTATCTACTAAAGGGAAAGCTGTTAGATCCCAATTAGAGCAATATCGTTATTTTGAATCTCTTATTGAGTAATCTACTTTATTAAAGCAATTTTGATTGCTGGATTATCTATAAAGTATTTGTAGGATGGAATTTCCGTCTTGATAAACTTATACTTTCTTTTCTTAGATTTTAAGTTTGAAATTACTACTGGTTTTGGATTGTAATTGATAATCGAAATACTATCGTTGATAATTTTGAATTTAATAAAGTCATCTTGAACAGATGGTTCATTTTCGTATTTGTCAAAATTAGAAGATGGTTTAAATATGTATTGAGTAATCTTGTAATCCTCTTTTAAATACCTGGAAACAATTTTAGGAAATACCTCTAGGATAGGGATTGAGCTTGATTTAAGGCGTTCTTCTTTGGTGAATAATATAAGCTGTTTTTTTAGTTCTGGTTGATATTGCTTAGTATTCTTTTTTACTACTTCGTTTTCAGAATAATACTTTAAGTACCCTTTGTATTTTGAGTAAAGTATACTGTCATTAAATAAAATTCTATAAACTGATCCTTCTTGAGAATGGAGCCTAACGTTGTCTTTTTTTTCTAAACCATAAATTGTATCTCTGTCTAAAACCATTGCACCGTGATCCGTATAGCAGTCATATGAAATTGGCTCAATCTTCTTCGTCTTTAAATTGTAAAATAACTTTATATTGTGCCAAATCATCGAGTGGTAAGCCCCTGTATGGTCACATAACGCTAAGAATTTAGCGAATTTATCTTTATCAACATGATCTATTCCTTTTAAGTTTTTAAAGTCTTCAATTGCTTGAAAGGCCTTTTTGTATTTTTTAGAATTCTTCTTTTTATTCTTTTTTGTATGGGTTTTTATTTTTGAGATTAAAAAGAATTTGTCATCATAGTATTGATTTTTAAATCTATTAGATTTAGCCCTTGTTCTCCAGAGAACTTCATCGGAATATTTAAATATAAAACCATCTAGATCTCTGTGTTTTAAGAAGGATTCGTTTGGGTGTTCTTCAACAGCAAATAAGCCAAGAGGTGTGCCATTTAGTACAACTGGATTGAATTGGTAGTTGGTTGTTAGTACATTCTCATTTTTCATTATTTTATGGACTAACCATTCATTAGAGTAGCTTCTTGTTCCAGGGGCTTGAATTGAAAAAGTTGTTTGGTTATTCCATTTTTCGCCTTTTAAAATTTTAATTCGAAAAGACCATTTCGTCCCTCTTAAATGATCAGTCCAATCTCCTTTTAAGCGAAGTTTAATTTTAAATTTTTCAGATCCAATTTTCATGTTCCCTTTTACCCAAGAGTCATTGGTTGTTATTAAAACTTTCTCTTTTAATGCCTCATCTCTAATGGTATTCAGTTTACTAAAAGCACTGCTGTCAATTGTTAATTCTATTTTTTCAATATTATCAATACGAGGTATTGTTTGATTAATTGATTTGACAATTTCTAAGTTGTCGAAAAAAACAGGTTCCTCTCCAGAGTCCCAGACTAGTGTGAAGTGTAGCTTGTGAAAATCACTGTTTTTAGGGATTGTAAATCCTCCCATTATTTCTTCCCAATTAGCATTCTTACATTGTTTTCCGACTGGGAAATACATGAGGAAATCATTTTCTGTACTAACCCTTAAGAATGCTTTAGAATTGGATTTTTTCCTAAATACCTTAAACTGATACGTACTACCCGCTGTAGGCGAGTGATCAACTCCAATTTCCAAATGTTTGTTATGTGAACTTACTTTAAAAACAGATTTTCCAGAGTAAGCATCAGTATTTTTTATAATTCCGTCACCTGTTGCTGAAATTGAAATTTGATTATTAATTTCGGATTCACCATCAAATAGGACGTGGAACTCTGATGAGGTGTCTTGATGATTTGCAGAACAAGAAAAGAAACAAAAAATAAGGATTATATAAAGTGAGTTTGTAGACGTTTTCATGTTGGAAATACTAAGGTTTTATAGATGTGAAGTTACAAAGAATAAGTTAATTTTAAGCAAGGGTGTTTCGAACTTTAGCATTTCGAACTTTAGTTAATTTATTCTCCCAAAAAAAAATCTTATTTTTGAATTAAAGCAATGCGTTATGAGAATTTTAATAATGAATGGTCCTAATTTGAACTTACTTGGAAAGAGAGAGCCTGAGGTTTACGGATCAACAACTTTTGAAAGTTATTTTGAAACGCTGAAAGAAAAATTCCCAGGACACGCTTTAGAGTATTACCAAAGTAATGTGGAAGGTGAATTGATCAATAAGATTCATGAAGTTGGTTTTGAGTATGATGGTATTGTATTAAATGCTGGGGCATATACGCATACGTCTGTGGCTTTAAGAGACGCTATTTCTGGAGTTGAAACATCTGTTATTGAAGTTCATATTTCAAATACACATCAAAGAGAAGAGTTTAGGCATAAGTCGTTTATTTCTCCGGTTTGTAAAGGTGTGATATTAGGATTTGGTTTAGATTCTTATAGATTAGCTTTAGCTTCTTTTGATAAAACTGTTTAAAACGAGTACAGTTAAACAACTTAAACATGCTGTTGTTCCTAACGTTCCTCCTATTGAATTGTATTTGAAACTTATTAAAGAATATATTACTCCAAAAAAAATGGAGGCATATAGTATAAGTTTGTTGTTGAATAATTTTTCACTACTCATTCCTATAAAAGAGGCTCCGAATACAATAATAGGAATTGATGTATATTCATTTAGATCATAAATTTCAAATGGAGTTGCAACAATTAAAGATAGTATAGCAGATGCTTTGATTGCATGCCAATGAAGTTTTTGAGTTAGGAGGAATGTGCCAAATCCACCAAAAACACTTGCTGTTATTGTGATTAAAACTATCATATTGTTAATGTGATATATAGTATGATGGCGCCAAATCCGATAGATCCTAGTTTCCCTCCCAAGCCTGTAAAACTGTTTCTTAATATATTGTATAATACACCACCCGTTATCCCTACAATAAATAAAGATAGAAGGTTAGGGAAATGATGAAAGCCAGTCATTCCTGTAAACGAGCCTGCATATAGAGCAAGCTTTGCATGACTAATATTTTGGATTAGTTTAGGTTTAATTCCTAAGACTGTATTAGGGATAAAAGAAACTAGTGTTCCTATTAATGCTGAAGCAAAAACGGAAGATGTTTCGAATTTCATTATGATCCACATGGTGAATAATATGCCTATGGTAAAAGAAAGAATGTCTAAACCAATTTCAGGTATACTTAAGTGATTAGCTTTAAGTGGTAGTGATTTGTACGCTAATAATGGGAGTAAGCCTAGGATTGAAAACCAACCAATTGCGGGTACTACAATCATCCATAAGAATAATATATGGATTGTTCCGAGAGCGAGTAAAGGGATTATGCTTAATCGTTTTGTTTGATCCATTTATTATAAAAATAACGAAACAATTGAAATAAAAAAAGCCCCGATAAAATCGAGGCTTTTAAATTATATTAATCTTATGATTAATGCTTACTTAAATAATCAGCAACACCTTCGGCATCAGCTTTCATAGCATCTTCACCTTCTTTCCAGTTAGCAGGACAAACTTCTCCGTTTTCTTCGAAGTAGTTAAGAGCATCAACAGTTCTTAAAGCTTCATCAATTGATCTTCCGATTGGTAAATCGTTTACAACTTGATGACGAACAACACCTTCTTTATCGATTAAGAATAAACCTCTATATGCAACAGGAGCTCCACTAAATGCAGCGTTTCCTTCAGCGTCTACATCATATTCACCAGCTAAAACGTCATAGTTTTCAGCGATAGTTTTAGATAAATCAGAAACTAATGGGTAAGTAACTCCTTGAATTCCTCCTTTGTTTTTTGGTGTGTTTAACCATGCCCAGTGAGAAAATTTAGAATCAACTGAACAACCTACAACAGCAGTGTTTTTTGATTCGAACTCAGCTAATTTAGCTTGAAATGCATGTAATTCAGTTGGACATACAAATGTGAAATCTAAAGGGTAGAAAAACAATACAACGTTTTTACCTTTATACTGATCTAAAGAAAATCCTTCAACAAATTCTCCACCGTTTACTACTGCGTCTGCGCTAAAAGCTGGTGCTTTTTTTCCTACTAATACTGCCATTTTATTTTATTTTAAATTGTTCGTTAATTCGAATTGTAAAATTACAACAACTCCACTAATAAATACTTTTTTTGAAATAGAAATTGGTTATCGGGAGATTAATCAAAATTGATCACAAGTATTAAATAAATCCTGCAATACTAAATCCGACAATTATAGAGATGAATTTAACAAGATTAAACTTGTGATTTTCACTTGTTTCGAATAAGATAGTAGTAGATATGTATAGAAATATCCCAATTACAATTGCCATGAAATATTCTTGAGATTTCTGAATGAAAGGAATTTCTTCAGATAGTAGTAAGCCTATTGGAGCCATTAAAGCAAAGATTCCTAGAATAATAAATGATTTTGCTTTTTTTCCTATATAGTGATTTAACATACTTCCGAAAACAATTGCAACAGGGAGTTTGTGTAAAATAAGTCCCATTAGAAAGGAAGTGTGAAAATGCTCATTCTCATGTACCTGTCCGTGACTTAAAGGTGTTGCTTCAAATAAAGCATGAAGAAATAAACCAATTAATGCTGAAGTTCCTATTTTATTTGAGTGGCCAGAGTGGTAATGTCCATGGTCTATACCTTTAGTAAGGAATTCTAATACTATTTGGAATGAGAAACCAATTAATATGAAGATTCCATAGGAATGTTTATATTCATGACGAAACAGTTCCGGTAGAAAATGTAGAATTGTTAACCCAAACAGAAAAGCTCCAGAGAAAGAAAGTAATATTTTTAAATAAATATCCTTTTTTAGATTTACAAACAAGAATATTGATCCTGCAATAAAGGTGATACTAAAGAGTAATATTTGAGTAACGATGCTATCCAACTTTTTTAGCTATTATAATTAAACGATCAGATGTTTCTGAGTGCAAATCTAAGTTGTAATTTCCAAAAACCTGCTTGATTTGTAAATTTCCCTTGTTTAAATACCCCTCAAAGTCTGATAAACTTAAAAGTTTTACTGATTCTTGGTATTTATACTTCTTTCCAGCATCAGTAAATTCAATTGTTTTAACGACTTGATTATCCTTTATTTCTTTTGAAATGAAAAATTCAATTCCATCAATCGTTTTAGTTTCTTGAGGTGCTAAACCAGCGATAACTTTATCTCTATTTAGAAAGTCGATTACTAATGTCCCATTTTTCTTTAAATTCTTAGCGGCAGATAGGATCGCATTTAACTCATCTCTTGAGGATTTGAAATATCCAAAACTAGTGAAAAGGTTAAGGGCGAAATCAAAATAATTTGTTCTGAAGATCTGACGCATGTCATGAACATAAAACTCTAGATCTTTTTTTGCTGATTCTTCAGCAGAAGCTATACTCTCCTTTGATAAGTCATATCCAACAACAGGAAAACCTTTCTTGTTTATAAAAATTGAGTGTCTACCTTTTCCACATGCTATATCAATAAACTTAGCAGTAGCATTTGGCTTTAAATAATTTAACAAATTATCTATGAAATCTTCAGCTTCATTATAATTCCTGTTCTTGTATAGAATATGATAATATTTTGTATCGAACCAATCCTCAAACCATTCTTTTGCCATTTTACAAAGATAACATATCTGGATAAATATTGTTAATAAATATGTTTTTTACGCTTATTCTTAAGGTGTTCTCCTTTATTTTATTAATATTTGAAACCTAAGTATTAAACAGTGCGTTATAAACTGATACAAAGTTTTTAATTTGGTTTAAAAACTATAATTTTACAGTGACCTATGTCTTTTATGAAATTCGACATATATAGTTTTTACAGGAAGATGGAGCATAATGATATTATGCTTTCATTCAAGGGAGACGTTACGTCAGAAATGCTTACATCCATGCTTCAAATAATGGAAACTAAGTTAGATAACTTAGGAGAACCATCTAAAATGAAGCGTAAAGTTTACAATGTTCTTGTTGAATGTTTACAAAACTTATATCATCATAGAGATGAAATGAAGCGTACTGGAATCGATGAGGAAAGTGCTGCTATTTTTATGATAGGAAGAAATGATAACGGTTACAATATCGTAACTGGGAATTATATCTTAACAGAAAGAGTAGAAAGGTTGAAATCTAGAATTGATCATGTTAATTCTTTAGATAGAGACGGATTGAAAACACTTTATAAAGAAGTGTTAAATAATGACGAGAGAAGTGATAAAGGTGGAGGTGGATTAGGAATTATTGATATTGCTAGAAAAAGTGGCCAGAATTTGGTTTATGATTTCATGGAAGTTGATAAGAAGTACTCGTTTTTTAGTTTATATATTAACATAGTTCAAAAAAAGTAATAATAATTATGGGAAAAATTTCTATAGAGGGGACATCAAAAACACCTACGGTTGTTTTTGATTCACAAGAAGGAGTGTTAGAGCTAAAAGGAAGATCCATACCTGAGAATAGTATTGAGTTTTATAAACCAATAGTTGAATCTTTAGATGATTATTCTGGAGGACCAAAGGAATCAACTAAGGTTAATATCCAGTTAGAGTATTTTAATACTTCATCAAGTAAATGTATTCTTGATTTATTTAAGAAGCTTGAGTCTATTCATAAAGGAGGTAATGAAGTTATTATCAACTGGTATTATGAAGAGGATGATGAAGATATGTTAGAGGCAGGAGAAGATTATCAAGCGATAATTAAAGTGCCGTTTAAGATGATAGAAATCGAAGAAGAATAGATTAAAATAATATGAAAAAAAAGCCACTCATCGAGTGGCTTTTTTTATGTCTAATAATTAAAGTTTGTCTGTTATGTACTTTGCAGTAACTGATGTTTTTGAAGAACTAATTTTTTCGGGAGTTCCTTGATAAACAATTTCACCACCATACTTACCACCTCCAGGGCCAAGGTCGATAATCCAATCGGCACATTTCATGACTTCAACGTTATGTTCGATTACAGTTACTGAATGTCCTAATTCAATTAAAGCATACAAAGAGTTTAACAGTAAATTAATATCATGGAAATGTAAACCTGTAGTTGGTTCATCAAATATGAATAATGTTTTACTTGATGTATTTCCTTTTATTAAAAAGTATGCTAATTTAACCCTTTGAGCTTCACCTCCTGAAAGTGTACTTGAAGACTGACCTAGTTTTACATAACCCAATCCAACTTGATTTAACGGGCTCAGTTTTTTCACAAGTTTACCTTCAAGTGTTGTCTTTCTACTTGGGTCTGCAAATTGTTTGAAAAATTTAAGCGCCTCTTCTATAGATAAATTAAGAATGTCATTGATGTTTTTTCCATTGTATTCAACTTCTAAGACTTCATCTTTGTATCGTTTTCCTTTACATTCTTCACACTTCATTTTTAAATCAGCCATGAACTGCATTTCAATTGTTGTAACACCTTCTCCTTGGCAAGTTTCACATCTACCATTAGGTACGTTTAAAGAGAAGTGTGATGGCTTATATCCTCTTAGTGTAGACATTGGTTGTTGTGAGAATATGTTTCTAATCTCATCAAATGCTTTTACGTAGGTTGCGGGGTTAGATCTTGATGATTTCCCAATTGGATTTTGATCCACATATTCTACAGATTCAATTGATTTAAGATCACCTGATAAATTGATTGTTTCGCCATTTGAGAAATATCTGTTTAACTCAGGAATTAATTCCTTTTTAACAAGGGTAGACTTCCCTGATCCGCTTACTCCTGTAATTACTGTGAAACAAGCCAGTGGGAATTTTACTTCTTTAATTTTAAGGTTATGCTTACTTATGTTTTTAAGCGTAATGAATTTCTTAGGTATCCTTTTGTTGGGAATGTTAATGTTTTTAATTCCATTTAAATATTCAGTTGTTAAACTTTTTCCTTTCTTTAGTAATTGATCATGGTTCCCTTCAAAAACAACTTCACCACCATGAATTCCAGCGTAAGGACCTATGTCAATTAGATAAGAAGCTTCTCGCATGATGTCTTCATCATGCTCAACTATTACAACTGTATTTCCAATACTGTTTAGTCCTTTTAAAATTTTAATTAATTTTTCAGTGTCTTTTGGGTGTAATCCAATACTTGGTTCATCTAGAACATATAAAGAACCTACTAAGCTAGAACCTAGTCTACTTGCTAAATTAATTCTTTGAGATTCTCCTCCAGACAGAGAATTACTTAACCTACTCAGAGATATATACCCAACTCCAACATTGGTTAAGAAAGCTAATCTGTTTGTGATTTCTTCAATTAATCGCTGACCAATCTTTCTTTCGTATTCATTGAATTTAACCTTTTGAATAAATTCATACGCTTCATCAATAGTCATTGAAGTAATGTCTGCGATGTTAAAGTTGCCTATTTTGATTGCAAGAGCTTCTTTTTTTAGTCGTTGACCTTTACAATCGTGACAATGTGTTTTCCCTTTAAATCGGGAAATCATTACTCTGTTTTGAATCTTGTAGATTTGTTCTTGTAGACCTTTAAAGAAGTCATGTATACCTAAGAAACTAGATGTTCCATACCAAAGCTGATCTTTCTCGTCGTCGGTTAAATCCTTATAAGGAGTAAGTACAGGGAAGTTTACTTGGTGGGCACCTTTTATAAGTTGTTTTCTCCAAGCACCCATTTTTTCACCTTTCCATGCAGCAACACAGTAGTTATGAACCGATAAAGATTTATCAGGAATTACTAAGTCTTCACTAATTCCTAAGATTTCCCCAAAACCTTCACATGTAGGGCATGCACCTAATGGACTATTGAAATTGAAAATATCAGGAGTTGCTTGTTCGAATATTAATCCATCCATTTCAAATCTATTACAGAAATGAGATACTGTGATTTCTTTTCCTTTATAAATGTCTACCCAGCAATCTCCGTTACCTTCTTTAAATGAAGTATTGACGGAGTCATATATTTGGTTTTTAAAATCTTCATCATGATTAACGGAGAAACGATCAATTACAAGATCAAAATCAGTTCCTTCTTTTAATTCTTCAAGTAAACAAAATTCGTTATCAACTCTCGCTCTTGAATATCCTGCAGCAATAAAATTTTTGATTGCGAATTCAGGTGCTTCTTTAATGTTTAGATATAATACACCTTTAGTTCCTTCTTTTTGTTTTGTTATAAATTCAACGATGTCATCAACATCATCTCTTTTAACCTCTCTTCCTGAAATCGGAGAAATTATTTTTCCTAAACGAGCGAAAAGAATTTTTAAATAATCGTAGATTTCAGTTGTAGTTCCAACTGTTGATCTTGGATTTCTTGTAATTACTTTTTGTTCAATTGCAATAGCAGGAGAGATTCCTTTTATATAATCAACCTCAGGTTTTTCAAGTTTCCCCATAAACTGCCTTGCATAGGAGGATAAACTTTCAACGTATCTTCGTTGCCCCTCGGCGTAAAGTGTATCAAAAGCAAGGGTGGACTTACCGGAACCACTTACTCCAGTGATAACAGTTAAGGAGTTTCTAGGTATTGCAACATCGATCTTTTTTAAGTTGTGTAAACTCGCACCTTTGATGATGATGAACTTTTGTGGATCTAAAGTAGAAATGTCTTTTTTCGGCATATTTATTGTTGTCGTAAAATAGATTTGACAATTACTGTAAAATTGCTTAAATTAAATGAGACTTAAAAAAAGTTAAAGTTTTTTTTATTCAAATACAATAAGATACTTTTACTGTCGTTGCTACTAATATAAGATTACTAAACTTTTAAAAACCAAAGATCGCCTATAGATAACATAATTACTCTGAAACAATTTTTATAATATTTTTTAACCCTTAAAAACAGAGGAATTATGCGTTTAGTAAAACTATCCGATCAGGAATTGGTAAGCTTATATATCAAAGGAAACGAAGGTGCTTTAGAGGTAATAGTTAATAGACACCGAGCTCGAATATTTTCATACATCATCGTAACAATTAAAGATAGGACGTTAGCAGAAGATTTTTTCCAAGACACTTTTATTAAGGTTATTAAAACTTTAAGAGGAGGTCGTTATAACGAAGAAGGAAAGTTTTTACCTTGGGTAATGCGAATTGCTCATAATCTTATGATCGATTATTTTCGAAAAGCAAAAAGATTTAGAGCCGTAAGAGGTAGGACTTCAGATAATGAAGAGTTAGATATCTTTAATACAATCAGAAACGAAGAGCTTAATATAGAAGAGTTTTTAGTGAAAGATCAAGTTAAGAATGATGTTAAAGAATTGATTGAGCGTTTACCTGAAGAACAAAAAGAAGTTGTGAAGTTGCGTTACTATTACGATATGAGTTTTAAAGAAATCTCAGAGTTTACCAATGTAAGTATCAATACAGCACTAGGTAGAATGAGGTACGCTTTGATAAACTTGAGAAAAGTTGTCGAAGAGCATGGTGTTATTTTAACTTAATTCGTTAGTGTTACAATAAGTTAAAAAAACTGTCGTTTGATAAGTAACAAAATCATAAAACAGTTCTTATATGGCACAAAAATACTCTGAAGTACCTAATGAAAAAGAATTAAATGAAATGACTAATATTACAGGAGATGTTAATTCACTACATGAACCAAGTAAAAATTCAGTTGATTTCATTTTGAATTATTCAAAAAGTTTATCCGTTCAGTTCAATGAAAAGATTGGACCCATATATTTAAATTTAAATTAATTAAAAAGCTCCTTTATGGAGCTTTTTTTTTGCCTTCTACTTATCTTTGATTCATGAATAAAGCAGATAAGGTTCAGGATATAATTGAAATTCTAGAAAGGGAATTCCCTGAAACTCCAATTCCACTCGATCATACAAATGAGTTTACTTTATTGGTTGCTGTTTTACTTTCTGCGCAGTGCACAGATAAGAGGGTTAATTTAATTACTCCAGCTTTATTTAAGAAAGCAGACAATCCATATGATATGGTGAAAATATCTGTTGAAGAAATAAGAGAAATTATAAAACCTTGTGGTTTGTCTCCAAGAAAATCTAAAGCAATTTTTAACTTGTCTGAAATTTTAATTGATAAGCATAATGGAATAGTCCCAGCTTCATTTGCGTCATTAGAAGAGTTGCCTGGGGTAGGGCATAAAACTGCATCAGTTGTAATGGCACAAGCATTTGGAATTCCTGCTTTTCCAGTTGATACACATATTCATAGGTTGATGTACAGATGGGGGTTGACGAATGGAAAGAATGTTGATCAAACAGAAAAAGATGGTAAACGATTATTTCCTGAAGAAATCTGGAATAAGGTACATCTTCAAATCATTTTCTTTGGTAGAGCATATTGCCCAGCTCGAGGTCATAAAGTTTTAGATTGTCCAATATGTTCAAAATACGGAAGAAAAGAACTCTTTAAAAATTAAAAGTATTATTTGGGCTTATAGCGTGATCTAAAGGAATATCATATTGATTTAGGTTTTCAATTTTATCAATAGGTTCGAATAATGAAATTCCTACTTTCTTAACATTCGATTTACATTGAATAAAGAATCGATCGTAGAATCCTTTTCCGAATCCAACCCTTTGTCCAAATTTATCAAACGCAAGCAATGGTGTTACTATGAAGTCAATTTCTTTATTCATAACTATTACTGGATTCTTAGGCTCAGGAATCTTGTAATAATTGATTTCTAATTCTGTTTCATTATTATATAAAACGGAAATCATTGTGTTATTTTCAAAATCACTTATAGGAACAACTGTTTTAATATTATTCTCCCAGCAGAAATTGAAAATCAATTCCGTATTGATTTCGAGTTTATTCGAAATTGGTAAATAACAATGAACAACTTTTGGTTTTAGTTTTTTAATTAATTCGATGCAGTTAAGAATCGTTTGCTTTTCACAATCGTTAAATTGTTCCTTTGCTAGATTAGCTCTTTTTTCTAAGTGTGATTTTCTTGCCAGATTTTTTTTCAAAATGATCTAATTTCAATTTTTTTATAAAAATACACTAAGAAATTTGCATTATTAGAGATTCTTTTGCTATTTTACATATCAACAAGATTGACAGTATTGTTGTCAGTTAAAAAATAAAGAATGACAGAACTTAAAATAGGCGACAAAGCACCAGAATTTAAAGGGATTATTGAAGATGGAAGTCTGATTTCTCTTCAAGACTTTAAAGGAAGGAAGTTGGTTTTGTATTTTTATCCAAAGGATAATACGCCTGGTTGTACTGCTCAAGCTTGTAATTTAACTGAAAATCAAAGTGTATTAAAAGATGCAGGATTTGAAATTGTTGGAGTAAGTGCAGATACAATAAAGAAGCATCAAAATTTTATAAAGAAATTCAATTTAGGATTTCCTTTGATCGCAGATGAAGATAAAACGGTTATCAACTCATTTGGAGTATGGGGACCAAAGAAATTTATGGGAAGAGAATATGAAGGAATTCATAGAGTAACTTTCGTAATAGATGAATCAGGAATAATAGAAAAGATTTTCACAAAAGTGAAAACTAAAGATCATACTCAACAAATATTAGAATCATATAAATAAATCAAGATGGCTAAAGACGAAAACAAAGATAAGTTGAAATCGCTACAAATGACAATGGAGCGTTTAGATAAAGCATACGGTAAAGGAACTGTTATGCGTTTAGGTGATAACGCAGTTCAAGAAATTGAAGTTATTCCAACTGGTTCATTAACGTTAGATATTGCTTTAGGAATTAAAGGTTTACCAAAAGGAAGAATTATTGAGGTTTACGGACCAGAATCTTCAGGTAAAACTACTTTGGCTATTCATGCAATTGCAGAAGCTCAAAAACTAGGAGGTATATGCGCTATTGTTGATGCAGAACATGCATTTGATAGATTTTATGCAGAGAACCTTGGTGTTGATACAGAAAATTTATTAATCTCTCAACCAGATAATGGTGAGCAAGCACTTGAAATTGCCGATAGTTTAATCAGCTCTGGAGCTGTTGATTTATTAATAATTGATTCTGTAGCAGCTTTAACTCCTAAAGCTGAGATTGAAGGAGATATGGGAGATTCTAGAATGGGATTACAAGCTAGATTAATGTCACAGGCATTAAGAAAACTTACATCTACTATTAGTAAAAGTGGAACTTGTGTAATTTTCATTAACCAATTAAGAGAGAAAATTGGAGTAATGTTCGGAAACCCTGAAACTACAACAGGAGGGAATGCATTGAAGTTTTATGCTTCAGTAAGATTAGATATTAGAAGAATTGGTCAGATTAAATCTGGTGATGAGGTAATCGGTAATAGAACTAGAGTTAAAGTTGTTAAGAATAAATTAGCACCACCTTTTAGGAAAGCTGAATTTGATATGATGTTTGGTGAAGGTTTCTCTAAAGCTGGAGAAATTTTAGATATTGGGGTTGAAAAAGAGATTATCAAGAAAGCTGGATCTTGGTTTAGTTATGGTGAAACTAAATTAGGTCAGGGAAGAGATGCTGTTAAGTCTTTAATTAAAGACAACGAGGAGTTAGCCGCAGAATTAGAAGCAAAAATTTTAGCTGTTCTAAAAGAAGAGCAAGAGAATTAGAATTAATAGTTTATTTTTAAAAAAGCATCCATTTATGGGTGCTTTTTTTATTTTAGGACGTGAGGGAATTATCTGTTTTTATTTTTGTTTTATTTCTAGTTATAGCTTGTGAAGAAGAAGCAACTAAGGAATCTTCTGTTATTGAAGTTGTGAAGAATGAATCATATTATCAGGGTTTATTAAAAAACGACTCTTTAAATGCAAAATTATGGAGAGAGTATGGAGCGTTTTGTTTTAAAGGAGATAATGAATTAAAGGGTATTACTTGTTTTGAAAGGAGTTTGAAGATTGATTCTTCGAATTTTGATGTTTCTTTTAAATTAAGTGAGCTTTATTTTAAAAGAGTTGTTTTAAAAAAATCACATATACATCTTAAACATTGTATACGATTAGATTCTTTACAAACACAACCTTATTTAAACCTTGCTCAGCTCTATATTTTTAAATCAGATTATAGGTCAGCTTTTAAATATATTAATTCAGGTTTAAGAATTAATAATTATTTACCTCAAGCCTATTTTATGAAAGGGGTCTGTTATAAACATTTAAGGGATACGATTAAAGCGCTTTCAAGTTTTAAAACAGCTATAGAAATAGATCCCAATTACTTTGCTTCTTATCCTGAAATTGGGTTGATATTAACTTCTCAAAACGATTCCAATGGGATCCATTATTATAGAAATGCTTTAGAGGTTTCTCCAAAGAACCCTGAAGCGTGGTTTGGATTAGCTTGGTCATATCAAGCGTTTGATAAAAGTGAATTAGCTATGAAAGAATATCAGGCAATTTTGGATAGCTATCCTAATTACATTGATGCGAAGTTTAATCTTGGTTTACTTAGGTTGAGTAATAATGAACTATTGAAAGCAAAGAAACTTTTTTTTGAATTTGTTAATGAACAACCTAAGAGTGTTGATGCTTATTACAATTTATATAAGTGTTTTAGTATAGAAGGAGACGTCAAGAAAGCTAAAGAATTTAAAGAAATTGTATTAGAATTAAATCCAGAATATTTTGCTGATGATGCTAAATAGGTTCTTCTTACTTTATATTGATTTTCTCAATCTATCAAAACAAACAACTTTTTAAGTAAACATCCATAGGGTTTTGTTTTTTTTAATATTCAGTTATTCCCAAAATAATAATAATTTTACTTTTGTGAATAAAAGAAGGAGTTAACCTTACATTTTTGTGGCGTAAATGATTGTTGCACTACTAACGTCTTCCAGATACCAATAATATAAAATATAGGAGCTGGCTTTCTACAAAAGTTAAATCAGTAAAATAATGGTGTTTGATTTTAGTATTGGAATCTTAAGAAATAATTGTTTTCTAGTTCCCTGAGATGTGAAATTATTCGATGTTTCGATTTTTTTGGTTCCTTCTATTTCAATTTCGTTTGATTTTGCAATTGTAAATATCCCCTTTTAGAGTTATTCCTTCGTATTCATGGTGTGATGAAAACTTTAGATTTGGAATTATGTTAGTCGCTTTTCTTATAAATTAATAATGAAAAGATATAATATCTCTTAATGCTTTTCGCTATTTTTGAATATCAAAAGGAATAACTTGAAGTATAAGCATTTAATATTTTTAATTTTCTGTTCATTATTTATTTATGGACAGGAAAGTGATAATACTCGTTTTCAAAATCGAGTTGATTCTAGTCTTGTTAATTCAGTTTTTTATAATCCAGATGAGAGCGTTTTTAATCCTACGTTTTACGCTATGAATTCGGGGTTGAATCAATTTTCGATTGAACCTTTATTAATGGACTATGGTTGGTCTTCACAATTATTCTCTTCAAATTATTCAGAGTTTAACTACAGTAAAGACTCAATTCCAAATTTGGTTACTAAATATGATTATGGGATGGATCTAGCCCATTGGTTCAGTGTTGATTTTTATCGACCAGTAGGTAAGTCTGATTTGTTTTTGAAGTTTAACAGAAATTATTCTGATAATTTGTACAAGAACACAGAGGTTGAAAGTCGTAATTTTATTTTTGGTTCAAAAGTTCATTTTTCCAATAGCTATTCATTGACTTTGGGTTATTTTAATAATCATACTATTAAATCTGAAAGTGGAGGAGTGTTTTCATCATCTGAGTATACATCAGTGGATGAGATTAATTCATTTACTGTATTACCTAATTTAACCACTGCCAATAATGTTGTTTTCAATAATGGTCTTATTTTAGATCAACAAATAAAACTTTACTCAAAAAAAGACTCAACATTACAGGAACAACTCCAATTTGGAGTTAATTTGGAAACCAGAATAGAAGAAGATCGTTTAACTTTTTCGATGGAACAGAACGATATCGATAGCGGTTATTTTTCTAATATTTATCTTGATTCTACAGCTACTTTTGATTCAATAGGATTCCAAAAGCTAATTCTTAAACCATCATTGTATTGGGAGTCAGGAGATACTTTACGAAGACTTGAAGTTGGTTTTGAGAAAAGTTTTTATGATTATGAAATTTTAACTCGCTCAAACATATTTATAAACTCGAGTTATGAAAAAGCCGCTCTAACTTATACATTAAATTGCACCTATGATTTAGAGTCGTTTTGGAAGTCTAATTATTCGATAGTTTTTGGAGTTCATAAAACTTACAGTAATAGTAATGATTTACAATTTGTTTTGAATCTAAAAAGAAAGACACCGGAATTTTTATTTATTCATTATTCGGGTAATCACTATAAATGGGATACTGATTTTTCGTCTGTTAATAGTCAGTCTGTGAAATTAAAGTATACTCTTGATAAAATTAATACTAGTTTACAGGGTGAAATTGATCATTTAACAAATTACATTTATTTTGATGAGTTAAGTAATTTGAATCAAACAAGTTCTAATATTCTACTTTATAAAATTAGATTGAAGAATGTTGCAAGTTATAAGCAGTTTGAATTGACTAGTGGAATTGTAGGGCAATTTTCAAATTCTGATTTAATTCGTATCCCTAATTTTCATATAAGAAATTCATTAGCATTTAACTTTTTTGTTAGAAAAGTACCATTGTCTCTAGGGAGTGTATTTACATATTTCACTAGTTATAAAGGTTTGGACTATAATCCTGCTATTCGTCATTTTAATTTGGGTACTTCAACAGTGGGAGGTTTTCCTATTGTTGATTTGTTTTTTGTTGCGAGAGTTGGACCAGCTGACTTATATGTTAAATATGATAATTTGTTTTTTGAAAGTGAAAATAGAGAAATGTTTTTGGGTACAAATTATCCCCTTGCTAAGCCATTTTTACATTTTGGGTTAAAGTGGAATTTAAAAAATTAATAGCATGAAACTAGAAGGGCCTAAATCATTTCCTGTTATTGGTTCCGCTAAGGAATTTAGAAAAGGACCATTAGAATTCTTTGTTAATTTAGATAAGAAGTTTAACGGGTTGGCTAAGATTAAGTTAGGTCCCGTTGAAGGCGTTTTCACTTCTCGTCCTGAAATAATAAGGGAGGTTTTAGCTACTAAAAATAAAAGTTTTGTAAAGGGGTCATCTTATAAAGAATTAAGACATTTCTTAAAAGATGGATTACTTACGAGTGAAGGAGAAACATGGTTTAAGCAACGCCGATTAGCACAGCCTTCCTTCTATAAGAAGACTGTAGAGAGTTTTTTTGATATTATGCTTAAGTATAGCCTCAGGACTGTTAGTGATTGGAATGAAGTAGGCTATTTTGAGGCGTTACCTGCAATGAATAATCTTACTTTAGCTGCAATTGGAGAATCAGTCTTTGATCGTGATTTAACGAAAGATTCTAAAAATATTGGTGATAACCTTGCTTTTATGATCAAGGAGACTAATACACGGATGTGGAATGTAGTTAATTGGCCAATTTGGTTTCCAACAAAGAATAATAAAAAATTCAATAGCGGTATTAAAGCTATTGATGATGTTGTTTTTGGATTGATTAAAGAACGTAGGATCGCAAATGAAACAGACAGATCTGATTTTGTTCAGATGCTCTTAGATGCAGAAGATGCTGATACTGGTGATAAAATGAATGATCAGGAAATTAGAGATGAGTTGATGACTATTTTTGTTGCTGGTCATGAGACAACTGCATTAACTCTTTCTTGGGCAATGTACCTCATATCTAAACACCCTGAAGTGGAGCGTAGAATCAAATCTGAAATTGAAGCTTTGGGCAAGGCAGGTATAACATCAGTTAATGTTTGGGGATTAGAATATATAAGAGCAGTATTGGATGAGGTTATGAGGTTGTATCCACCTGCTTGGATAATTGGACGTGTTGCTAAAGAAGATGTTGACATTAACGGGCTTATTATTAAGAAAGGTCAAGATGTCTTAATTTCAACTTATGTTGTTCAAAGGTCAGAGCGTTTATGGGAAAATCCAAATGAGTTTAATCCTGATAGGTTTTTAGGAGATAAAAAGAAAACAATTGATAAGTATGCTTTTTTTCCCTTTGGTGGTGGTCCAAGAATTTGCATTGGGGAGCAATTTGCAATAATGGAGATGATAATTGCTATTTCAGTAATTTATGGATCAGGTACACCTATTCTCAAAGAACCAAATGTTGAGATGGTTCCTTTGGTTACACTTAGGCCAGATAGGAATATTAAATTTGATTGGAAGCCTAATTGAAATTAGTTACCAAATTCACTTAAGAATTTCACTCTCATTAACCTCAATTCTTCTTCTGAGTATTCATCATCAAATTCATTCATTGCTTCAGCTATGGAATCAGTTTCAGCTTCTTTAAAGTAATCATAAACTTCATCTTGTTGATCTTCCTCAAGCATTTCATCAATATAGTAATCAATATTGAGTTTTGTACCACTTAATACAATACCTTCAATTTCTTCAATAATGAAATCAATCGATTTTCCCTTTGATTCAGCGATGTCTTCAATTGGTGTTTTACGATCTATATTTTGGATGATGTATACTTTTAAACCAGACTTGTTAACCATTGATTTTACTACAAAATCTTGAGGTCTATCAATATTATTTTCTTCTACGTATTTAGATATTTTGCTAATGAATTGTGAACCAAATTTCATTGCTTTTCCTGTTCCAACCCCCACAATGTTTTTTAATTCGTCTGTAGTACATGGAAAGTTAATTGCCATGTCATCTATGGATGGATCTTGGAAAACTACAAATGGAGGAACTCCTTTTTGTTGTGCAACCGATTTCCTTAAGTCTTTTAGTATTTTCACTAAAACAGGATCTGCGGCGCTTGCTTTATCTTGAACCTTATAGAAGTCTTCAGGTATATTATCGTAATCATGATTCTGAGTTAGCATCAAACTCTTTGGATTTTTTAAGAATGCTTTTCCTTCTGTTGATATTTTAAGCGTTCCGTAGCTTTCAATTTCTTTATCTAATAATCCATGAACAATTGATTGTCTTAATATGGCATTCCAAAATTTATTATCCTTTCCTAATCCCTTATTGTAGAGCGGGTGTTCAGAATGCTTATATTCTCTTATCTCAACGGAGTTAATACCAATTAAGAAATTGATGATATACTTAGCTTTAAATTTTTCTTTTAATGTAGTTATTATGTTTAAAAGATGAATTATATATTCTCGTCCTTCAAATTTCTCTTTCGGGTGAACACAGTTATCGCAGCCTTTTTCACATTTAGTTTCATCATATACTTCTCCAAAGTAGTTTAGAAGCATTTTTCTCCTACAAACAGCGGATTCTGAGTAAGAAACCATTTCATGAAGTAATTGTTTACCAACTTCCTGTTCTGATATAGGTTTGCCAACTAAGAATTTTTCCAGTTTTTCAATGTCTTTATATGCATAGAATGCAATACACCTTCCTTCTCCACCATCTCTTCCTGCTCTGCCTGTTTCTTGATAATAACCTTCAATACTTTTCGGTATATCATGATGAATTACAAAACGTACATCAGGTTTGTCTATTCCCATACCAAAAGCAATAGTAGCAACGATAATCTCAGCATCTTCCATTAGGAACATGTCTTGATGCTTAGCTCTTGTTTGAGTATCTAAACCAGCATGGTATGCTAATGCATTAATACCATTAACTTTTAAAAGTTCAGCAATTTCATCTACTTTTTTTCTACTTAAACAATAGATAATTCCTGATTTTCCTTCGTTTTGTTTTACGTATTTAATAATATCTTTTTCAACATCAAACTTTGGTCTTACTTCGTAAAAAAGGTTGGCTCTGTTGAAAGAGTCTTTATATACAGTGGCGTCTTGCATTCCTAAATTCTTTTGGATATCCAATTGAACTTTAGGCGTAGCTGTAGCAGTAAGCGCTATTATGGGTACGTTGTTTATGTTTTCTATTATTGTTCTTAGTTTTCTATATTCTGGTCTGAAATCATGTCCCCATTCAGAGATACAATGAGCTTCATCAATAGCAACAAACGATATGTTTACTTTTTTGAAAAATTCAACATTTCTTTCTCTAGTTAAAGATTCAGGAGCAACGTAAAGTAGTTTCGTTTTACCAGAAAGTACATCTTCTTTGACTTTATTCGCTTCAGATTTTGATAAAGTTGAATTTAAATAATGAGCAACAGTATCATTGTTTGACAGACCTCTAACGGCATCAACTTGATTTTTCATCAAAGCAATTAAAGGAGAAACTACCAAGGCAGTTCCTTCGCACATGAATGCTGGGAGCTGATAACAAAGGGATTTACCTCCTCCTGTTGGCATTAAAACAAAAGTGTTTTGTCCTTTTAAAAGATTTTGAATGATTTCTTCTTGCTTACCTCTAAACTCATTAAATCCAAAGTTTTTCTTGAGTGCAAGAGCAGTTGATTGCTCTAGAATTTTCATTATGTGGTATTAGTCGTTAATTTTCAATAATTTTACCTGAGGCTAAATCAAATTTACATTATAAGTTAATGCAAGTCCAGTTTCGGATTGCATTAATTAAACAAAAACATGTTAACAATTGCTTACAGATATAGAAATAATAAAATCGGCTAAAGAAACCTTAAAAATAGAGGCGAATGCTCTGTTGGGTTTAATCCCTTTATTGAATCAAGATTTTGTTGATGCAGTTAAGGATATTCATAATTCTAAAGGGCGAGTTATCGTTAGTGGAATAGGGAAGAGCGCAAACGTTGCTAATAAAATTGTAGCAACTTTAAATTCTACTGGTACGCCAGCAGTGTTCATGCATGCTGCTGACGCATTACATGGTGATTTAGGTATCGTACTTGAAAATGATATCGTTATCGTAATTAGTAATAGTGGAAACAGTCCTGAGATTAAAGTTTTAGTTCCGTTTATAAAATCACGAGGTAATAAAGTAATAGCGATCGTTGGAAAACAAGACAGCTTTTTAGCTACCAACGCAGATTTTACTTTAAACTCATTTGTGGATAAGGAGGCTTGTGGTAATAATTTAGCACCAACAAGTAGTACAACCGCTCAAATGGCTTTAGGAGATGCATTGGCTGTTGCATTAATAGACCTTAGAGGATTTTCCTCAGAAGATTTTGCGAAATCTCATCCAGGAGGAGCTTTAGGAAAACGTTTATTTTTAACAGTTGAGGAGATAATTTCCAAAAGTGAAAAGCCAAGAGTTAATTTTGATGCATCACTTAAAGAGGTGATTTATGAAATGAGTTCAAAAAGATTAGGTGCAACCGCGGTTTTTGAGAAAGATGAAATTGTAGGGATGATAACTGACGGTGACATTAGAAGAATGCTTGAAAACGTTACTGATGTTACAACAGTTAAAGCTTCTGATATTATGGGGGGAAGTCCTAAGAAGATATTGTCAAATAGCTTAGCTGTTGATGCTATGGAGCTAATTAAATTAAACAACATCACTCAAGTAATTGTTGTAAATGAGCAAGGTTCTTATAAAGGAATGTTACATTTGCACGAGTTAATTAAAGAAGGAATAAGCGAGTAACATGGCAAACGATTTCGAACCTAATGAAGATCATAAACAGAATCAACTTTCTTTTTTAGAGCATCTAGAAGTTTTAAGATGGATCTTGATGAGAATTGTTATAGTTGTTTCTGTTTTAGCAGTTGTGGTTTTTATATATCGTAAATTTGTAATGACCGAAATAGTTTTCGCATCACAAAGCATGGATTTTGTTACTTACGGCTGGTTTTGTGATTTTTCCAGTATGCTAAATTCATTTCTTCCTGATTATTTTGATAAAGATGGAATGTGTTTTTCTCCAATCGATCCATATTTTTTACCAGGTAAAATTACTGGTGAATTTATGACAGCTATGTTGGTTAGTTTGATCGGAGGAGGTATTATTGGTTTTCCTTATATTATTTGGGAATTTTGGAGTTTTTTAAGTCCTGCCCTTTATCCAAATGAAAAGAAGAGTGCTAAAGGAATGGTTTTCTTTTCTTCAGTATTATTTATCCTAGGAATTTTATTTGGCTATTATATTATAAACCCATTGAGTGTTCATTTCTTGATTGACTTTAATATGGGATTTGAGAAAGTTGTTAAGCAATATCAATTATCCAGTTTTATGGGGATAGTAGTTTCAACGACACTAGCCACTGGTGTTATGTTTGAACTTCCTATTTTAGTTTATTTCCTTTCCAAAGCAGGATTAGTTACACCGGAGTTCATGAGGAAGTATAGAAAACACTCTTTTATACTTACATTATTAATCTCCGCAATAATAACACCTCCAGATGTGTTTAGTCAGATATTAGTAACTATCCCAATCATTATTCTATATGAAATTTCGATTCTTATTTCAAGTTCTATTCATAAAAGGAGATTTAACTAAAAGATGAAGCTATCTACAGATAATTTGGTGAAGATTTATAAGAACCGTCGTGTTGTTAATGGTGTTTCTGTTGAAGTTAATCAAGGTGAAATTGTTGGTTTGTTAGGTCCGAACGGAGCTGGGAAAACGACTTCGTTTTATCAAATTGTTGGATTTATTCAGCCTGATGAAGGGAAGGTTTATTTAGATGATATGGATATCACTAAAGTACCGATGTATAAGAGAGCCGAGTTAGGGATAGGTTACCTTCCTCAGGAAGTAAGTGTTTTTAGAAAGTTAACGGTTGAGGATAACTTGAAGGCTATTTTAGAAATGACGAAACTCTCTAAGTCAGAACAGGCTGAACGCTTAGAAACTTTATTAAATGAGTTTGGTTTACAGCATGTTCGGAAGAATTTAGGAGAAGTATTGTCTGGAGGTGAAAAACGTCGAATAGAAATAGCGCGTTGTTTAACGGTAAATCCAAAATTCATTTTATTAGATGAGCCTTTTGCTGGAGTTGATCCTATTGCTGTTGAAGATATTCAGTTAATTGTTTCTAAATTGAGGGAGAAGAATATTGGTATTTTGATTACTGATCATAATGTACAAGAAACGCTTCACATTGTGGATAGAGCGTATTTGTTATTCGAAGGAAGTATTCTAAAAGCAGGAACTGCAGAGGAGTTGGCGGCTGATGAGCAGGTTAGGAAAGTGTATCTAGGACAGAATTTCGAACTAAGAAAATAATGTGGTTTGAAAAGTTGGTTTAAAACATATTGGCTTTTACTTGTTTTACCAATTTTATATATAGTTCTTATATCACAATACATTAATGGTGATATTTCACCAAACAACCATAATCTAATAATTACTTTAACAACAATTGAAAATTGGATGAATGATGGTGCTTTAGCACATAATTTCAATCTGATTAATGCATGGGGAAACCCTGGTGACCTAAATGTTCATTATTATCCTAGGGTTATGAGTGAAGAAGGGCGTAACTATTTTGTGTCCTACCCACCTTTATCTTTTATTGTTTTTTATGGCGTAGTGAATATTTTTAATCCATCTAACCTCGTTATAGCGTTCAAGTTATTTGGGGTATTTATTCATTTGATCTCTTTCTGGCTTGTCTTTTACATTGTTAAAGATAAATGCAGCTTATGGTCTTCTTACTTGTTGTCAGGACTTTTTCTTTTTTTTCCTTCAAGTATTGTTCTTTCACTAATGTATTATCCTGAGCAGTTAATAATTCCATTGATTTTATTGTTTATTATCATTTTGGAAACTTCACAAAGTACTGTGAAGAATATTCTTCTTGTATTGATGAGTTTTCTTCTAGTTTATTGTGACTGGTTAGGAGCTCTTTTGATTGCATCAGTTGTGTTTTTTAATATTGTAATTGTACGAGATAGAAATTTTAAAGAAGCTTCATTATTGATTATGGGTGGTTTGCTAGGAGGAGGGATACTATTGATTCAATATTCAAGTATTAACGGATTTGAAGCCTTGTTTCATGGCTTAAAGTTGAGATATTTAGAAAGGAGTGGTGTGTTTTCTGAAACGTATTCTGATAGAGGGGTTAATTTATATAGTTACAATACCTTAGTGTATGTTTATAAACATTTAATTCCAACAGTTATTGGTGCTGCAATTGGCTTGCTCTTTTTAGGTTTTAAAAAATGTAAAGTTTGGAAATCTAAATGGTTCTGGTTGGTTGTGACTCCAGTATTGTTACATATGATTTTAATTTTTAATTCAAATATTCTTCATTTTCAAAATTTAGCGAAACTATCAATAGTTTTTATTTTAGGCTCAGTATTATGGATAACTAGAAAGAGTATCGAACCTATAATTGTATGTTCAATTCTTTCTTTGAATATCTTTCTATCTACTTTTGTTATTTCAGATTATTTCCGGACTTACTCCGTTTCGAGTTTAATTTATGAAAAAGCTGAATTTATCAAAGCTCAAATTAAATCAGACGACGTCTGTATTTTACTTCAAGACGGTTTTTCTGAAGACCTGGTTTTATTAAGTTATCTAACCAAACGTAATTTGATTTGGTATGCAAATATTGATGAAGCTAAAATTTCCATGAAAGAACAAAAGGATCAGTCATCATTTAGATGGATTGATTTTGAAAATAGAAAAAGCGGTTTTTGTTTTGAATATAATGATTTGAAAAAATAGTATTCCATTAGGCTTTTGTTCTAAACTGGACTTATGGTTCAGAGCCAAGTTTAACATCAGTTGGTTTTAATATTATAGGTGATTGAGTTTGTTTTAATTTAACTGGAGCAGAGATCGAATTAGTTTAGTAGATTTCGGTGGTGTTTATGACGATTCTAAGCTTGTTGAAGCAAATTACTTATCAATAGTTCTAAATAAACCTTATCTCTAAATAGGACGCGTTCAGGTGACTCTATATTATTCTTTAATCTTGGAGAAAACGAGAATTATACTATTGTGATCGCTTCAACTAAAGGTGGAATAATTTTTCCATAAAAGATTTCTAACATTAATGATCTAATTTAACCTTTCTGAAGTTAAAAAAATAAGTTCTTTTTTACTTGTTGATTTCTAATATCTGTATTATTTGTTTTGTAAACTTATTAGCTCCTTCGATAGTTAGGTGGACATTATCTTGATAGTATGAAGAGTCTTTTAAAGATAGGTTGTCATTTAAATCAATCACATTATATTGTGGGAGTGTAATCTTGTTTTTAAATTTCGTGAAGTTTATAGGATTTATAACTGGAGGTAAAATTATAATGAGCTTATTATTTTTAGCAACATCAATAGCTGTTTTTTTAAAATTCTTTATTCGATCTTCTTTTGGTTTGCAAATATTTGTAGGATAGAAGTTGTTTAAAGTTCTGAATTCTGTGTTTTTACCAATAAATCCATTTACATTTTTTTCTACATTCACTTTAGGATTTATTATGTAATTCCAATGTTTACTAGTTAATTTAGAAATTCCATACCAACCGAAATATTTTAAACAAATTCCTTCTGTTAGATTCATTTTTTTAAAATATGAATGAATAATAGGTTGACTTTGCCAGTGGAAAAATAATTGAGATTCTTCTATTTTATAATCATATCCCTCGAATTCGTATGGATTAACTATCCAAATTAGCGTTTTGTTTTTATTGTTTTCTGCGAAAGACTGTAAATGAAGTAGTTGGTCGAATGCAGCTCCGGAGATTCCAAAGTTATAAGTAGGTGTTTTTGTGAATTTCTCTATTAGAGCTGAATTTACATTCATATAAGCAGTAGAAGATCCCCAAAT
>CAWVWF010000010.1:0-37065 GCA_963933885.1 uncultured Flavobacteriales bacterium | reverse complement strand
GGAAAGTATATTTTACTCACAAATTTCAAAGGATACATGGATCGGTTTTGTGAAATTACAGGTGCTGAAATTGTAGACAGAACTAAAGGAATGCCTGCAGCAACGTCTAAAGATGGAATCACAATGATTAATTTTAGCATGGGAAGTCCAAATGCTGCAACGATAATGGATCTTTTATCTGCCATAAAACCTGAGGCTGTTTTATTTTTAGGAAAATGTGGTGGACTAAAAAAGAAAACTGAAATTGGAGATTTAATTTTACCAATTGCAGCTATACGTGGAGAAGGAACATCAGATGATTATTTCCCTCCAGAAGTTCCTGCTTTACCTGCCTTCAGTTTACAAAGAGCTGTTTCCTCGACTATAAGAGCTTACGATTTAGATTACTGGACTGGAACTGTTTACACAACTAATAGAAGAGTTTGGGAACATGATGATAAATTCAAAGAGTATTTAAGAGTAACTAGAAGTATGGCTATTGATATGGAGACTGCCACAATTTTTGCAACAGCATTTTTCAATGAAATACCTGCTGGAGCTTTACTTTTAGTTAGTGATCAACCAATGGTTGCTGAAGGTGTTAAAACGACTGAATCAGACAAAAAAGTTTCGGCTGACTTTGTAGATAATCATATTAAAATTGGTATTGATGCTCTTAAAGAAATCAAATACAATAGACTTTCTGTAAAGCACCTTAAATTTGGTTATGGCGATTAACATGTATTAAGTTTTGGAACAAAAACCTGACATTCAAAGTAGTAGAACAAACTTAACTCAATTCATTATGAAATACATCTTAATGACACCAATACTAGTTTTTGCTATTCTCTCTTGTGGTGAAGAAGAAACTAAAGTAGATATTATTAAAGTAATAGAAAAAGTTGAAACAGTAAAATCAATCGAAAATCCAAGTATAGAAATAATTACAGATCTAGAAGTAATAAAAGAATTAAAAGCTGATCTGATTAAAGAGCGTCAAAAAAGAGAGCAACTTCATCTTGATTCTCTTCCTATTTCTGAAAGATTAATTGCTGGAGATAGCTTAATTACTGACTCTGTTCTAAACCTTTTGAAAAATGGAAGTTATTCTGAAAGATCAAAATTTTTAAGAGAAATTTCATTATACAAAACATCAAAATTTGAAATTACAAATACTGATATAGAATTAGCTTTCATTTCACAAATTAACGACACAGTAATTGAAAGACAAGCAATGAAGTTAGTTGGCGCATTAAATTTAGATTATAATCTCGCATTCCAGAAAAAGTTTAATGATTCAAAAAACAAATACCCTGAAAAATATTTTTATTGGCTTGGTAGAAAAGGCCAAAATTTAGATGTTTTAAATTCAATTAATACAAAAATAAAAAAAGGAAAATTACCTAAAAACCAGCAAGATGACATAATTTTTGGGTTGGAACAATTTTCTCATTCTAGAAATAATGAAATTAGACAAAAAGCTGTATCAACATTACTTCTTACTTTTAAAAAGAAAATTGTAACAGCAAAAGACATAAGTACACTCAAGCAAGAATCCAATAGAAGTGATAAAGCAAAGTCGTTTATTAAATCTATTCTTCGCTATGGTGACAACAAAAGTAAATCAGTTATTAGTATATGTCTTAAAAATAACATTTACATAAAAGAATCTTTTCAAAACCTAATTAGGAATAAAAGTAAAAAATTGAAACCCATGCTACTTAAACAGCTTGGTTCAAAAAGGTCAATAATTCAAACACTACCAGCTGTACCAAGTGTATATAAATACCTTAAAGATTCAGCTATTGCAATTCAACTATTAAAGTATGTCGAAAAACAAGGTGATTATTCTCCAGAAAGACTCGAACTGATTTACGGTACCTTCAAAAAAATGGGAGCGTTAAGTTGGTATAGAAAAGCAGATAAATTACTAAAGAAGAAAAAATTAGTTGAAGGATTGATGAAATTCAAAGAACAACCAATAATCGCTGTAGATTATGACGAAATGGCCTTAAACATTTATCACTTAGGCTTAACAGATAGCCTCCCTCCTAATACTATCGAAGACATTAAGACTAATGGAATGTATGCAGATGAAAACAGTTTGCTAAAAAACATTCTTAGTTATTCAGATAAATTATTAACTACTGAGAAACTTGCTTCAGATAACCCTATCAACTATTCAAGTTTGTTTAATTCGTTTAAAAAGAAGTTCTCGGACCATTTAACTAACATTGAATTTGTTAGTCAATATGAAAATGATGATTATTCATGGCTAATTATAGGTGACGAAATTGCAATTATTGCTCATCCAAAGAATGACGATGATGTATATGATTTAAAACTCTTCCTTTCTGTAATGAATCAAATAACAGGTTCATCAAAAAAACTACATGAATTATCATCTGACGAAGATGTTGTAGATATATTTTTAGGAAATAATAAAGATCTAAAAAACGTAAAAAGCTTACTAGTTTCAAAAATAAATTAGCAAAAAAAAAGGCTTCGATAAATCGAAGCCTAATTTTTTGTTCCAAATTGGAATTTCTTAGTTGATAGAATCACCTAATGCTTTTCCAGCTTTGAATTTTACTACGTTTTTAGCAGCAATAGTAATTTTTTGTCCAGTTGAAGGGTTTCTTCCTTCTCTCTGAGGTCTGTTAGCTTTAGTAAAAGAACCAAATCCAGGAAGAGCAACTCTACCTTCTCCATTGATACCACCACTGATAGCTGAGATTACTGCATCAAATGCATCACCTGCTTGTTTTTTTGTTAATCCTTCAACGTTTGCAACGATTGAGTCTACGATTTCTGATTTTCCCATCTTAATGATATTTATAAATTATTAATACTAAAATTCTGTTTGATGAAATTACCTTAAATGCTCATAACTACAAGGGTTTAAGTAAAAAAGTAATTAACAATTCAGTTGTTTATTAATTTCTTCAAAGCCCTACGTGGGTTGACTCTGTAGATTTACTGATGAAAAAAGCCGAAAAAACCAGATCAAAAAAACAACACAAAACACTAGTAATGAACCAACTACATCAATCACTTGTAAGGTTTCTTAATTTAAATTGAATTCAAGTTAAAAATTCACTAGAATAGAATTTTAAGTGTAATTAAATACATGTTTTTTTATTTATAACTTGTTATATTGTTAATAACTCCCACTCCAATTGAGTTTTCTACTAACTAACAATGCTAAAAACAATAAATCAACCTTGTTTTTTTTTTAATAAACCAGACTTTAAGAACAAAATCAAATTAGTTTTTCTGAGTATATTTGCCTTTCAAATTTCAAATATGAGAAATGCTTTAGGTGCAATTGGATTTCTAGTCTTTTTAATTGGTTTAAGTTTTAAAATGATGCATTGGCCATTCGCATCAATATTGTTTATTACTGGAACCTTAATTAGTATTGTATATTTTTTATTACCTAAAAAGGTGAAAACCATAGATAATGAAATCTTAGATCCTATTGATCATCCTTTCGAAGAAGATGAAATCCCAAAATCCAGAAAAATAGGAGATGTATTTCGAAATATTGGAATTGTACTAATTATAATAAGTGTGTTTTTTAGTATGCAACACTATCCTTATTCTGCCTTTTTATTATGGGGAGGTGTTCTTATTGCAGGAACCGGTGTCTTTATATTATATAAACCATAATAAGTTTAGCTTTCCAATAATATAAAGACATCGTCGAATAATAAACCGCTCTGATACCACACTCAACATTTATTAACTTAGTGTTAGAATGAAACACACTAGAAAAAAATATTATAAAAAGTCTTGCATCTCACTACTAATTATAATGTCTGTATACTGGTTTTTCTGTTTACCTCAAATCTACTTCAATTCCCCAACAAGTACAGTAATTGAATCTGATGACGGGACACTACTTAGTGCTACAATTGCAGAAGATGGCCAATGGCGTTTTCCCTTAATGGACTCTGTCCCAAATAAATTTAAACAATGTATAATTCAGTTTGAGGACCGAACATTTCAAAGTCATATTGGAATAAGTGCAAAAGCAGTTGGAAGAGCTATAAAACAAAACTTAAAAAACAGAAGAATAGTAAGCGGCGGAAGTACAATAACAATGCAAACAATAAGGTTAATGCGAAAAAATCCAAGCAGAACCTTTTTAGAAAAACTTAGAGAAGTATTTTTAGCGACTCGACTTGAAGTTGCTGAAAACAAATCAGTCATTCTAAGATACTATTCTACTTATGCCCCATTTGGAGGAAATGTTGTAGGGTTAAATACTGCATCTTGGAGATACTATAGAAAACCTTCTCATCAATTAACATGGTCTCAAAGTGCAACTTTAGCTGTTTTACCAAACGCTCCTAGTTTAATATTTCCAGGAAAAAATCATAAATTATTATTAGCTAAAAGAAACAGGCTACTTAAAAGGTTATATGACATTAAAATTATTAATGAAAAAGAATATCAACTCTCATTATTAGAAACATTACCAGGTAAACCAAAACCGTTACCACAATTAGCTAGTCACCTTTTAAATTATATATCTAAAAAAGGAGGAAAAGGAACTAGAAAAAAAACAACAATCAAGAGGGATACTCAAATTCAAGTAAATGATATAGTTAGAAGGAATATTAAAAGATTAAGAAGAAAGAATATTAATAACGCAGCAGTCATTATAATTGATGTTAAAACCAATAAAGTTATTTCCTATACTGGTAATGTTACAGAAATGGGGTTTAATCATAACGAATCCGTTGATCTTATACATGCTGAAAGAAGTTCAGGAAGTATATTAAAGCCTTTTCTATATGCTCAAGCTTTCGATGAAGGTATTATTTCACCTACATCCCTACTTCCAGACGTACCAACACACTATAAAGGTTATGCTCCCCAAAACTATTTACAAACCTATGATGGCGCCGTACCTGCAAATATTTGCTTATCAAAATCACTTAATATACCAGCTGTTAGATTATTAGAAAAAGTTGAATTAAATAAGTTTTATTACAAATTAAAGGAATTAGAAATTACGAGTTTACACAAACCAGCCAAACACTATGGATTAAGTTTAGTATTAGGTGGTGCTGAAACTAAACTTTGGGATTTAACTAGAGCATATTCATTATTAGCTTCAACATTAAATCATTATCCAAAAGAAAATCTGGATTCAATAAATGAGTTTGGAGTCCTTAATACAAAAAGAAAGTTAATAATTACCCCTCCATACTCTCCAGGAAATATTTATAACACATTTCAATCAATGTTAGAAGTTGTCAGGCCTGGAACAGATATGAACTGGAAAGTATTTGCATCATCTAGAAAAGTAGCGTGGAAAACAGGAACCTCATTTGGATATAGAGATGCTTGGGCAATAGGAGTAACACCAGAATACATAGTAGGTGTTTGGGTTGGAAATGCAACAGGAGAAGGACAACCTGGAATAATTGGGGTAAAAGCTGCCGCACCTATTCTATTTGATGTTTTCAATATACTCCCTGAAACTTCTTGGTTTACTCCACCAATAAATGACTTGGGATATTTTAAACTTTGTAAGAAAAGTGGCTACAAAGCTAGTAAACACTGTCCTAATATTAAAAATGAGCTTTTACCAATCTCAATGCGTAATTTAAAAATTTGCAGCTACCACTCCACCATCAATCTTGATGAGGATTTAAAACACCAAGTATCAAGCGACTGCTATAATATATATAAAATGAAACAGAAAAAATGGTTTTCACTTCCTCCATTAATGGAATATTATTATAAATTACACCATCCTAATTACAAACATTTACCAGACAAACATCCTAATTGTTCACAAGGAAACAATAAGAATATAATAGCTTTAATTTACCCAAAAAAAAACAGTGAAATTCATATTCCAATTGAAATAGATGGTAATAAAGGAAGTGCCGTTTTTGAGGCCACACATATAAAAAAAGACGCTATACTTTACTGGCACATTGATAACAATTATGTAGGTTTCACAGAAACTATACATCAGTTAAAAGTGACTCCGTCTAATGGGATTCATACTTTAAAAATTATTGATACCGTGGGAAACACAGTCAAACAAAAATTTAGTGTTTATTAACCGAATATATCTTAAAACATGGCGGATATACATTATAACAAGCCGAATATTCATTTTATGATCAATAATTAATATCTTTTCTTACATTTGCTTTACTCAGGACTCTCCCTACCTTAACTTACCTGAAACAACTTGCACTTTTTTACCGAATTAAAGCAAGAAAAATGAAATGTAAAATTAATACAGCTTTGCTAAGACTTTGTCTTGTAGTAACAGTTTTCTTAAGTATAAATTCTACTCAAGCAAGTCATGCTGTTGGAGCTGATTTAACATATAAATGTATAGATCCTATTGCTAGAATCTATGAGGTTAAATTATCTTTTTATAGAGATTGTTATGGTATTGATGCTAGTAGTTCTGTTCAAATCTACTACGAATCACAATCGAAAGGAGTAAACCAGTATGTATATGCTTATCAAGATGTTGGTACAGGAAATGAAGTTTCACCTGTTTGTGCAAATGCAGTAACAACTTGTTCGGGAGGAATTAATCCAGGAATTGAAGAATATGTTTATACAACAACTATAACATTACCTCAAAATGCGACAGATTGGAAATTTTGGTATAGAGTAGGAAATAGAAATGCTTCGATAAACACAATCAGCTCTCCAAGTAGTGAATACTTATATGTTGAAGCAGAACTTGATAATTTAACATACAATGAGAACAACTCTCCTACTTTCACAAATAAACCAGTCCCTTTTATATGTTTAGGACAAAATTTTTGTTTTAACCATGGAGCAAGAGATGCTGATGGAGACTCTTTAGCTTATACTTTAATATCTCCTTTATCTGATCAAAGTGTAACAGTAAATTACCTTTTTGGATATTCTGCAATTTCTCCTCTTAATACTACAGTACCAATGTCATTTGATAGTGAGACAGGTTCATTTTGCGTTACTCCAGCACGAATTGAAATTACAGTAATGGCTGTTAGAGTTGATGAGTTTAGAAATGGAACTAAAATCGGATCAGTAATTAGAGATATGCAAATAGTTGTTAGATCTTGTAATAATGAATTACCTGACATTAATGGAATTAACGGTACGGGATTATATGAGGATACAATTTGTGCTTATCAACCTTATTGTTTTGACATAAACACTTTCGATTTAGATGCCAGTCAAGATGTAACCTTAACATGGAATATGGGGATAGATAATGGAACATTTTCTCCTGGTTCAGGAAGTAGACCAGTTGGAGAGTTCTGTTGGACACCAGGCGCAGATGATATTCAGTCATTACCGCATTATTTCACTGTTACTGTAAGAGATAATAACTGTACATATAATGGACTCCAAACATTTGCTTTTAAAATATATGTACAAGAATTAGTAATTGACGCAGGAAATGATCAACTAGTTAATTGCGGTGATAATGCAAATCTTTCAGTAAACTATACAGGTACTTCTAATGCAACATACTCTTGGAGCAATGGAATGACGGATAAAAACATCACTGTCTCTGACATGGGGACTTATGTTGTAACTGTCACAGATAATGGATGTTCCGGTCAAGATACAGTTACCGTTAATGCCTTAAATCCACCTACTATTAATTTATCACCAAACGATTCTTTACTTTGTTCTGAAAGTAAAACAATTACAGCTAACATATCTCCAAGTACGTTAACAGTTGATTGGAGTACCAATGAAAACGGAAACTCAATCCTTGTTGATTCACCTGGTTGGTATTTTGCTTCAGTTACCAAAGATGGGTGTACTGCTACAGATTCAACACTAATCACAGAAGTCCCTTTCGGTTGGGACATTAGTCTTGCCTATTCATATGGTTGTAGTGGAGATAGTACCTATTTCAGTAATAGACAATCAATTACATCAACAGGTTCATTATTTAGTACAATTTGGACAATTGAAGGAAATAATTTCACACAAGACTCAATTAACTATTTATTCAATACAGCTGGAAATATCCCAGTAGATGTAAAGTTGACTAGTGTTGAAGGATGTGAATTTGATACTACATTCATGGTTGATGTTTTCGACAGACCAAAGGCTGAATTCACGTTAGACAGTGGATGTGTATTTGAACAATTGCAATTCTCTAATACAACAACAGGTGCCCTTGCTCAATATTTATGGAAATATGGAGATGGAACCGGAGCCATAAATTCACCAACAGTTCAACACGATTACTGGACTTCAGGGACTTTCCCTGTAACTTTAATTGTACAGGCTCAAAACGGTTGTATTGATTCAATTACACAGAATGTTTTAATAAATCCAATTCCAACTGTCGATTTCTCTATTAATGACGTTTGTACGAATGACTCTCTTAACTTAAAGTCTAATTCAATAAACCTAAACAATAATTATGTTTGGGATGATGGTAATGGAGTTATACTTTCGGGAAGTGACATCAAAACAATATACCAGACTGGTGGTACTCAATACATCAAGCTTATTATTGAAGATCAATTAGGTTGTAAAGATTCTTTAACGAAACCAGTTAACATACTGAATAGGCCACAAGTAAGTGTTTCTGGTCTTGAACTTTGTGAAGAACAAACAGTTACTTTCTCATCTTCATCAACAGGAATCTTATCTATTAATTGGGATTTTGGTGACGGTACATCTTCTCCCCTATCCACTATCAGTAAAGAGTATAATAAAGAAGGTCAGTATGTAATTGATTTGACAGTTGTAGGCACTAATGGTTGCAGTAATAGTGACACCGCAAAAATCATAGTTCATCCTTTACCAAGAACATCTATATCACCTTTAGTGTTTTGTCAACAAGAAGCTATAGATCTTTATAATTTACTAAGTTTCCCAGAAACTAATAATAATTATGACTGGTTTATTGGGACTGACATCATTAACGACTTACATGCTCAGTATACGTTTAATACAGCAGGAAACAATACCGTTTATGTTGTAGAAACAACACCATTTGGATGTTTAGACTTTGATACGACTACTGTATTTGTCAATGAAATCCCGATAGTAGACTTCTTTGCAGATACCCTCACAGGATGTGATCCAATGACAATTAATTTCACAGAACAGGCTCAAACTACAAGCAGTGGAATAATTAATTGGAACTGGGGAATAGCAACTATTGAAGATGGAAATTCAAGCATTGTAAATTCAATTTTTAATCAACCAGGTCTATTCGATGTTACACTTACAATTACAGATACAAACAATTGTAAAGCATCTGAAACTAAAATTGATTACATTAACATCATTGCTTCCCCTACCGCAGATTTCAATTTCTCTGAAAACCCTATTAATGAAGTAGAAAATTTAACATATTTAAATAACACTTCTTCTCATGCGTCACAATTTGACTGGAGTTTTGGAAATAATGAAACATCAAATTTAACATCACTACCAATAGCTTTTGATTCAGTAGGAATTTATCCTGTTCAGCTTATTGCAACTAACTATCTTGGTTGCCAAGATACTATTATCAAAAACCTTACTCTTGTACCAAAATTCAGTTTCTGGATTCCAAGCGGATTTTCACCGAATAACGATGGGAGAAATGATTACTTCTTTGGAAAAGGACTTAATTATGATAATATAGAAATATGGGTTTATGATAGATGGGGTACAATTGCTTATCATTATTCAGGAAAACACTTCTCATGGAATGGAACGTATAAAAACGATGGAAGATCATGCCAACAAGACGTATATGTGTATAAGGCAGTTGTTAAAGACTGGAGTAATTCTGAACATGAATTCACTGGAACAGTTACTTTAGTCCGATAATAAAATTTCACTTTTCTTTTCTTTAAGCTTTATATTAAAAAGTTGTTAATAAATCGAAAAAAGAAATCTATAGATTTAATGTTCGGCATATTTAATTCTATTACTTTTACCCTTGATTTATAAAGTTTAAGAATTAAATTGAAAACACTACTTTTAAAAATAATACTAATACTATTTGTTAACATTTCGTTAGCTCAAGTAAGTACAGATTTCAATGTAAATTCAGCCAATGGATGTGCTCCTTTTGTTGTTAATTTTCTTGATATATCAACTGGTGGAGCAAATAGTTGGAATTGGGATTTCGGAAATGGAGTTACAAGTAATAATCAGAATCCAACTTTGGTATATTCTCAACCTGGAATCTATACTATTACATTAACAGCAAGTAACGGATCTTCAACAGATACGGAAGTGAAATCAGCTTTAATTCGAGTAAACGCATCACCTATTCCAAATTTCAGTGTTAATCAAAACAAAGGATGTTCGCCTCACACTCCACAATTCACTGATTTATCGATTCCACAATCAGGAACTATTACACAATGGTATTGGGCTTTTGGAAATGGACAAACTTCAACTAATCAAAATCCTATAACTACATTTACCGAAATAAAAAAATATAACACTTTTTTAAAAGTAACTGATATTAATGGGTGTGAAACTACAATAACAAAAAACAGTTTTATTGAATTGGATGGTCCAGAAGCCGATTTCGAATTTGATTCTGTAATTTGTGGTTTACCTGCTAACATTCTATTTTTAAACCAATCAATTGGAAATGATTTGGAATATTATTGGGAATTTGGAGATGGAAACACTTCTACTAGTGAAATCCCTGGAATACATACATATACTGCATTTGATAGTACTGAAGTTATACTCGCTGTAACAGAAAAGGCTACTGGATGTTCCGATACAATAAGCCAAAGTTTAGTAGTAGGTAATTATGAAGCAACATTCGACTATAATATAATCTGTGGAATTAATGGATTCACAATTGAAGTAGATAATACAACTCCATTCTTCGCTAAGTTGGAATGGGATTTTAATGGAGAAGCTTTTAAGTTTACAAATAAAGCAACATACCATTTTAATTCAACAGGATCTAAAGACATCATTTTAAAAGCTACTATTGATGCTTCATGTTTTGATACTACAATTTTAAGATACAATTTACCTTACCCTTATTTCACTTATAGTGCTCCTATCTGTAGTGACCCTTTTCAAGTAACTTTTGACAATTTATCAAAAGGAGATAGCCTAACTTATTTATGGGATTTTAAAGACTCCACTTTTTCAACTGATATTGATCCATATCATGAATTTGATGTTCCACCAGAATCTTATAAAGTTAAAATTTATGCTGAAGACAAATTTGGTTGTATTGATTCTTTTCAACGCTATGTAAAAGTTCCTTTTCCAATTGCTAGATTTTTCGAAAAAGATTCGATTTATACTGGTTGCTCTCCACTGAATCTAACTTTTTCAGATACAAGTTACACGCTATCATCCAAAATATCAACTGTACATTGGGATTTTGGAGATCCAGCATCAGGAATTAATAACACAAGTACAAGCTTAACACCTTCTCATACTTATAGTTCTCCTGGAGACTATGATGTGACTTACACAATTTATACAGATGATGGTTGTGCAGATACTGCTGTTTATAAATCTATAATTAAGGCAGGGGAAAAACCTATTTCATCAAATTTTGATCAATTACTTAACGATACAATTTGTTATGGAAATTCTATGGATTTTATTGAACAAACAACGTATGGGACAAGCTCCATTCAATCAAATTACTTTTGCTGGTCATTTTATGATGACATTACACCTATTCTTTTAGATCCTGAGATATCCCCTTTAGACTGTCCATCATCTATTCAAAGTAACGCATCAAATAATGATTATGTAAATTATAGCAACCCTAAGCATAGATATATTGACTTTGAAACATCAGTAAATACAATTGGAGATACATTGTTTACTGGAGAAGTTAATCCTCAAGCAGGATTGTTGTATACACATTTAGTTATAGGATATAACAATTGTTATACTGAAGTTATAAAAAGTAATTTCATTGACACCACAATTGCTATTATTGGCTTAGCAGTTAAAGATTCGGTAAAAACATTTAGTGACTCTACAAAAACATTTGGATTCTTTAATGCATCTCTTAATTATGACTCTGTCGCATATGCTTTTGTTCGTGAAACTAATTCAACAGACACTTTGTTAAAAATAACAAATGATACAAATTACATTGAACTCATCGAAGGGAATAAATATAATTTATATACAAAAATTTTTAATAAAACATCTGGCTGTGAAAACACAATTACTGATTTAATTGTAATTGATTCCTCAAGAATTAATTTTGATATTGTGAACAAAAAATGTTTTAGTGATAATCCAGTTCTTTTAGATGACAATTCATTTTCAAAATTTGGTGCTCTTACAAAAAGAATGTGGTCTATTGATGGAAAAGTTATTTCAAATAACATATATGAAGATAGCAGCTACTATTTTTTCCCAGACACCGGTCTATTTACAGTCTCTTTAGAAGTAGAATACAGATTATTAAGTAGACACAACAGTGTAAATGTCTACGATTATTATACTAAAACAACTAGTAAACAAATAATGATTGAAGGTGTGAAAGCAGTTGGCCTTTCAGATACATTAAAAGTTTGTGGAGGGGATACAATATTCTTTACCGATTTATCAAAATCTACTACTCTTCTTAAAGACTTCACATGGAGGTTTGGTTACGACACAGATTCTTCAACTATTCAAAATCCATATCATATTTATAACGACGCAGGAATATATACCCCTTCTCTATATGTAACTGACACATTTGGATGCTATGACTCAGTTCCTATATTACAAATAGAAGTTAATAGACCTCATATTGATTTTGACATATCAGACACATTAATTTGTAAGCATGACTTTGTTGCTTTTAAGAATAAATCCCAAGGAACAAATTTATCTTTTAAATGGACAATTGATACTTTGAGTCAATTCAATATTGACATTGTACACAAATTTGATTCAGTTGATGATTTTGATGTTTCATTATATGCTATTGATCTTTTTGGGTGTGAAGATTCGATTAAGAAACCAAAAGCTATTAAAGTTGAAGATTTTCCAGAAACAAATTTTGGTGGTGATATTTTATATATAGATTGTCCACCTTTAAATACTTCATTTAAAGACAGTACAGTTATGCCTGTTATAAAATGGGATTGGAACTTTGGAGACGGTGGAACATCTAAATCAGAAGACCCAACACATATATATACAACTCCAGGTCTCTATTCAGTTCAATTAGTAACAACTAACTATGCTGGTTGTTCAGATACTTTAGAAAAAGTAGATTATATTGAAATTGACGGCCCAAATGGTACTGTCACTTTCGATCCTGATACACTTTGCATACCTGATGAAGTTGTATTCAAACATCAGCTGCAAAATACAGTGTATTTTATATGGAATTATGGTGATGGAAATTCAGTAAGTTATAATTATGCTAACAATCAGGATTCTTCAAGTCATACTTATCAAAAAGGAGGAAGCTTTCAACCAAGCATTGATTTAATAGATGGAACAGGTTGTTTTTATACACTTCCACAATTACCAATCATTATAGCAGATAGTATAAAAGCTAACTTTGAAACAACAGATAGTATAATTTGTGATCTTTTCAACATACCATTTACGAATACCTCAAGAAGTACTTTTACAAGTTCTTACTTATGGAAATTTGGTAATGGTGACACATCAACTCAAACTTCTCCAATCTATTCATATTTAACAGATAGTTCATATAACGTAACCTTAATTCAAACTAGTCCATTAAATTGTATCGAT
This sequence comes from uncultured Flavobacteriales bacterium, assembly GCA_963933885.1. Taxonomy (GTDB): domain Bacteria; phylum Bacteroidota; class Bacteroidia; order Flavobacteriales_C; genus CAWVWF01. The sequence goes on along the minus strand of CAWVWF010000010.1, from coordinate 23,376 downwards.
TCAATTACAAGATCAATTAAAGTTTTCAATGCCCCCTTCCCTACTTTACTAGTAGACAATAATAATTTTTGTATTCCATCAAACTCTGATATTAAAATCGAGTTTGATAATAGTAATTTCATTGCTGATTCTGTTTACTTTTTAGTGGATAACATTCATTTTAATGGCGACTCATTACAAACTACAATAACAACAGAAGGAAGTCATAATATTCAATATATCATAGAATATGGTTCAGGAGCTTGTATTGTTGACAGCATTGAAGTTAAATCCTTTTATAAATGGCCAATTGCAGACTTCAGTTATTCACCTTCAAATAACTCAATGGATGAGCCAGTAATTTTCTTTACCAATTTATCACAAAATTCTGATTCTTGGTTATGGGATTTCGATGATTTCGATCAATCAACTTCAGAAAACCCTGGACATAATTTTAATAGTCAAGGAATATACAATATCTCATTAATCTCTTCTAATCTTGGTGGATGTTCAGATACAATAATAAAAAAAGTATCTATTGCTCCATATAATTTCGTGAAATTACCAAGTGCTTTTTCTCCAAATGGAGATAGTAGAAACGAAACATTTGGAATATTAAGAGCTGGAGAATTTGAAGTTGAAGAATTCAAAATTTATAATAGATGGGGTAATGTAGTATTTGAGACAACAGATAAGAATGAAAAATGGGACGGAAAAAGAAAAGGAAAAGACCAAGATGTTGGAACTTATATATACTACATAAAAGGTAGTGATAAAGAAGGAGAGATTATTGAAATAAAAGGAAACTTCACATTATTAAGATGATCAATAAAATCACTTTCATATTAATAATCTTTGGTACTAACCTATTCGGGCAAGATATTCATTTCTCTCAATTTAATGACTTACCCTTAAACTTAAATCCAGCACAAAGCGGAAATATGGATGGAACCTTTAGGGCTGGAACCATATATAGAAATCAATGGAATAGTGTTAGTGTACCGTTTGAAAGTACAGGACTATATGCTGATTTTAAAACTTATCCTAAATTTTTAAATGGAAAAGTTATAGGTCTTGGAGTTCAATTATTAAATGATAGATCCGGAAGTGGTGGTCTAGTTGAAAATGTATTAACTTTCTCTGGAAGTTATCACCATTTTCTAAATGTAAAAAAAGACCAACTTTTAACCGCAGGAATAAGCTTAGGCTTATTTCAGAAGAGTGTTGATTTAAGTAAGTTAAATTTTGAAAATCAATTTTTATACGAAACCGCAAATTTTGGTAGTATTTCAAGTAGTGAGAATTTTGAGAACAATTCAATCACAAGACCTGACATTGGTATAGGAGCAGCTTGGACATGGTTTAATCCATTTGGATATCAAATTACTGCTGGAATTAGTGCTGCTCATATAAATCTTCCAAATCAAAGTTTTTACAGTGGTGATGATCGCCTAGCACCCAGAATAAATATTCATGCAAATGCCATTTATTCATTAAATCGTCAAATTGATATTGACCCGAGCATGCTAATTATGAGACAAAATGGAAATACAAACACTGTAATTGGAGTTGATTTTCTTTATGGACTTGGTAGGAAAACAGTTGAGAAAATAGATTTAAAATTAGGAATATATGGAAGATTAGGAGACGCGATGAGTTTTACTGTTGGGATGAACCACGATAACTGGAGTATAGATGTAGCTTATGATATTAATGTTTCCTCTTTAACGCCTGCAAGCGAAGCTAGAGGTGCATTTGAAATTTCAATTTCCTATGTAAATAGAATGTATAAAGGAATTAAAAATAAAAAATATGTAGTTCCTGCTACCCGATTATTATGAGAATAAAAATCACTATATTAATTTTAACAATTTTCTCTTCTTTTACCGGAGTTTCTCAATACAAGAATACAAAGTTAAAGATGGCTGAAGGTCTTTTGGAAGAAGGTAAAATATATGCAGCACTTGACATTTACGAAGATATCGTTAAGAAAGATCGGGAGAATAAATATGTTGTAAAGAAAATTGCTGAATTACATGAGTCATTATTTAGTTATTCAGAAGCATCTAAATGGTACTATGAATTAATGGAGATTGAAAATGGCGAATTTCCAAAAGCCGAATTTAAATTTGCTCAACTAATGAAAATGATGGGGAAATATGATGTTGCTATTCAACATTACACATCCTTTAATAAAATATATAAAGGCCATGATAAAGCTGGATTAAGTAAGATTTGTAAAACTGAAATAAAGAGTTGTAAAATTGCTATGGACGCACTTCCTAATGCAGACTACTCTATTTCAAAACTTTCAACTTTAATAAATTCATCATATACAGATGTAGCACCATTTGGTCATAATGGCGATTTATACTATTCAACTATACCTTCTGATACAGCGTTTACATATAAAGAATTTTTAGACTCAGCTCCTAGTTTTCAAATCTATGTAGCTAAACAATTGGAAGATGATAATTTTGATACTGCAAAACTTTTTATTCCTGAAATTCTTAACATACCACATAAACATTCAGCTAATGGAGCTTTCAATAAAAATGGAGATAAGTTTTTCTTTACCAGATGTAAAGAAAATATAAATGGTAAAATGATTTGTAAAATTTTCTGTACTGTTAAAAAAGATAGTGTTTGGCAAGAGGCAGTAAAATTAAATAATGAAATAAATGATGCTAATAATGATTTCACATCTACCCACCCTACTATCATGTCTTACAAAAAAGGAAAAAGAGATAAGAAAGAAACTGAGATTTTAGTTTATGCTAGTACTAAACCTGGAGGACTTGGAGGCTACGATTTATGGAGCTCTGTAATAACTGATGATTTAACATGTGAAAAATCAACAAACTTAGGTAAGAATGTAAATTCCCAACTAAACGAAGTCACTCCTTTTTATGATGGTAAAAATAAATTTTACTTTTCTTCAAATGGAAAAGGTGGATTTGGTGGATTCGATGTATTTGAAGCACCAGTAAAAAGAGGTAAAATTAAAAAATCTAAAGGTTTGGGGCTTCCCATAAATTCGTCTTGGGACGATTGGTACTATAATCAAATGAGTTCTAGTTCAGCTTTCCTTTCTTCAAATAGAAAGTCTGCAAGAACCTATCATAACGATATAAGGTTAGATGATATCTATTTCATAAAGAAAGAGACTAAAAAATATTTAACCCTTAGTGCAATTATAGATGACTCTTTAAAAAGACCAATAAATGGTGTGATATTTAAAGTGAAATTCTCTGATGACGTAAAAACGGAAGGAAAAGAAGTAAGAGCAAACAACCCTTTTCAAATTATACCGAATAAATCTTACGAAATAATTGCTCAAAAAAATGGATACATTAATCAAAAAACACTTTTCTCCACTTCATACGACACCAAATCTGATACAATTTCATGGGAATTTGAAATGTCTAAAATAGACTCTACTCAAGAAATCGTTTTAGATAATATATATTTCGATTCAAATTTAAGTATTTTAAAACCTGAATCGAAATCTGCATTAAACAGGCTCTTCCAAACTCTAAGTATCAATCCAAGTTTTATTGTAGAAATCGGAGCTCATACAGATGATAAAGGAAATTCTAAATCCAATCAAAAACTATCAGAAGAGAGAGCAAATTCTGTAGTGAAATATTTAGAAAATCTGGACATTGGAAACAATAGATTATCTGCTATTGGATATGGTTCTAAAATACCTATCACTAATAATGACACTGAAGAAAACAGAAAACTAAATAGAAGAATTACATTTAAAATCATCGGTTCAACTCAAAATAAAACCCCAAATGAAAGCAAGTAAATTAGTCTTACTTTTTTGTTTAATTAGCTTTTTCTCATATGCTAGATGGGAAGAAATAACTACAAATTCTTCTGAAAATTTAACTTCTATAGAATTCATTGGAAATACTGGGTTTTGTGCTGGAGAAAATGGGGAATTATTAAAATCTACTAACAGTGGTCAAACTTGGAACCTCATAACTTCGGGTACAATTGATAATATAACGTCAATTCTATTTTTAGATGTAAACACAGGATACTTCTCTACTTCAACTGGCTTTGTATTCAAAACTACTGATGGTGGAGTATCATGGACAAATAATAAACTTCAATCAATAGGTGCAATTAACGGAATAGATTTCCTTAATAATTCAATTGGATTGGCTGTAGGAGATAATGGAGCGATATTTAGAACATCTGATGGTGGAACTTCTTGGAATAGTTTAGGAAACGTATCTGTTTATGTAGTAAACGATGTGACTTTCGTTAACGACACATTAGCTGTTACTGTAGGAGCACAAGGATCTGTTTTATCAAGTTCCGATGCAGGTTTAACATGGGATTGGAAAGCAATTACTAGCTCGAATACTTTCACTTCTATAGAAAAGTTGAATGACTCAACAGCAGCTATGGTGGGATCAGCTGGATTGTACTCTGAGTTTAGTTCTATTTCTATGCTTGCATCTAATGAGCAAACAATCGATCCAGATCTTACTCCTGATTTATTAAAAGATATTCATTTATCTCCAAGTGGAAATTTATATGTTGTTGGATTTAATCAAACTGTTTTAATTACAAACCCTAGTTGGAAAACATGGGATTTAGATTCCGTTAATAATTTAAACGGTATTCATTTTTTTAATGACACTATTGGTTTTGCATGTGGTGCAAATGGAAAAATATATAAAACAATTTCTGGTGGTTTTCCGGTTGGAAAAAACGAAGTGAAACTTAATAAGTTAAACCTATATCCTAACCCTGCTTCCAATATCATTAATTTTGTTGGTCTAGAAAACGAAGAGAATAAATTATTCATATATAATCAAAGTGGCCAGCTCATAACCAATACTACAATCCAACAAACTCAATATAATATAGAGAACTTCAAAACAGGTTTATATTTCATTCATATTATTGGGGTAAATCATACCTATAGAGGTAAGTTTATAAAACGATAATTTATATTTTCATACCTCCTATCAATTTGAATCCAATGACACCTTCTATTTCATTGTGATCAGATTTTAATTCTTTCTCCAAAAGATAGAAGACTTTAATACTCCAATTCTTATTTATTGAATAACCTGATCCTATTACTGCTCTATGGTTACTTATTTTATTAATCTCATCGAACCTATAAAAAAGCTCATAACTTAAATAAGGCTTAAACTTCTTTGTTAATCTAAATTTAAGTTTTGATTTATTTCTATATCGTATACTATTCTCTCTAGTATAAGCTCTAATATTTGCTTGAATTAAATTTCTATTTGAGAATTTAAAACGGTCTTTCTTCAAATTTAAAGAAGTAAAAACAGCATATCTATTGAGTCTTCTTTCTTCTTCTAATTCCCATGCTATTCTATAAAGAAAACCATAGTATAAGAACTTATTACTTTTATATTTTAAAACACTTTGTAAAAAATTCTTGTCCACTTTATTAAAGCCATCATTAAACCTCTGCTCTGCCGTAAATGACAGTTTAAACTTTTTAGGTAAATTGAGATCCAAAGAGTACCCAATCCATGTTTTCTGATTGTACTCACCTTCTTTTTGTGCATAGTTAACAGATGAAACTATAAGCAATACAAATAATAAAACTTTATGCATTACAAATCATATTTATCACGAATGTATTTGTCTCTCATCTCGAAGTCACGTTTTAGTTTACCTAAATTCCAATTCCATTCATAAGGACTAGCAATTGATTTGTATTTTGATATTTGATACAGCATATCACTTTCGATTTCATTTGCCATATCATCTACTATCTTTTCAAATGATGAAACAGCTAATTTATCGTATATTAATTCCTGTCTATCTGCTAACAACTTATCAAAACCTTCAATTTTCCTAAATGCCCTATAAATTTTCCCTAAATCGTGACTAACATATTCAAGTTCTGGTAATAGAGGATTTTTAGTTTTTCTTGCTGCGTGATCTGAATCATAGAAGATAAATTTAAATGGCTCTCCTTTATGACTGTACATTCTAATATTATTATGAGGCCAGTCAGTATTTCCAATATAATCTTCGTAAATAACGTAATCAATAAAACTGTTTATATCAATCATGTTTTGTAATTCATCTGAATTACCTCGATCAATCGCTTCTTCCAAATCGTCAGTCAAAGCATAATTCCCTTCATTATATTCAATGTTACCATTCTTAGCATCTACTTTATAAATCACTAATTCATTCATGTCAGCGTTTAAAATTTCTGAAATACCATTAAGATTACTTTCCGATCTAATATTCAATAAGCCATAATACTCTTCATTTATAAAAACTTGCGTTGGACTTCCTACAAACATTGGAATGAAATTCAATTTCAGATCGATAGCAAGTTGCGAATATGCTTTGTCTTTTATCATTGTTTTGTTAAAATCCTGACCAGAATTCCTGATTCTAAAGGATTTAAGAGAAGACAAATAATGAATATCACTTGGGTTTAAATTTTTAAATAATTCAGAACCCAAATTCTCCTTTGTATCAAAGATGATCTCCAAAGACTTTAGTGGTAAATCTACAGACCCAGCACCTTTAATTCTAATCGTAATTGGTTTCTGTCTAATTGTTAAATCATTGGAAAAGTAATCCAATGAACTTTTTACATATGTTTTATTATGCGGTAAGTCCATCATATTATTAATCTCCGCTATGTTTGCTTTAATATTAATTATTGGTAATCCTGTTTCAATATTATCAACAGTAAGTCCTTTTGTCTCTGGAAGATCAAATCCCACTTCTTCAACTTCTCCACAGGAAATAAGAATTAACATTAAAATAAACATTCTCACCCCCTCTTTCATATCAAATTATATTTAAAACCAATACTTATAACACTAGATGGATTTTCCATTCTATAAATGTCATTCATTGGATAAAAACCTTGTTTATAGTTAATCAATACAGAAAGCTTTTCAACTAATCTATAATCATACTCAATTAATGCGCTATAACTCAAAAGATCAGTTGCTTGACTTTCAAACTCAATAAATTCTTTGACGTTTTCAGTTTGAAACCTTAATGCTACAGAGCTTACTTTAGTCAGTAAATAATTTACTCCTAACGAAAATTGAGGTTTTACAAAACTACCTTTCAGTGAGGTATTCGATAAAGTAGCCTCTAAATCATAACATCTAACTCCTAAACCAATAACCAAATCCAACTTTTCCTTGAATATGTCTCTTCTATAAAAAAAGTTGAGATTTATTCCATTTGAATTTATTGAAGAAACAGTATCATTAAATAATTCAAGCTCGTTATATTCAAATCCTTTTTCAAAACACACTTGAGCATCAAAATGACTCTTGGAATAAGAACCTGTACCGATTAGAATTAACAAGAATAAGCAATAGAATTTCATGAATAATTTTATATGATTACAAAAGTATTCTTAATAAGAATGGCTGACTATATAAATTTGTTGAATGGACAATTGAATATTTAAAAGGGTCATTTTAGGATATTAAAAGGATAATTTTCATTTAACGATAGGTCACAAAATCAATAATTCAAAAAATCATGTTGAAAACTAATGTAAATTGTACGCCTTAAATTTTCATCTCACTGATATTCTTCCTAATTTTGCAAATTGTAAAAAAACAGGATATGAATGTCTAATACTAAATACATTTTCGTTACAGGTGGAGTTGCTTCTTCTTTAGGAAAAGGAATCGTTTCTGCATCTCTAGCAAAGCTTCTTCAAGCTCGTGGGTACTCAACTACTATTCAAAAACTTGATCCATACTTAAATGTGGATCCAGGAACATTAAACCCATATGAACATGGAGAATGTTTCGTTACCGATGATGGTGCCGAAACTGATTTAGATCTTGGTCATTATGAGCGATTTTTAAATGACAGTACTTCTCAAGCAAATAACATTACAACTGGTAAAATCTATCAAAATGTAATTAATAAAGAGCGAAGAGGAGAGTACTTAGGTAAAACTGTTCAGGTTATTCCTCATATCACGAATGAAATCAAAGAAAGCGTTCAGCTTCTTGGAAAATCAGGAAAGTATGATGTTGTAATTACTGAAATTGGTGGAACTGTTGGAGATATTGAATCTCTCCCATACATTGAGTCTGTTCGACAGCTTAAGTGGGAACTAGGATCTGATAGTTTAGTAATTCACTTAACGTTGATTCCTTATTTAGCAGCTTCAGGTGAGTTAAAAACTAAACCAACACAACATTCAGTAAAACAATTATTAGAATATGGTTTACAACCCGATATTTTAGTTTGTAGAGCTGATCGTGAAATACCTCAAGAGTTAAGAGATAAAATCGCAAGATTTTGTAATGTTGAAAAGAAAGCAGTTATCGCTTCTTTAGATGCAGAAACTATATACGATGTTCCATTATTAATGATGGAAGAAGGTTTAGACACAGTTGTTTTAGAAAAACTTGATTTACCTATTGGTGAAAAACCACCATTAGAAACTTGGAACAATTTCTTATCAAAACTTAAAAATCCAAAAACTTCGGTTAAAATTGGATTAGTTGGGAAATATATTGAACTAAAAGATTCTTACAAATCAATAGCTGAAGGATTTATTCACGCTGGAGCAAGTAATGAATGTAAAGTTGAGCTTGAATGGATTCATTCAGAGAGTATCAATAATGATAATGCTGCAGATATTCTAGGGAATTTGGATGGTATTTTAGTTGCTCCTGGTTTTGGAGAACGTGGTATTTCTGGTAAACTCGCTGCTGTTAAATATGCAAGGGAAAATAAAACACCATTCTTCGGTATTTGTTTAGGTATGCAATGTGCAGTTGTTGAATTTGCTCAGAATGTTTTAAACCTAGAGTCTTCATCAAGAGAGATCGATGATCAAACTAAGCATCCTGTTATTGATTTAATGGAGGAACAAAAGAAGGTTACGGATAAAGGTGGTACAATGCGTTTAGGTGCGTACCCTTGCGTTCTTCAACCAAACTCTATTGCGGCTAAAGTTTATGGAACTATTCAGATTTCAGAAAGACACCGTCACAGATATGAGTTCAACAGTGCTTACAAGGCACAGTTTGAAGCTGCTGGAATGGTTGCAACAGGAATCAATCCAAACTCTGGTTTAGTTGAGATCGTTGAAATTACTGATCATCCTTATTTTGTAGGAGTTCAATTTCACCCAGAATATAAAAGTACAGTTGCTAACCCTCATCCTCTTTTTGTTGGATTTGTAGAAGCAGCTTTAGAAAATTCTAAAAAATAATTTGAATGGATAAGAATCAAATAATTGGATGGGTTTTAATCGTAGGAATCGTTTTAGGTTTCTTTGCATTAAACAATGGAGAGCAACAAGTTGTTCTGGATCAACAAGAACAAACTTCAACTGAGAAAGTTGATTCGAATAAAGTAGAAACTGTTGTTAAAAAGAGTGAACCAATACAAAGCTTGGCAGATGACTCGACTTTAACATCCGCTGATAGTAGCAGAATTTCACAAGCCAACAATAAATTAATTGATGAGTTTGGAATTTTCGCAGAATCAGTTCATAAAGCAAACAAAGAGTACACTATAGAAAACAATCTAATTAGACTTACTATTAGTTCTAATGGTGCTTATGTTTCTAAAGCAGTTCTTAAAGACTTCAGATCTTATGAAGATTATGAAAAAGATCAAAACGGAGAATTAGTTATTTTTGAAGGTGATGATAATAAGCAGACGCTTTCTTTTCGTCATAATGGAATTATTCAAACTACAAATGAGTTTGAATTTGTACCAGATGTAAATGGATTAAATGTAACCGAAGGTGAGCAAAGTATTTCTTTCAAGTTAAGATCATCTAGAGATGGTTATATTCAATATACTTATACTTTAAAAGCAGATGAATATCTTGTTGATTTCGATATCAATTTTTCTGGACTTGAGAAAGTTGTTGAACCAATTGATAAAGAAGATATAACATTAAATTGGGAACAAAAGCCCGCTTCAATTGAGAAAAGTATTAAAATTGAAAGACAAGGATCTTCTGTTTTCTGGCACTCTAAAGAAGATGGTTATGATTGGTTAAGCGAACAAACTTCTGATGATTCAGAAACTGCTGAGTATTCTACAGATTGGATTTCTTTCAAACAACAATTCTTCTCTACAATATTAATTGTACAGGATAAAGATTTGAAGTTTCCAACGATGACAATTAATTATGATGAAGATGACAGTTCGTATTTAAAAAAATATACAGCTACTTCACCTCTAAAGTTTAATTCTACAACATCAAACAACTTTGAATTCCAATGGTACTTTGGTCCTAATGATTATGATATTCTTTCATCAATTGGAGAAGGGAATTTAGAATTAGAAGATGAAATCAACTTAGGTTGGGGTATTTTCAGAGTAGTTAATGAATACTTCCTATACCCTCTTTTCAGATGGTTGATTAGTAGTTTAGGAGTTTCAATAGGACTTGGAATTATACTTTTAACATTTGCTATTAAGTTGTTACTTTTCCCAATCACTTATAAGAACTATTTAAGTTCTGCTAAAATGAGGATAATCAAACCTCGTTTAGAGAAATTGAATGAAGACAATAAGGATGCGGATCCAATGAAGAAGCAACAAGCTACTATGGCACTGTATAAACAAACAGGTGTTAATCCACTTGCAGGTTGTATACCAGCTGTGTTACAAACGCCAATCTTAATTGCATTGTACCGTTTGTTCCCGTCTTCTATTGAGTTAAGACATCAAGGTTTCCTTTGGGCAGATGATTTATCATCAGTTGATGATTATATTCAATTAGGGTTTGAAATTCCACTTTATGGATCTCACGTAAGTATCTTCACATTATTCATGGCTGTATCGATGTTCTTCTATATGAAGTTCAATCAACAAATGACTCCTTCTTCTTCAGGTGGTGGTGAAATGCAAGAAGCAATTCAGAAGAACATGAAAATGATGATGAACTTAATGCCTTTATTCATGTTGTTTATGTTTAACAATTATGCGGCAGGTTTAAGTTTCTATTACTTCTTAGCCAATGTTATTACAATAGCTCAAACTATTACGATCAAAAAATTCATTATCAATGAAGAGGCAATCTTAGCCAAAATTGATTCACAAATGAGTAAGCCAATGACAAAATCTCGTTGGCAAAAAAAGATTGATGAAATTCAAGGTAAACAGAAAAAATAAAGATTATTAAAATCTTAATATTAGAAGGCATTGTTTGAAAGCAATGCCTTTTTTTTTGTCCTTTATTTTCACCTGTCTGTTTACTTTTACAAGAATTAAATTTCTGTATATAAAAATTTCAGAGTCACATCCTATACTTAATAAGTTTCTATTTAGTCAAAAGAAACATGACATGATCTGGTTACAGGTATGTCACCAGCTAAATTGAACAAGATTTTAAGGAATATTCAATGAAAAAGAGCTCAAAACTGACTTGAAAAACAATGATTATAATTTTTGGTAGTCATTATATTTCTTTTCATCTTTGCAAATCCATTTTTCATCCAAGAATCGAATTAAAAACTTGAATTTTAAAGGAATTAATCGGAAATTTGGAGCTTAGTAAAGAGAATGATAATGACAAAAGTATTTACAAACTGCTCAATCTTTAATGGCGAAACGTTTATAGGGAATCGTGCCGTTGTAGTTGAAGGGAATAAAATCAAAAAGGTTGTTCACAAAAGCAATCTTGTTGGTTACGATAACATCACTGATTTAAAAGGAGCACTTTTAGTACCAGGATTTATCGATCTTCAAGTAAATGGTGGTGGTGGTGCTTTTTATACTCAAGAAGCATCAATTGAAACTTATACTACTGCTAACAAAGCTCACTTAGGTTTTGGTACAACAGCTTTGCTACCTACTTTGATTTCTACTTCTTTAGATAATATAATTGCACAATGTGCTGTTGGAAGAGAAATGATGAAAGATCCTAAGACTGGTGTTCTTGGGCTTCATGTTGAAGGACCATTTTTCAATCCTGAGAAAAAAGGTGCTCACTCTCTTGATTTTGTAAGAGAAGCAACTGATTACGAAATAGAACAAATTATAGAAGCTGGTAGAGGCGTTATCAAGTTATTTACTTGTGCTCCTGAAGTAGTTTCTACAAAACATATTAAAATGCTTGTAGCAGCAGGTATTCCTGTTTCTGCTGGACATAGTAATTGTACTTACGAACAAGCAATGAAAGCTTTTGAAGCTGGAGTTACTAAAGTAACACATCTTTACAATGCAATGTCTCAGTTTACAAGTAGAGCTCCAGGATTAGTTGGTGCATTCTTAGACTCTGATGACACTGTTTATGGAGGAATTATAGTTGATGGTATACATTGTGACTATGCTTCTCTTAGAATCGCTCAAAAAGCTAAAAAAGAAAAGTTATTCTTAGTTTCTGATGCATCATTCGTTAAACACCCTGTTGACTCATTTGAAATTGATGAATTTAAAATATTCTTCAAGGATGGAATGTACTTAACAGAAACTGGTAATCTTGCCGGTTCTGCTGTTTCCATGTTAGACTCTGTTCAAAACTGTTTTAAAGAGGCAAACGTTGAGTTAGCTGAAACTTTAAAGATGTCTTCAAGATACCCTGCAGAATTTATGGGAATTGATGACGAGTATGGATATATCAAAAAAGGATATTACGCAGATTTTGTAGTTCTTGAAAGAGATACTTTGAAATTACTAGATGTTTACAAATGTGGTGAGCAAATGGAAGTTGATGAATTGACTACTGCTTAATACAGAAAATCATATAGAAAACAAAAAAGGCTATCATTAATGATAGCCTTTTTTGTTTTCTATAAAGTTTAAGATCTTATTATTTTAGCTCAATAATCTTTTTAAGACTCATCAATTCTTTCTGCATCCCTACTTCAATATCTTCATCCATCGACATACTAAATAGTTTAGTTAATGGATTGTCGCTTATGTTCCATATTTTCTCATAGACAACGATACAACCTTCTGCTTTCTGTTTCACTTGAATCTTAAAGACAGCAACTAATTCATTTTCTCTAGTATAATTAATTTCTACACCCGAAGCTGTTTCAGAAACAAAAAAGTTAAAAGTATGTAGCTTTTCATTAAATCCTATGTATTGAATCCCTTTTCCGTTTGCAGTTGGTTTTGCTATAATTCCTTCACTACCTTCAATCCAGTTTAAAAAATTCTCCGGTTGTTTTACATAATTAAAGACTTTGTCTTTATCCGCATTAATAATTATATCGTGATTAACCAATATTTGAGATCCTACGAAAAATGAGATCGCGAAAAGAAGCACAGTTGCAGATACAATTGCTAGTAAAACTCCTTTTATATGTTGTTTAATTTCCATCTTTTTAAATTAAAATCCCATTCCTGGAATGTTTGGTAAAACTCCTTTCATAGCAGAAGCATTTTCAGCTTGAGCAACGTTTTCGGCACTTTCTAAACCTCTATTCACAGCCAATAAAAGTAATTCTTCTATTTGCTCTTTATCACTATCATCCACAATCATTTGAGGAATATCAATGTTAGTAATAACTTTATTTCCGTTAACAACAACCTTTACACCTTGCGCTTCACCAATTACAGTGATAGCATCTAGTCTGTTCTTAACTTCTTCCATTTTTTGTTGAGCAGCTTGAAGCTTACCCATCATATCTCCTAACATATCGTATATTTTAAAATAAACTAGTTTGTTCAGCATCCTCATTTGAGGACTCATTAACTGAGAACTCAACATGGTAACCTCCAAACTTTCTAATATTTATAACTTGTCCTCCTTCGAAAATTAAATACTGAGCTCTAATTCCGACTAACTTCCCTCCTAATTCTGGAGTCTTATCGAAATTTAAACTTTTAACCTTTAAAGGATATTCTTTTACTGGGAATGTAATTTCAGTAATAGTATCATCATCTGAAATAAAATCTTGAAGTTCTTCAGGAAGGTTTTCGATTAACTCATCCTTCACCTCTAAAAGATCAACATTTTCTTTGCGCTCATCCTTGAGCATTCTCTGCCAATTTGTTTTATCTGAAACAAATTCTTTTAATGCAACTTCAATAACTCCACATGTATAACGATCTGGAGTTTCAGCTAATATTATCGTTTTCCAAGCACCTTGATCAATCCACCTAGTATGCTCATTTCCTCCTCTTGTAATTCCTACTTTAACACCACTTGTTAAGGCAAGGTAAACCGTATGATCTTGAACATGGTTCTTTTTTTCCCATTCAGGATCTCTACCTTTCCCTTCGTGTCCTAGACAAAGTTCTGGTCTAATGATACATTCAGAATTTTCAGGAGCGTTCATGAAACAAGGATAACAAAACCCTTGTCCGAAAACTTTCTTAATCGCTCTATCACAAACAGAACAGTTAATTGCACCTTCAAATTTAAAGTCTATTTGCTTTCCGATGAAATCATTCATCAAAACCTCTCCTTCATTGGTTTTTAACCAATAACTAACTGGATTGGTTAATTCAACCCTCATTTTGCTAAGCTGTGAAGTATATTTCATTATAAAGAGATTAAACCTTCAATATGAGCAAGGGATTTGTATTTATTGATAACCTGATCAGAATTCAAAGCTATTTCAATAGCTGAAAAACTTACGTACTTTCCTTTGCTAGATTTTTTAGTCGAAATATCTGCATCTTCGAAAAAAGGCCTTAACACAGCTATATTAGCTTCTGAAGTAATGAATTTATACATGTACTTCGCTGGAAATCCAGCCTCTTCTAATTCTTTTCTTAAACCGTCGTAACTATCCACTTCTTTGTAATTTTAAACGAAAATAAGATTGTAAATCCACAATCTCAAAAATGATATTTAAATTTAAATATTTCTCTCCTTAAAAGTTAAGCTTTTGAAGAAATCCCTACATAAACTATATTTTTTTCAACCTTTACTGGATAAGTCTTAATACTATAATCTTCCCCAGTTAAACATTCCCCCGAATTTAAAGAAAATTGTTTCTTATGAAAAGGACAAGCAACCTTAGGTTCACCTTTAATATCTCCAATCATTCCTCTTGAAAGAATCATTTCTTGTTTATGCGGACAAAGGTTTTGAGTTGCAAACCATTCTCCTTTGCTCGTGAAATTGTAAACAGCAATTTGCTCACCTTCAATTAAAACACAAGATCCTCCCTCCTCTGGAAAAGCATCAACATTAGCTGCTTCGATCCATTTAATATTATCTAATTCCATTGTTTCGGCATTTTTTGATCTCTCAATTCTACAAAATCAACTGATTTATCTTTTGATTCAGAATTCACGAAATGTGTAAATCTTTTTCTTAATTCAGGATTATTAACAACCTCCTTCCATTCACAATGAAAAGTATCTACTAATAATTGCATTTCATTGTCTAGTTCAGTACAAACGCCCAAGCTATCATTTACAACTACTTCGATCAAATGATCAATACCACCTTCAAGGCTATCTAACCATTTAGATGTTCTTGTTAAAGGTGCAGATGTTCTGATGTAAAACATTAAAAAACGATCTAACAGTTTTAAACATGTTTCATCATCAATATCAGTTGCCAATAATTTAGCATGTTTTGGTTCAGCTCCACCGTTTCCACAAACGTATAAGTTCCAACCTTTTTCAGTAGCTATGATTCCAAAATCTTTTCCTTTTGCTTCTGCGCATTCTCTCACACAACCAGAAACACCTCCTTTTAACTTATGAGGAGAACGAATTCCTTTATATCTATCTTCTACCTTAATAGCAAAGGATACAGATTCTTGTTGTCCATATCTACACCATGTTGATCCAACACAACTCTTTACTGTTCTTAAACTCTTACCGTAAGCATGACCACTTTCAAAACCAGCATCAATAAGCTCTTCCCAGATATCTGGTAATTCATCTACTCTAGCTCCAAATAAATCTATTCTTTGCCCTCCAGTAATCTTCGTATACAAATCATACTTCTTTGCAACTTGACCAATAGCGATCAATTTATCTGGTGTGATTTCCCCTCCTGGTATTCTGGGAACAACTGAGTAAGTTCCACCTCTTTGAATATTAGCTAAAAATCTATCGTTGGTATCTTGAATTACAGCCTGCTTAGTAATTAGTTCATTCCAAGTACTTGCTAAAAGTGAAGCTGCTAAAGGTTTGCATACCTCACAACCGTATCCAGAACCATTTTTAGAAATTAAAGCTTTGTAAGTTTTAATTTCACCTAGTTTAATTAAATCTAGAAGTTCCTGACGTGTATAATTGAAATGTTCACAGATTACTTTTTTAACTATGACTCCATTAGATTTCAAAGTAGAATCTAACAAGTCGTTAACCATAGGCATACAACCACCGCAACCTGTACCAGCTTTTGTAGCAGATTTAAGCTCTAGAACATTCGTAATCTTATCATTGTTAATTGATGAACAAATACCACCTTTTAAAACATTCTCACAAGAACAAATAATAGCATCATCTGGTAAATCAAGAACATTTAATTGAACTCCACCTTCTCCTCCTCTAGCACCTAAAATCAAATCTTCTGGATTTGGAGGTAAAACCATTTTGTTATTTACCATTTGAAGCATCATGTTGTAATCATCTGCTTCACCTACTAAAATCCCTCCCAGTAATAGTTTTTCATCCTCACTTATATTGATTCTCTTGTAAATCCCAAGTGCTTTGTTTTCGTATTTAACAGTTTTACAACCTTTTGTCTCACCAAGTGCATCACCAAAACTTGCTACATCAGTTCCAATCAGCTTTAATTTTGTTGAAAGATCTGCACCATCAAAAGTTTGATCACCATCAGTAATTGTTGAAATACAAGCTTCAGCCATATCATAACATGGTGCTACTAATCCCCAAATCATATTATGAGCTAAGGCACATTCTCCAATTGCATAAACATCCTTCGCTGATGTTTCCATTTTTTCATTAACTACAATTCCTCCACGAGTACCTATAGATAATCCTGCTTTTTCAGCAACTTCATCTCTAGGTTTTATTCCAGCAGAAATAACTAGTAAATCAACATTTAATGATGTTCCATCTGCGAATTGCATTCCTTCAATTTTCCCTTCTCCTTCTATATTCTTTGTGTTTTTTCCGGTTAAAACAGAAAGTCCTAAACTTTCCAAAGTTCCCTTTAGCACATCACCCCCTTGAGGATCTAGCTGTCTTGGCATTAAACGATCGCCAAATTCAATAACAGAAGTTGGTAATCCTTCATCCATAACAGCTTTGGCTGCTTCCAATCCTAATAAACCACCACCTATTATAGCTGCCTTAGTTGCTTTTGGAATATAAGTTTTAATGCGATCTAAATCTTCTATTGTACGATATACAAAAACTCCTCTCTTTTCTACTCCTGGAATTGGAGGAACGAATGCTCCAGATCCTGATGCGAATATTAAAATATCATAGTTTGTTTGAACTCCTGTATGGGTTGTTATTGTTTTTCCTGAAACATCAGCGTCAGTAATTAATTGACCTACATTTAATGTAATTCCTTTATCAGCATACCATTCTTTGGATGCCATTAAAAGCTCATCAATTGGTGTTCCAGTATAGTAATCTGTTAAATGAACTCTATCATAAGCAGGAACTGGTTCTTCACCGTATACTTCTACTTCAAACTGACTTAAAAAACCACCTTCAAATAGCTTCTCGCAAAACTTATAACTGGTCATTCCATTACCAACAACAACTAATTTTTTCTTCCCCATAATAATCGATCTAAATCTTACAGATTTTGAGGGTGCAAAAATACATCTTTTTCCTTTATCAAACTTAGATTTTAGTCGACTAATATGTTGATTGAAAAGCTTTTTTTGCTGGTTTAGAAAACATCAATAAATGTGATGTTAGAATACTACAAATCAGACATACTATTTGCATTAAAAAATCGATTGTCTGATGATATATCTTTGGACTTAATCTTAAATTCTTCAATAATATATTTCAGACTATACCTTTCTAATTTCACTTCAGAAATTTCTTTCAATTTATCTGATGTAACAAACATAGGAAAAGGTTGAATTTCAACTTCTTTATAAACCTGTGATTCTAAAGATTCAAGCTCTAATAAAAATGACTTATCTAACTTAATCATATCACAAGGAACCACTAATAAATTAGAACTCGGGTATTGTTTGTGTACACTTAGAATACCGTTTATCGGACCTTTTTCATCTGAACTATCCACAACAAATTTATAGTCTAGGAAACGGGCTGTGTAAGCATCAACCTGACTTGAATTAATAGATACGACAACGCTATCAAAACACTCTATAACAGAATCATATATCACTTCTAAAAAAGACACACCTCCAAAAGAAACCAAACCTTTATCAGACTTCATTCTTGTACTAAGTCCACCACATAAAATAACACCGATAGTCATATCTTAATAAATAACATTAATCAAAAAAAAGGCATTTTCACTAGTTGTAAAAATGCCTGTTAAATATAATCTTATAATCTTTATTTAGAAGCCCAATCAATTCCTTTAACAAGCTTCTCCTTCGTTAAGGATTCCTCAGTACCCTCTTCAGTTTTAAAATCGTATGGCCAACTTGCCATTCTAGGCAAACTCATTAATATACTTTCTATCCTTCCATCAGTATCTAATCCGAATTTAGTTCCTTTATCATAAACTAAATTAAACTCAACATATCGACCTCTTCTTATTCGTTGCCATTCAAGCTCTTTCTCACCGTAATCTAACTTTGAGTTCTTACTCATTAATGTAGTATATATTGGAGCAAACTGCTCACCAACGCCTTGTACATATTTGAATAAGTCTTCTAAAGAAGTATTGTCGTTAACCTTCATTCTATCAAAGAAAATTCCACCAACTCCTCTAGTTTCCTTTCTATGTTTGATAAAGAAATAATCATCAGCCCATTTTTTATGAGCTTCATAATATTCAGGATTATTTTGATCACAAACTGATTTAAGTTGATTATGAAACCAAGTAGTATCTTCATCAACAACATAATGTGGTGTTAAGTCAATTCCTCCACCAAACCATGAATCTTCAATTTCAGGAGCATCTTTACTTTTTCTAGTCTCGAAGTACCTAACATTCATATGAATAATAGGAACCATGGGACTTACTGGGTGCATAACTATAGAAACACCTGTAGCGAAGAAATATTTAGATTCTAATCCTAAGGCTTTTTGAATATTATCAGGTAATTCTCCTTCAACACCAGACCAGTTAACACCTCCTTTATCAATTATATCACCATCTTCAAGAACTCTTGTTCTTCCTCCACCACCACCTTCACGCTCCCAATTGTCTTGGATGAATTTAGCTTTACCATCAGTGTTTTCTATTGCAGCACAAATATCATCCTGCAAATTCATAAAGAAGCTTTTAACCTCTTCAGCAAAAGGACTAATCATTTACTTTTACGAATTTAAAATCGTGGAATCGGAAAATATTAACAGCATTGTTTGATATTCCATTTTGATCTCCGTTGTATTTGAATTGGTAGTCTCTAAAACCACCCATAAAATAGTTTCCTACAACAGCTGAGTGATTATATTTCTTTGTATCAATAGCTTGTTTCAAAAGCATGAAAGTAAAATCAAACCCAGAAAAGGCATACTTTGATGGCTCTGTATAAAATTGATTAAAATAAGTTGTAATAAATTTATCAACTAAAGGTAAACCATACTTTACGTTAGATGCTCCTGTTATATGGATGTTTAAACTATCCCAATATGCAACTTCAATATTTCTATATTTCTTAAGATCTTCAGTACCAAAAACAAATATTTCATGAGAAGAAGACTTATCTACTAAACGAACAGCCAATTTGGAAGTAAACGATTCTTTGTTATTAGCCAAAATCACAATATTCTTCTTTCCTTTCACAAATTTTGGTTGTACACCATAATCACCTTTTACTTTCGAAATTGATAGATTAGCAGAAGAATCATTCATTAAAGCTTGAGACATAATATCTCTTTCAATCTTCATTGCATACTTCTTATCATTATCATCTTGCATTGCGATAATGATATTTTCATTTAAATAGTTTTCGTTTACATATTTAGAAATTGCTTCCAGATGATTTTCATAAGACGGAACTATTTTGATCGTAAATGGATTGTCCTTAATAACTCTATCTTTTTTACTTAAAGGAGAAATCATTGGAATTCCTGATCCTTTGAAATACTTAGATGCGAAAGCAAAAGTACTTGTATACCCAGGCCCTATAACTAAATCAAAGTATTTAGCTTCAGGTTTTTGTATTATTTTCTTAATCTCATTTGTATCTGCTTTTGTATCATATACAAAAAGTTGAACATTTAATCCAAGCTTAACAATTGAATCTACAGCTATCTTAATCCCTTGATACAATTCAACAAAAGTCTTTGTTTCTCTATACAATTTAGGCTGTTGATCTTCTTTAAACTCCTTTAGAAACTCAACATTCCTTTCATATTGAAATGGCAACATAACAGCCAATTGAAATACAGTTGAATCTTTTAATAAGTTAGAATCTGCACCAAAAGTATTTAGCTTGCTATTCCCTACTATATTAAGAAAGTGACGTTCTATTACGATATGATCTTCATCCGTATTCTCAACTTGAAGAATCCTCACAACAGCTCCTAATTTTAATCCAACACGTTTCGCTTCATCATTGTCTTTATAAAATTGGATTTCAGTAATGTTGAATTTATTAGTGATGCTATAAACAGTTTCTCCTTTAACTATTGTATGAAAAATATAATTCCCTTTAAACTCATCAATTGTAGAGTCCTTAATAACTATAGTATCCTTCTTTACTTCTTCCTTAACAGGCGTTACCTTTCTATCTTTACATGGGATTTTAATTGCTTGATCTAAACTAAGATCAGAAGTTAATCCATCATTGGCTTTTTTGATGTGTTTAACTTTAACGTCGTATGATCTAGCTAAACTGTAAAGTGTTTCACCTTTTTTAATTTTGTGAATACAAAAAGTCTTTCCGTCTTCAATAACAACATCATCTTCGCTTTGTGCATTTACATAAGTGCACAATACAAGTAAAAATAAAGCAATAAAATTTCTCATAAAATCTGTTTAATCAAACACTATTCCCATTCAATAGTAGCAGGTGGTTTAGAGCTAATATCGTATACTACTCTATTTATTCCTTTTACTTTATTTATTATCTCATTCGAAATTAATCCTAAAAACTCATAAGGTAAATTCACCCAGTCAGCAGTCATTCCATCTGTACTTTCTACAGCTCTTAAAGCAACAGCATTTTCATAAGTACGCTCATCTCCCATTACACCAACAGACTGTACTGGTAAGAAGATAGCACCTGCTTGCCATACTTTATCGTATAAACCATGTTCTTTCAAACCGTTTATAAAAATGTAATCTACTTCTTGAAGAATACGAACTTTCTCTCTTGAAATATCTCCTAAGATTCTAATCGCCAAACCTGGACCAGGGAAAGGATGTCTTCCTAAAATATTTTCTGCAATTCCCATGCTTCTTCCAACACGTCTTACTTCATCCTTGAAAAGTAATTTTAAAGGCTCAACAATTTTCAATTTCATATAGTCAGGTAATCCTCCAACATTATGATGAGATTTAATTGTTTGAGACGCTCCTCCATCAACACTTATAGATTCGATAATATCTGGATATATAGTTCCTTGGGCTAACCAAGAAACATCTTTAATCTGGTTAGATTCATCATCAAACACTTCGATGAATACTCTACCAATAATTTTCCTTTTCTTTTCAGGATCTGATTCACCAGCCAATTCATCTAAGAATCTATCTTTAGCATCAACTCCTTTTACATTTAAACCTAACCCTTTGTATTGTTCAAGAACTTGATCAAACTCATCCTTTCTAAGTAAACCATTGTCTACAAAAATACAATGAAGATTTTTCCCGATCGCTTTATCCAATAGGATTGCCGCAACCGAACTATCAACTCCTCCTGATAAACCTAATACAACTTTATCATTTCCAATTTTTGCTTTCAAATCAGCAACAGTTGAATCAACAAAAGAATCTGGTGTCCAATCTTGTTTAGACTTACAAACACCAACTATAAAGTTTTTTAAGATTGTAGCACCATCTGTTGAATGGTAAACTTCTGGGTGAAATTGAATTCCAAAAGTTTCTTCTCCAGCAACATGGAAAGCTGCACATTCAACATCTTTAGTACTTGCAATAACTTCAAAACCTTTTGGTAATTTAGTTATTGTATCACCATGACTCATCCAAACTTGAGAACCTAAAGGAACTCCATCCATTAAATGATACTGGTCATCAATGCTTGAAATATTCGCTCTACCGTATTCTCTAATCTTAGATGGTTCAATAGAACCTCCATTAGATTTAGCTAAATATTGTGCACCAAAACAAATTCCTAAAAGTGGAAGTTTTCCTTTAATATTACTCAAGTCAAATTTAGGTGCCTTTTCATCTAAAGTCGAATATGGACTTCCTGAAAGAATAACACCAGTTATTGATTCATCAATTACTGGAGGGTTATTAAAAGGGTGGATTTCACAGTAAGTATTTAATTCTCTTACTCTTCTAGCGATTAACTGAGTATATTGGGATCCAAAATCTAGGATTAAAATCTTTTGTTGCATGCACAAAGATAAACAATAAATTACCACATTTATACCTTCAGAGCGCCTACAGTTTTCAACATTTTATATGTGAAATTCTTAATAAGTTAACTTTAGAATTTATCGTATTGCTATTTCATTTGGGTATATTTGAGCATAAATAATTCATCTCACTAAAAACATACAAAATGGCTAGTAACTTAACATTTACAATGATCAAACCCGAAGCAATGAGAAAAGGGTATGCAGGTAGCATTTTAAAAATGATTCAAGAAGCTGGCTTTGAGATTGTAGCGTTAAAAATGAGACACCTTTCTACTGAGCAAGCTCAAGAGTTTTATGCTGTTCATGCTGGTAGACCATTTTATGATGAATTAGTTTCATTCATGTCTGGAGGTCCAATTATTTCTGCTGTTTTGAAAAAAGACAATGCTGTTGAAGATTACAGAGCATTAATTGGGGCAACTGATCCAAACGAGGCTGCTGATGGAACAATTAGAAAAGCATTTGCTACTAATAAAACTATGAATGCTGCTCACGGTTCAGACTCTAATGACAATGCGAAAATTGAAATGGACTTTCATTTTGCATCTAACGAAATATTTTAAGTAATACTTAGTTACTTCTCTTCAATCAATAAAACTTCCTAATGGAATCAACTACTATTATTCTAATATTAATGTGGCTCGGAATCCGAGTTGGTCTTGGATTGTTTTTCAAAAAAGCTGATCATGCTTTCTGGAAAGCCTTCATTCCTGTTTATAGCACTTTGATATGGCTTCAATTAATAAAACGACCAACTTGGTGGCTTGCGCTTACATTTATACCAGTAGTAAATTTAGTAGTTGGAATAGGAAT
>CAWVWF010000009.1:0-38165 GCA_963933885.1 uncultured Flavobacteriales bacterium | reverse complement strand
GAGTTGCAGGATCTGGAGGAACATTAGCATGGAGTGGAATAACACCATTTACTAACCCATTAGCGGTTACTACAGCGGGAACATATACAATAATAGAAACAGATGGAAACGGATGTATTGATTCAGCTGACTATACTTTAACATTAGAAAATTTACCATCTGTTAATTTAGGTGGGCCATATGTATTTTGTGATACACAAGGAAATCAAGTTTTAGATGCCAATACAGGTGGAGCAAACGAAACTTATGTATGGAGTGATGGTTCATCAAATTCAACATTAAATGTAACAACAGCTTCTACTGTTTCAGTTATTGTAACAAGCGAAAACGGTTGTATTGCTTTAGATACAGCGATACTTACTACGCATAGTTTACCAGTAGTGAATTTAGGACCAGATACTTTTTTCTGTGGAACAGATTCATTCCAATTAGATGCCGGTTCGTTTACAAGTTATTCATGGACACCAAACGGAGAAACATCACAACAGATTTGGGCTACCGCTCCAGCAACTTATATTGTAACTGTAACTGATGGAAATGGATGTGAAAATACAGACACAGTTATCATAAGTCAAAGTACTTTACCAACACCATCAGTAACTGGAAACATAATCGTTTGTCAGGACAGTACAACTTTAATTACTGGAGTTGCAGGATCTGGAGGAACATTAGCATGGAGTGGAATAACACCTTTCACAAATCCATTAGCAGTTACTGCAGCGGGAACTTATACAATAATAGAAACAGACGCAGTTGGTTGTGTAGATTCAGCTGACTATACTTTAACATTAGAAAATTCACCATCTGTTAATTTAGGTGGACCATATGTTTTTTGTGATACACAAGGAAATCAAGTTTTAGATGCCAATACAGGTGGAGCAAACGAAACTTATGTATGGAGTGATGGTTCATCAAATTCAACATTAAATGTAACAACAGCTTCTACTGTTTCAGTTATTGTAACAAGCGAAAACGGTTGTATTGCTTTAGATACAGCGATACTTACTACGCATAGTTTACCAGTAGTGAATTTAGGACCAGATACTTTTTTCTGTACACTTGATTCATTCCAATTGGATGCAGGTGTATTTGCAAGTTATGTTTGGACTCCAAACGTAGGGACTGGACAAACTGTATATGCAAGTTCAGCAGGGAATTATGCTGTAACTGTAACTGACGCAAATGGATGTACTGCTACTGATGATGTAGATATTACTCAATCTGCTTTACCAGTAGTTGGTTTAAATCCAACAGCAAGTTATTGTGTTGGTGATTCAGTTGAATTAGATGCAGGATCAGGTTTTGTGAGTTATGCTTGGACACCAAATAGTGAAACAACACAAAGTGTATTTGCGAGTACTTCAGGACAATATTCCGTAGTTGTTGTAGATGCTAACGGTTGTGTTGGAGTAGATACTGTAGCTGTAAGTGAAGTAACATCTCTTCCAGTTGATTTAGGCGTAGATACTTTCTATTGTGAATTTGATTCAGTTCGTTTAGATGTTGTATCAGGATATACAACATATGACTGGACACCAAATATTAGTACAACAGAAACAGGATATGCAAAGTCTGTAGGAACATATTCAATCATCGTAACAGATGCTGCAGGATGTAAAGGTTGGGATACAGTTGAGGTTTCAATGCGTTCGATTCCAGTTGTGAATTTAGGACCCGATACTTTCTATTGTGAAGCTGATAGTTTCTTATTAGATGCAGGAGCAGGATTTTCCAATTATGCTTGGACACCAAATGTAGGAAGTGGACAAACTGTATATGCTAATTCTCAAACAAATTATTCAGTAACAGTAACAGATGCGAATGGTTGTACTGCAACAAGTGATGTTGATATTACTGAAAACGCATTACCAACAATAAACTTAGGTGCTGATACGACTGTTTGTGAAGCAGATTCTATTACATTAGACGCTACTCATGTAGATGCAGCCTCATACGCTTGGACACCAAACTCAGAAACACAAGCAAGTATTAAAGTTGGTTCTTCATCTGCGACATATGGCGTAACAGTTACTGATGTTGATGGATGTACATTTACTGATAGTAGAACAATAAGTCAGGATGTTCTTCCAGTTGTAAACCTAGGATCAAACGATACAATTTGTGATAACTTAACTAAAACACTAGATGCAACTGCAGGTTTCTCATACGTATGGTATTTAGATGGTAATGTAATGAGTGATACAACTCAAACGATAGATGCTGATTCTGGAACTTATGTAGTAAGTATAACAACAGCTTTAGGTTGTGAAGCTAGAGATACTATTTTATTAGATAATCATCAGTTACCAGTTGTAAGTTTTGGAAGTACTTTTGAATTTTGTGAATTAGACAGCGTTCAATTGGATGCAGGGAATTCAACATCAACGTATTCATGGTCGCCAACAAATGAAACAACTCAAACGATTTGGGCAAAACTACCAGGGACGTATAAAGCTACTGTTACCGATACAAATGGATGTGTGAATGCAGGAGATGCAACAGTGATTGAAAACTCAATCCCAGTTGTAAATCTTGGAGCAAATGATTCGGCTTGTATAGGATTAACTATAATACTAGACGCTACAGTTCCAAATGGAGTAACATATGATTGGAGTGATGGTCATAACCAAAGTACATATACAATTACAAACCCTGATACATTAAGTGTTATTGTAACGGATGCTGATGGTTGTATTGGATATGATACTATTGAAATTAAAATGCTTCAACAGTTAAATTTACAATTTGATGATACAACT
The DNA here is from genome assembly GCA_963933885.1 of uncultured Flavobacteriales bacterium. Lineage (GTDB taxonomy): Bacteria > Bacteroidota > Bacteroidia > Flavobacteriales_C > CAWVWF01. The sequence continues at coordinate 35,406 of CAWVWF010000009.1, read as the reverse complement.
ACGGAGTGTGCAAATGATATTTTAGATCTTGATGCTGGTGATTACGCTGGAGGAGTTTATACATGGACTTTACCTGATGGATCGATTGATAATTCTCAAATAATAGCATTGAATGATTCAGGTTGGTACGTACTTAATATTACAGATCAGTATAACTGTCAAGGAGCAGATTCAATATTTGTAATCATCGTTCCAGTTCCAAATATTGATTTGGGACCAGATACGGCATTCTGTTCTTTAGGACAAGATACTTACACTGTTCAAATGGTATTCTCTGAAAACATACCAGGAACTATTTCTTGGAGTGAGAATAACAACAATAGTAACGATAGTTTGTTTACTGCAACTTATACACCTATTACAATCATAGGAACTTTCTTAGATAACTTAACATGTTCACATATAGATACAGTTGAGTTAACAGAATTCTGTGAACCAACGGAAATCATAATGCCGAATATCTTTGTTCCAGGAGGTACTGATAATCCTACTTTCCATCCTATTGGTATAGATGATAACACTTTTAATGATATTGTAAATAACATTGTTACTAGTAAGTTTGAAGTATATAACAGATGGGGACTTAAGGTATTCCAAAGTGATGATTTATTGCCAAGATGGAATGGTAATTACGAAAATCGTCCAGCGGCAAGTGGAACTTATTACTGGATTTACACATACACTGATTCTTCTTTAAAAGAGTATAAGCTTAACGGATTCGTACAGCTTATACAGGCTAGATAGAAATTTACGGTATTTAAAATATAGCGCTTGATTAATAGTCAGGCGCTTTTTTTTGACCTCACTTATAAGTAACCCTGCTCTTAACTACCTTCGATTATTTTATCAAGATTTTGTCTTTCAGGAGATGCACGCGAGGAAATGTTTAATAGAATGAATTTTAGTGCGTAGTACTTTCTGATTTTTAATCTGAAAGATAAACTGTCCGATTTGTAATTGGAATTTGTAGTAAAAGTCTGTAAATACTAATTATAACCTAATGAAACGAACAGATGATTCCCACTTATAAATACAATGTGACTTAAATGGGTAAACCTGTAAATTATTTACTTTGTTGACAACAACTAATATGTCTCGAAACTAAAATTTCACAAAAGGGGAACTTTCTTTAAAGGAGAACTTTTCTCCATTTTCGGTCGCGAAAAATTCACCTTTCATTTTTAATTTATCAATCGATTTTTTCGAAGAGATTTGAAAAGACACAGAATAAGACCTGTCTGTTTGGATATGCATCCATACCATCTTTACTTTTCTACCATCTAATTTTACGTTAACGCTTTTATCTTGATCCTTTGCTGTTACAAAATCTGCAGATAAAGGCAATTTCGTTTCATACTTCGCTAAACCATTCACCTCACTTCCATTAGTTACTTTAATAGTAACAAGGTAATTGTGTTTGCTAACCTCAGTAATAGATTTTTCAATTAGAACTCCATGGTTATTTGCCAATTGATCCTTCGTGAATGCTGATACTAAACCAACAGTAATAAATATTGCTAATAATTTTAATAATCCTTTCATGCTATTGTAATCAAATAAATCCCAAGTTTATATCGGCTAAGATATAAACTATTATCCTATTCCAAATAATTAAGTTTTATGAAATATTGTAGTTCATGAATTTATTTCAATTTGGATTATTACCTTTATTTACTACAACTTATCTAAACGATGAAAGAGCTTATTAAAATTGGAACGAGAGGAAGCGATTTGGCATTATGGCAAGCCTATTTTGTGAAGTCTGAATTGGAAAAATTAGGATGTGAAGTTGAACTTAACATCATTAAAACCCAAGGAGATAAAATCCAACATTTAAGTTTCGATAAGTTAGAAGGTAAAGGTTTCTTTACAAAAGAGATTGAAGATGTTCTTTTAACCAAAGAAGTTGATTTAGCTGTTCACTCTCATAAAGATTTAGAAACAAATCAACCAGAAGGATTAGAAATTGTTGCTGTTTCAGATAGAGAAGACCCAGCAGATATTTTATTGATTAGAAAATCAGCCGTAGATCAATCAAAAAATTTAGCATTAAAAGAAGGTGCTATCGTTGGTACTTCTTCAGCAAGAAGAAAATCGTTACTTAAAGCTTTTAGATCTGATGTTGAGATTAAGGATTTAAGAGGTAATGTACCAACAAGAATTCAGAAATTAAGAGATGAAAATTACGATGCAATTGTTTTGGCGAATGCAGGGGTTACTAGATTGAAATTAGATCTAAGTGATTTTCATGTTGAAAGATTAGATCCAAAAGAATTTGTACCAGCTCCTGCTCAAGGAGTTTTAGGATTACAAATAAGATCAAATGATGATCGTGTTAGAAAGATTGTTTCTCAGATGAACAACGCTAGTGTTAAGGAATTAATTAATATAGAAAGAGGTGTTTTAAACAAACTAAATGGAGGTTGTCAATTACCATTAGGAGTTTATGCAGAAAAGGAAGGTGATGAGTTTAAGGTTTGGACTTCATTAGGTAGGGAAGATGGAACAGTTACACGTTTCCAATCATCTTTTAGCGAAGTTGAAGGAGCTGCAGATGCAATTATCGAAGCTTTAAAAAAAAAGTAAAAAAACAAACTATCTTCATAAGTAAAGCATTACCTGAAGAGAGTTTATTTAAAAGTAAGTTACTTCCTGAATCTTACGATATAAAAGGATTTTCATTAATAGATTTTAATGCTGTTTCAGTAACTGAACTTCCAATTTCAGATTGGATATTCTTTACAAGTAAAAATGCAGTCCGTTATTTTTTCAAGTTAAACTTTGATTTAAAAAACACAAAGATTGCTTGTGTTGGAAAAGGAACTTATAAGGAATTAATCAAACACGTAGATCAAGTTGAATTTATAGGTGATGCTGTTAATATTGAAGAAATTGGGAAATCTTTTTCTGATGTTGTAGGGACTGGAACATGCGTGTTTCCAATCTCAAATATTTCGAAAAGAACAATTCAGAAGCAGTTTTCCGATCAATCTAAAATTTCCGATTTGATTGTGTATTCAACTGAAGAACAAACGGATTTTGAAGATCCTAAAGCTGATGTTTTAATATTTACAAGTCCTTCTAATGTTAGAGCATATTTTAATAAAATAACTCGGCAACCCAACCAAAAGATTATCGTTATGGGACCAACAACAGGTAAGCAATTGCTTGATTTTGGTATAGAGGATTTCTTAACACCAGCATTAACGGGAGAATTAGGATTAATAGATTTGATATAGTTTGGGAAAAATAATTCAATACTTACTTCATTATACTCGGGATTTCAAATGGAAATTCTATCTAGTATTTATTTCCTTTTTAGTAGTATCTGTCTTTATCAATTACCAATTTGAATGGTGGGATGGTAGGACGATGCAAAACTATTTTGTTATCCCAACTTATGATACTTGGTTAGAACCATTTGCTTTTGGTTTCTTTCATGCCTTTCCATATTTGATTGCAATTGTACTGCTCAAAATTTTTAAATACCCAATCAAGTTACCTTTAGGGTTCTGGCTTTCTTTCCTGTTTGGCTTATTTTTAATTTCAACACGAAGAGGAACAGACTTTTATCAAGAATTGTCAATTTTGTATTCTTATAAAGAATGGCGATTCTTAAGTAGGGTATTCTATAACCTATATACATTAGTGCTAATGTTTATCCCTTTATGGATTGGATATAAGTTGTATTATAAAAAAAGGATCGGTCATTTTTATGGCTTACAAATCAAAGGTGTTTCGTTTTTGCCATATTGGCTGATGCTAGGAGGAATGATTCCATTAATTTTCATAGCATCCTTAATGGATTCCTTTTTAGAAATGTATCCAACCTATAATGAGGTTAACGGGACCATCTTTGCGCACGGAGCAGGAATCAATGTAGATACTAGTTTTTGGATTTATGAATTCGCTTATATTTTAGATTATGCTTCAGTTGAAATATTTTTCAGAGGATTCTTAATTTTTGCTATGGTAAAATATTTAGGGAAACATGCTATTTTGCCAATGGTTGCAGCTTATGTTTGGTTGCATTTTGGGAAACCATTAGGTGAAACAATAGGTTCTGCTTTTGGAGGATATATTTTAGGGATTACGGCCTTGTATTCTAGAAACATATGGGGAGGAGTATTTATACATATGGGCGTTGCATTTCTTATGGATGTTTTTGCTTTTTGGATGAAATAATTTATACTTTCGAATATGAAAAACAACGAGATTTTAGATGGGGAGCTAAGAGGTGGTTTACACAGGAGAAGAGATTTACTTCCCCGATGGATCAAATCATTTCTATGGCTATTCTTAATATTAGGTAGTTTCGTTCCGTTAGGATTAATTGCAGGAATGTTTGATATGCCTGTGAAATTATCGATCTATGGTATTGAAACAAACTCAGCATTATCGCTTTCTGGACTGTTAATCACTGCATTGTTTTCAATTAAGTCTGTTGTTGCGTTCGGAATGTGGACAGAAAAAGACTGGGCGATAAAGCTTGCTATTTTTGATGGGGTAGTAGGTTTTGTTATTTGTAGTGTTATGATGTTTGTTCTCCCTTCATTAAATGAGATAGAGGGATCTAATTTTAAGTTCCGACTAGAATTAATTCCACTTATATTTTATCTAATCAAAATGATCAAGATAAAATCAGAATGGGAGGTTGAAAAATAATTATTCTGTAGTGTTATAGGAAGTCCTTTTTAGGCTTAGTAATTCTTATTACCAGATAGTAAGTAATAAAGAATATTCAACTTATCAATTCGACTTTTCTTGTTTTCCTCTATTGAATTGATAAGTTGTTTGTAGAAGCACTAAACGATATAGGAACAATGCACTTTTTTCTTTCTCCTTTGACATCAATCCCCTTAATATTCCCTATTTATTAAAATGAAGAAGATAAAAACCGAATGGGAGGACAGAAAATGAGTATCTTGCAGTTATATGAAATTTGAAGAATTAGATTTAGCGCCGGAAATTTTAGAGGCGATTGGATATATGGGGTACGAAGATGCGTCACCTATTCAAGAAAAAGCAATACCAGCAGCAATAGCAGGAAAAGATTTAATTGCGGTTGCACAAACAGGAACAGGGAAAACGGCAGCATTTACATTGCCGATTTTACATAATATTATCACGAATAAAATTAAAGGTACAAGTACTTTAATTATCACACCTACGAGGGAGTTGGCAATGCAAATTGACCGTCAGATTCAAGGGTTTGCTTATTTCTTAGGTATCAACTCAATTGCTATTTATGGTGGAGGAGATGCAAAAGAATGGGATCAGCAAAAAGCAGCATTGAGAGATGGTGTTGAAGTTATTGTTGCAACTCCAGGAAAGTTACTTTCTCATTTAAGTATGAGTTATGCAAAAACAGATAAAATTTGTCATTTAATCCTTGATGAAGCTGATAGAATGCTTGATATGGGATTTGTTGATGACATCAATAAAATTATAGCTAAGCTTCCAGCGAAAAGACAAACATTAATGTTTAGCGCTACAATGCCTCCTAAGATTGAGTCATTAGCGAGAAAGATATTAGTGGATCCAGAGATAGTAACAATTGCTATTTCTAAACCATCTGAAAAGATTGTTCAAGAAGCTTGTTTAATATATGATGCTCAGAAAATCGGATTAATAAACCATGTGGTTAATGGACCCGAAAACTATAAGAGTATCATTGTTTTCTCTTCTACTAAAAGAAAAGTAAACGATATTGTTAGAGGTTTAAGTAACAAAAACTATGTTGTATCTGCGATGTCTTCAGATTTAGAGCAATCTAAGAGAGAAGAAATTATAAGAGACTTTACAGCGAAAAAGATAAGAATTGTTGTTGCTACTGATGTAATTAGTAGAGGTGTTGATATTAAAGATATTGATCTTGTAATTAATTTTGATGTTCCATCGAACCCAGAAGAGTATGTTCACAGGATTGGACGTACTGCAAGAGCAGGAAGTGATGGAAGAGCCCTTACTTTGATTAATGAGCCAGATATGGACAACTTCGCAAGTATCGAAAAATTAATCGAGAAAGAAGTTCCTAAGATTACTATGCCTGACGATTTCGGAGGAGGTCCAGAATGGCGTGTAGGAAGAGGGTCTAAGTTCAAGGGAGGGTCAGGTCCTAAGCCTCGTAGTAGTTCAAGTAATAAACCAAGACCGAAGCCTCAAAGTAAACCAAAACCTCAATCTAAAGGAGGTTATTTACAAAGGTATAAGGATAGTTTAAAGAAAAAAGAATCTGAGGATACTGTTAAAAAAGAATCAGAGGACACTGTTAAAAAGGAAGCTTAAGCTTTTATTTAACAATAATTAAAATAACTAACGGAGAATTTGGTTTTATATTTACACCAAATTTTCTCCATGGGTTTAACTTTTATAAGTCAGCAAGAACGGGTTAATGAAATCTCATTAGCGCTTTCAAATCAAGATTTAAATCGAGTAAGTAGGCGTTCTTTGGACTTAGCCTATGAGTTTGATTATCCCGAAGAAATAAAGTTGAAAGCTTTAAACCTTCGAGCTAATTATAATTCACGAAAAGAGCTCGGTTAATCAGGAAATGATAACGTTGAACTTCAAGGATCTTTCCAAGAGTTACTTTCAGAATTAAGTTCAATAGAGAAGGAAATTGCTTTAAACGGAGATATTGATGAAGTTATTTGCGAAGCCAAACAAATTGGTAAAGTTTATACTTCTATCCGTGGTTCGTTTACATTAGCTCCAATAGATCTTACCCTTGAGAGAGGGAAAATTGTTGGTTTAGTTGGAGAGAACGGAAACGGAAAAACAACCCTACTTAGAGTATTGTGTGGTGAAATCAGTTCCTCAGATGGTGGATTAAATTTCTATGAAGGAGAACGGAAAATTGATACTTGGGAGGAAATAAAAGAGAACGTTGCTTTTATCCCTCAACGAACTGATAGATGGTGGGGGACAGTTGAAGAACAAATCTCTTTTGGAGCTTCTATTAAAGGAATAATAGGAGAGGAAAACGACGAGAAGACTAATTTTATAATTCACAGATTAGGTCTTACAAATTTTAGATATCACAGTTGGTCGCAATTATCTAGTGGTTATAAATTACGAGTGGAAATTGCAAAAACTTTAGTTTGGGAACCAAGAGTTTTAATCTTGGATGAACCTCTTGCCAATCTAGATTTATTAGCTCAAGAATTACTTTTGCAAGATCTTAAAGACTTAGCTAATTCTTGGAAACAGCCTGTTTCTATGATCTTAACTTCACAACAATTACATGAAGTTGAGACGATTGCAGACCAAATTATTTTCTTAAAAAATGGGAAGGCCATTTTTAACGGTGGTTTGGATGAATTGAAAAATCAAGATGAATTCCTTACTGTTGAACTTAATGGTAGCTTCTTATATGATGAGCTTGATTTATTACTGACTTCATTTGATGTTAGAATTGAGAAAAATGCATCTGGATATACAGTAAACATTCCGAATAGCAAGTCAATAAAAGAATTACAGCTTACTTTAATTAACAGCGATTTTGAATTAAGCTACTTCAGAAATATCACGAATTCTACTAAGAAATTATTTAGCGACAAGTATTAAGATGAATTGGATTTTAAAGATTGCCCCAAAAGAATTAAGGTTAATAGATATTTATTTACGTGAGAACTATCCTTGGATCTGGGCTACGCGTATTCATTTTACTTTATATGCAATGATTCTCTTAGGAGCGTTTGCTGCATTTATTGGACTGATAACGCCGGTTGATATTCAAGATCCATTGTCATCAAATGATATCATGACTTTCTTCGGCATTTTCATGTTCCCTACTATTATTTTTATGGGGTATATCATTTTTCAACTCTGCTTATTTAGTGTTGAAAAAAGAAAAGGGAAGAGTAGCTTTTTCAGACCATTGATTGTATTTCCATTAATGATGATTTCGGTATTAACGCCAACGGTTATGCCGTTCACTGTGTCTTATGTTTTAAACACTAAAACAGGAAATGTGATTGATAATGAACAGGTTGATTTTGATAGGCATAATCTTAAAAAGGCTGAGTATTTTATAAACGATGGTGAAAGTGATTATATTTATTTTGATACAGAGAAAGAATATAAAAATTATTGGAATGGAAGTACTAGTCAACATGATCAAAGCTATAGAAGAGATATAAGGGGAGATATATATGATCATGTAGGGAGGTTTTCCGAAAGTCGTCCAAGATTATATAGATCTAGAGTTTATTCGAGAGATTATAATAATTCATATTATCGTTATAGTACTGAAGAGCTATCAAGTATCGAAATGGAAAAATCAGTGTTGCAGTTTTATCATGATCAAAACCTGAACTTATCATTAACTGAAGCAGAACGTTATCTAGATTATGTAAATGATTGTATTGAACGATACTCTCAAAATGGTAAGCTTGAGGTTGACAGTATACTATATGAGTTGAAACATAATATTTATTCGGATTGCTATTCAAATAGAAAGTATAATTACACGAATAGATATAATGATTATCAAGTAGTAAGAAGGTCTTTTCATAAAGCTAGTCGTAACCTGAGTCATATAAAAAGGGCTCAATCAACTTTGTTTCCACGAGACGCAGGTTTCATGTTTCTTGGTTTTCTATGGGCCACTTTTATCATTACGTTATTGCTCTTTATTTTTAGATTGGTACACTGGAAACAATTTCTATTAAGTATTTTGATAATTGGTATATACTTAACATTAATTGGTATTATAGAGGGGGTTGGTAACTTTCATGGAGACTTCTTTCCGATTATGGCAGTCTTGTTTGTAATCGCTTCAATGATATCTTTAAACGGAGTTTGGGGACTGAATAAATTCTCTGCTGTTATTAATCAAATGGCAATAATTACTTTTCTTTCATTGCCGTTTTTCCCTGTTATGATCTTAGCATACTTAGATGAAGTGCTCAAAATTTTCACGATTGATTATTTTGACAAATATTTAATTGAAGATGTTTCAAGATATCGTCCGTATAGTGAGGAATACTATGAACTCAAAAAAACGATTTGGCTTGTTACTTTTTGGTCTGGTTTAGTATTCTTTTACCTAATTGGCCTTCCATATCTTAAAAAGGTCTTCTTAAGATTGATGAGTCTACCTAAGAAAAACTAATCTTATTGGTAAGATTTTTATTGATTGTATTCATGTAAAATAAGGTTGTTTTGTGATTTTTTGTTTTTTGGTGGTGTAAGAAGTTTTTTTTTTTTTTGATCATGACTTTTTTTTGGCTGTTATATTTGCACAACAATAACAAAAAGACAAATCATGAAAAAATACATTTATTTAGGAATAATTGGAGTTGCAATATTAACATCATGTAAAAAGCCAAAGCCAATTTATACGGACACCAATAAAATTGGATCAATATCCGAAGAGCTTAAACAATATGCTCCTGAATCAGAAGTTGCAACAATAAATTCTGATGAAATTATTAGAATTGTTACAACGAAAGGAAATGTGATTGTTTTTCCCAAAAATGCATTTGAGCTAAACGGGATTCCAGTAACTGGTAATGTGGAAGTAGATGTTACAGAAATGACTATTAAATCTGAAATTATATTTGCTGATTTAATGACAAATAGTGATGAAGGTCCACTTGATTCTAGAGGAGAATTTAATATTATCGTATCTCAAAATGGTAAAGAATTAAAACTGGCTGATGGTGTTGAATTTACAATTGAAAATCCAACAGGAGTAAATGCTCCTGGAATGAAAAGTTGGTATTGGAATGAAAATTCAGGAACCGGGACTGGTGTTCAAAACGGAGAATGGACAGCAGGAACAAATTCTATTAATGATCCTTGTGACTTATTACAACAATTAAAATCAGATTTATTGGTACTTAACCCATTAACTGAAACACAAAAAGCATCAAATTTACTAAATGCAATATCATCTTTAGTTTATTCAAGATCAGTAGCAGATGGTAACAATGATCAATTGGTTCTTTATCTAGATAAATATATTTTTAATTCAAGTACTTCTTCATGGCTTTTTACTGATTCTTCTCAAATAATTTATACTTCAATCTATGGAAATCAAGATCAGTTTTGGGATGTAGCTGATACAACAATTAGTGATTATTATAATGGTACCGGAACAGTGTATTTCGGATTGGGTTGTTCTTATAATATTTACATTGGGAATAATTCCGGAGGAACTGTTGTTTTAGATCCAAATGTTATTACAGTTAAGTTTAATCAATTAGGTTATTGTAATATCGATGGATTAATTAGTCAATATGGAGTGTCATATGATTGTGAAATTTTAATTGATAAAGCTCCTCTAACTGCAAGTGTTCATTTTATATTTCCAGATTTAAATGGTGTAATGTCGTGCACTTCAATTAAAGACGGAGAATTTTCAATAAATCAATTACCCAAAGGAATGCCTATTCAAGTAGTAGTTTACTACAAAGACGGAGATAAAATTAAATTTGGTACAGAAACTATAACAGCTTCCGAAAACATGGTTTTTGATACTTCTAAAATAATTACCCTAAATGGAATCGACGATCTAGTCAGTGAAATTGAAAAATTTGATTGATTCCAAATTACTCCCTGATGTTTTGCTAGGCCATTCAATTCTGAATGGCCTTTTTTTGTTTTTAAATATGTTGTAGAAAGTCATCTTAAAGTGAAATGATAATTCTTTTTAAAATTACTTGAAAGAACACCAAATTTTAGGTATTTTTGTTCACTGTTTAGAATTAGACTAAATAAGAATAAGGATGATAAAAGTATCAGATAACGCTAGGAATCAGGTTGATAAGTTAATTAAGTTTGATGAAATGGCTCCGAACAGCTTTGTTCGAGTAGGTGTAAAAAGTGGTGGATGTTCAGGTTTGTCTTATGATTTAAGTTTCGATACTGAATTAAAAGAGAACGATAAGGTTTTTGAAGACAACGATGTAAAAGTTGTTGTTGAGAAGAAAAGCTTGCTTTATTTGATTGGAACAACCTTGGAATATGAAGGAGGTTTGAACGGTAAAGGATTTAGCTTTAACAATCCAAACGCATCAAGAACTTGTGGTTGCGGAGAAAGTTTCTCCGTTTAATAAAGAGATTAATTGTAGTACTTAAATAGAATACATGTCTGACGAGGATAAAATAATTGAGGAAGCAACTAGTGGAGATTACAAATATGGATTTGTAACTAATGTAGAATCAGATATGGCCGAAAAAGGTTTGTCTGAAGATACAGTTAGATTTATTTCTGCTAAGAAAGAAGAACCTGAATGGTTATTAGATTGGCGTTTGAAAGCTTTTAGGCTTTGGCAAACAATGGAGGAACCAGACTGGGCACATGTTGCTTATGAAAAGCCAAATTTCCAAGACATCATATATTATGCAGCTCCGAAATCGAGACCGCAGTATGAAAGTTTGGATGAGGTAGATCCTGAGATCTTAAAAACATTTGAAAAATTAGGAGTTCCTATCAATGAGCAGAAAGCATTAGCTGGAGTTGCTGTTGATATTGTAATGGATTCAGTTTCTGTTGCAACTACTTTTAAAGATAAATTGGGTGATTTAGGAATTATTTTCTGCTCATTTTCTGAGGCTGTAAAAGATCATCCTGAGTTGGTGAAAAAATATTTAGGAAGTGTAGTTCCTCAAGCGGATAATTTTTATTCAGCTTTAAACTCTGCAGTATTTTCAGATGGTTCATTTTGTTATATTCCAAAAGGGACAAGATGTCCAATGGAACTTTCAACTTATTTCAGAATCAATGAAGCCAATACTGGGCAGTTCGAGAGAACACTTTTAATTGCTGATGAAGATGCATATGTTTCTTATTTAGAAGGATGTACTGCACCAATGAGAGATGAAAATCAATTGCATGCTGCAGTTGTTGAAATCGTTGCAATGAAAGGAGCTGAGGTTAAATACTCAACAGTTCAAAACTGGTATCCTGGAGATAAAAAAGGAAGAGGAGGTATATTTAACTTTGTTACTAAAAGAGGTTTATGTGCTGGAGATTATTCTAAGATTTCTTGGACACAAGTTGAAACAGGTTCTGCAGTTACGTGGAAATATCCATCTTGTATATTAAAAGGAGATCATTCAGTTGGTGAGTTTTTCTCAGTAGCTGTTACTAACAACATGCAACAAGCTGATACTGGAACGAAAATGATTCACCTTGGTAAAAATACCAAGAGTACAATCATATCAAAAGGTATCTCTGCAGGGAAGTCACAAAATTCTTACAGAGGATTGGTTAAGATTTCTAAAGGTGCAGAAGGAGCAAGAAACTTTAGTCAGTGTGATTCATTATTAATAGGAGCTAAGTGTGGAGCACATACTTTCCCTTATATAGAATGTAATAACAAATCAGCTAAGGTTGAGCATGAAGCAACGACTTCTAAAATTGGAGAAGATCAGTTGTTTTATTGTAATCAAAGAGGAATCAAAACGGATAAAGCAATTGGTTTAATTGTAAACGGATTTTGTAAAAACGTTATGGATAATCTTCCAATGGAATTTGCGATTGAAGCAAGAAAATTATTGGAAATCAGTCTGGAAGGATCAGTTGGGTAACTGAAACTTACGAAAAGTAAATATTAGAATTAACAGAGCTAAGAGTATCAAGCTTAAACGATAGTTGAAAATGTTAAAGATTAAAGATTTAAAAGCAGAAATTAACGGAAAGGAAATCTTAAAAGGATTAAACTTTGAAGTTAAGGCAGGAGAAGTTCATGCTATAATGGGACCTAATGGTTCTGGGAAAAGTACATTGGCTTCTGTATTATCAGGAAGAGAAGAGTACGAAGTGACCGGTGGTGAAGTAGAATTCGCTGGTAAAGACTTATTGGATTTAGCTCCAGAAGATAGAGCTGGTGAAGGTGTGTTTTTAGCATTTCAGTACCCAGTAGAAATACCTGGTGTAAGTAACATCAACTTCATCAAAACTGCTGTTAACGAAGTTAGAGAATATAAGGGTTTACCTGTTCTTGAAACGAAGGAATTCATGAAGCTTTTAAAAGAAAAGCAAACACTAGTTGGATTGTCTGGGAAACTAGCAAACAGATCTGTTAACGAAGGATTCTCAGGAGGTGAGAAGAAACGTAACGAGATTTTCCAAATGGCGATGTTAAATCCTAAGTTGGGAATTTTAGATGAGACTGATTCTGGATTAGATATCGATGCTTTAAGAGTTGTTGCTAATGGGGTTAACGAATTAAAATCTTCTGATAACGCTTTTGTTGTAATCACACATTACCAAAGGTTATTAGATTATATCGTTCCTGATTTTGTTCATGTTTTATACGATGGTAAAATCGTGAAATCAGGTACAAAAGAATTGGCGCTTGAACTAGAAGAGAAAGGGTACGATTGGATTATCGAAGAGTACAATAAATAGTTGATTGTTTAAAGTAGTTTGAAAAATGGCAACATTAACACTTACGAATACAGAAAGATTTTTAATCAATCAAGAAGGACAAGACTTTAGTCATGAGGCTAAAACGTTCATCAAGATTAGAGAACTTGCAATTAAGAATTTAAAGGATTTAGAGTTCCCAACACCAAAGTTGGAAGCTTGGAAATATACAAACCTTAGAGAAGTAGCTAAGCAGGAATTCAGGCCACAAAGTGCTATTAACGTACTTGGATCGAGGTTAAAACCTCATTTGATTCCTAACTTAGATGCTTACGTTTTAGTTTTTGTGAACGGTTTCTTTGTTCCGGAACTATCTAAGGTTTCAGAAAAAAAGGATGGTGATTTTATCGTTACTAACCTTAATCATGCAAAAGCGAAATATATCAAATTGGTTGAGCCACGTTTAGGGTTTTTAACGAGAGATAAAGATCAGTTTTTTGGAAACTTAAACGCTGCATTTTCTCAGGATGGTGCATTTGTTTATGTTAAAGAAGGAAAACAACTTGACAAGCCAGTTCATGTAATAAATTTGGTAGATGGTGATCTAGTTGTAGCTTATCCAAGAAACTTAGTTGTTGCTGAAAAGAATGCTGAAGCTCACGTTGTTGTTTCTTATGAAACACTAGATACGCAATCGGCTTTAAGTAATGTAGTAAACGAAGCATTCGTTGCTGAAGGTGCTCACGTTACTATTGATAAGATTCAGAATGAAAATTCTAATACTTTTCACATCGGTGGTGATTACGCTCAGCAAGATAAAAACTCAACATTTACACTGAACACGATTCCAGTTAGTGGAAAACTGATTAGAAATAATGTAACAGTAGATATAGATGGGGAAGGAAGTACAGCTAACTTATTTGGAGCTGTTTGCTTAAACGGAGATATTCATGTTGATAATCAAACATTGGTAAACCATTCTAAACCAAACTGTGATTCTAACGAATTATATAAGTGTGTTGTGAATGATAACGCTTCTAGTATTTTCAACGGAAAGATTTACGTAAACAAGATTGCACAAAAAACGAATGCTTTTCAGAGCAACGCAAATATTTTATTGAGTGACGATGCAAAAGCATTTTCAAAACCTCAATTAGAAATTTACGCTGATGATGTTAAATGTTCTCACGGTTGTACAATCGGACAGTTTGATGATGAAGCTTTGTTTTACTTAAGGGCTAGAGGAATTAGAGAAGAGACTGCTAAAAAAGTATTACTTGATGCTTTTATTGGAGAGGTTCTAGATAACTTGAAAGTTGATGCTGTAAGAACACATGTAGAAGCTTTGATAGCAAAGAATTTCGTTTCAAAAAAATAATCAATTGTAACTCAAATTATGGTTGAAACAAAAAGCATAATAGAATTAAGAGCGGATTTTCCAATTTTATCTCGTGAGATAAATGGAAAACCGTTGGTTTATTTCGATAATGGGGCTTCTGCGCAGAAACCAAATTTAGTAATTGATCGAGTTAGTAAGTATTACCAATTCGAAAATTCTAATATTCATAGAGGAGTCCATACATTAAGTCAGGAGGCTACTTCTGCTTATGAAGAGGCAAGAAGAAAAATTCAGAAATATATTAATTCACCGTTGGAAGAAGAGGTAATCTTTACCAAAGGAACTACAGATGGAATTAATCTAGTAGCCAACGGGTTTAGCAGAGGTGTTTTACAAAAAGGAGATGAGATAATTATTTCTGAAATGGAACACCATAGTAATATTGTTCCTTGGCAAATGGCATGTGAATATACGGGAGCCATCTTAAAAGTAGCACCTATAAATGATGATGGAGAATTAATCTTATCTGCGTTTAAAGAACTTTTAAATTCTAAAACAAAGCTTGTTGCGATTACACATGTTTCTAATACATTAGGAACTATCAATCCTGTTAAGGAAATTGTGGAATTAGCACACCAAAATGGAACACCAGTCTTATTAGACGGAGCACAGAGTGTCCCACATATGAAAGTAGATATGCAGGATTTAAACTGTGATTTCTACGCATTGAGTGGTCATAAAATGTTCGGTCCAACAGGAGTTGGTATTTTATATGGAAAGAAAGAATGGTTAGATAAATTACCACCTTATCAAGGAGGAGGTGATATGATTAAAACAGTTACTTTCGAGAAAACAACATATAATGATTTACCGCATAAGTTCGAAGCAGGAACACCAAACATAGCTGGTGGTATTGGTTTAGGAGCAGCTGTTGAATATTTAGAAGGTATTGATTGGAAAGCGATTCATATTCATGAAAGTGAGTTGTTGGCTTATGCAACGGAACAAATTCAAGAAATTGAAGGAATTAGATTAATCGGAACTGCGAAGGATAAGGCAGGTGTATTAAGTTTTGTTCATGATAAAGCACATCATTATGATCTTGGAACTATCATGGATCAGTTAGGTGTTGCAATTAGAACGGGACATCACTGTACAGAACCTCTAATGCATCGTTTTAAAGTTACAGGGACTGCTCGTGCATCGTTTGCATTTTACAACACAAAAGAAGAAGTTGATTTATTTATAGCTGCGCTTAAACGTGCTTTAAATATGTTATTATAATTACAGAATTATGAATATCGACGAAGTTGCAGAAGAGTTAATTGAAGATTTCGATCTTTTTGATGACTGGGCTGATAAATACGAATACATCATTTCCTTAGGTAAAGACTTACCTGGTATGAGTGAAGCTGATAAAACAGAAGAGCACATTGTAAAAGGATGTCAAAGTCAGGTTTGGTTAAAAGCTAAGCAGGATGGCGATAAAGTTATTTTTGAAGCTGATAGTGATGCTATAATAACAAAAGGAATTATTGCTTTACTAGTGAAAGTATTTAATGGTCAAAACTCCAAGGATATTGTAAATAATAACCTTGCTTTTATTGATCAAATAGGATTAAAAGAGCATTTATCTCCAAACAGAAGTAACGGTTTAGTTGCAATGGTTCAAAAGATGAAGACTTACGCATTGGTTTTTTCAAATAATAAATAAGTCGAAAGATTTAAAATTTAAGATATTTTTAATGGATCATTTAGCAAAGAAAGATTTAGAAGAGGAGATTATAACGGTTATAAAAACAATTTATGATCCTGAAATCCCTGTTGATATTTATGAACTTGGATTGATTTACCACATTAAAATTGATGATGACGTTAATATTAATATCGACATGACTTTAACGTCTCCAAATTGTCCCGCTGCTGAATCTTTACCTGCCGAAGTAGAGCAGAAAGTTAAAGGTATGGAATTAGTGAATGATTGTAATATTGATATTGTTTTTGAGCCAACTTGGGAACGCCATATGATGAGTGAAGAAGCTCAGATTGAATTGGGAATGATATAAAACGCAATAAGGTGATTGAAAATAAAGTAGCAAAAAGTGGATTGATAACGTTGGATCTTGTGGATTTAATTCCAAAAGGAAAACAAATCGTAATCGACTTAAAAGATTTTATGTTTGAAGGTATCATCTTAAGAGAAAAAGATTTTAGAACTCAAATAAAAGAAACAGATTGGGAAGAATATAAATCTTCTTTTGTCGCTATTACAAACTCATCTGAAGGTATAGTTCCACTTTGGGCGTATATGCTTATCGCATCTGCATTACAACCGTATGCTACTGTAATTATTAGAGGGAATAAAGCACATTTAAAAGGAGCTTTATTACGTAGGGCTATTGAAAACATGGATGAACTTGAATATCAAGATAAACGTGTGATTATTAAAGGTTGTGGAGATGAAACTATTCCAGAAAGTTCTTTCATAGCCATTACTCAAAAACTGCAGCCAATTGTTAAAAGTTTGATGTTTGGGGAAGCTTGTTCAACCGTTCCCGTTTTTAAAAAGGCGTAAGTATTTATTCATATAAGCTTCTTGTGTAAAAAAATATGGAGAAATTGTATATAAATTCAATGTATTATTTTAAATTTAAGGCAACAGTTCGAAGCTTTTTAAAACCCTTGTTCTAGGATTACTTAAAAAGTGTAAGGTTTGTGAGATTCAAAACTAGAATTTCAATTTTATTATAAAACTCATTAAGACTTTAATTATGAAAGAAGTTTATAAAATATTAGTTCCAACCGATTTTACTTCTGTAGCGGAAACTGCTTTAGAACATGCAATTAAAGTTGCTGAAATTATGGATGGTGAAATCGTTTTATTACATGTTGTTGATAGAGACGGTAGAACGGACGAAGCAAGAAAAAAATTAGATCCAATTGCTGAAAAAGTAAGTAAAGAAAATAATATCCCAACTGTTGGGAAAATAGTTACAGGAAATATTTTTGATGATATTGATAAGGTTGCTGATTACGAAGGAGCAAGATTAATTATAATGGGAACTCATGGTAGAACAGGTATCCAACATATTACTGGATCTTATGCCATGAAAGTTATTACAAGTTCAACAATTCCTTTTATTGTTGTTCAAGATAAAATTGTTCCAGAGACTTATAAAAACATTGTATTCCCTATTGACTTTAAAGCGGAAACGAAAGTTAAAATTGCTTTAACAGCAAGTATGGCAGTTAAATTTGGTGCTAAAATTCACATTTTCGCAGATCATGAAGAAGATAAGTTCTTAGTTCATGATGTTAAAAATAACATTGCATATGCAAAAGGTTTCTTTAAGAAACATGGAATAGAGCATAGTGTTGTACAAGCTCCGAACCCAGGTTCTTTTGTCAAACAAATTTTACATTATTCAGCAAGTATTAATGCAGATTTTATTGCGATTCTTAATTTGAATTACAGATCAATTAATCAATTCTTAAAGAATTCTGAAGAAGAGTTAATTACGAATGATGCACAGATTCCCGTATTAATGGTAAACCCGTCTCAACATTTCTTGAAAGGATCTCCGTTATTTGGAAAGTTTCAAACTTTTTGAAAAACGTAAACTATATTTGTAAAGCCGCACATTGTGCGGCTTTTTTAATTTGAAATCAAGTTATGATTAAGTTTTTAAGTATTATTTGTTCTGTTCTTTTTCTATTTAGTTGTGGAGGTGACGAAGAACTCGATTTTTCTGATGAAAAGATAAATGAAGCCATAAAACTTGGTAATTATTCAGCTATTGTTTTAGAGAGAGATGGAATTAAATTAACTGAAGTTTTTAATATTCCAAAATTCAAAGCTGTTGAGGCAAGTTTGGAGGCAGAAAATCAAAGGTTTAGCCTAGGAGAGAATAAGATAGAATTCCAAACAAAAAAATTTAATATTGGGCAGCGAACAGTTGATCAGGATATTCATAAAGTGAGAAATGAAGAAAGAGGTCAATATCTTTCAGTTACAAGAAACAACGGACCTGCAGTAAAACAATATGGAACTAATATAGAAGCTAATCTTAAGAATGGAGAGAATTACTTTTTATGCTTTTTGAATAGATCGTATGATATTTCATTAAAAGTTCCTAAAGCATCAATTCTTTTTAAAATTGATGCAACACCAAACGGTTGTTCATCAAATACGAATGTTACCGATACTGCGGCATATGTTATTCATCAACCTTCAGGGATATTTACAGGGTTAGAAACAGGTAAAATTTTACTTGATTTTTATTTAAAGAATATTTCAATTGGAAAGAACGGGAACTATGCTGTTGTGAAAATTAACCAAACAGAATTTAAATTGTCAAAATGGGCACCTTATTGGATCACAGGATTGAAAAAAGGAAAGCACATAATTACAATTGAAATATTTAGTAAGGATGGAAAAAAGATCAATTCGGTTTTTCCAAATCAATGTATTTCTAGAATTGAATTAAAAACAATTGATTTATTTGAAGAGTAAATATTTAGATGTTTACTCTTCAACTTAATCTAATAGAATAGAGCAAACTTTTTCTTATTTTAGAAAAAGGTAAATTTAAACCAATTCCAATACAATTACGATTATGGGATGTGCAGGATGTAGTACAGGAAGAGGTGCCAATAGTTTACCTGGTGGATGTGGAAGTAACGGTGGTTGTGCCACAGGAGGTTGTAATCAACTAAATGTGTTCAACTGGCTATCAAATATGGATAACCCTAGTGCAAAACTAGGAGAGGAAATAGTAGAAATACGTTTTAAAAATGGACGTAAAGGATATTTCAATAATGTGAACAATGTTACTACTAGCATTGGAGACGTTGTAGCTGTAGAATCATCACCAGGACATGATATTGGTACGATTTCTTTAACAGGAGAGCTTGTAAAGCTTCAGGTTAGCAAGAAAAAAGTAAATAATATTGATATAAAAAAACTTTACCGTAAGGCTAAACAGACAGATATTGATAAATGGCAAGAAGCGATGACGCTTGAAAAGCCAACTTTAACACAAGCTAGAAAACATGCAATTGAGCTTGGTTTAAAAATGAAAATTTGTGATGTTGAATATCAAGGGGATAAAACTAAAGCAACTTTTTATTATACGGCTGAAGAAAGAGTAGATTTTAGAGAATTAATTAAAATTTACGCGGGAAACTTCAAGGTTAGAATTGAAATGCGTCAGATTGGTGCTCGTCAAGAAGCTGCTCGCATAGGTGGTGTAGGATCTTGTGGTAGAGAATTGTGTTGTAGTTCTTGGTTAACTGATTTTAGAACCGTAACAACTAGTGCTGCAAGGTATCAACAACTTTCTTTGAACCCGCAAAAACTTGCTGGTCAATGTGGTAAGTTGAAATGTTGTTTAAATTTTGAATTAGATAGTTATTTGGATGTTCTAAAAGATTTTCCGGATGTAAGTACGAATCTTAAAACTGAACAAGGTGAATTTTTCCACTTTAAGTCAGATATTTTTAAGCGTGTTTTATGGTACATCAATAGAAAAGATAGAATGCAATTTGTTGCTGTTGAAGCTGCTAGAGTGAAGGAGGTAATCCAGATGAATAAAGATGGTGTGATTCCAGAAATTTTAGTTGAAACTGTATATGAAGATGTAGTTGAAAAAGAACTTGATTACATGAATGTTGTTGGACAAGATGACCTTACAAGATTCGATCATAAAAAGAAGAAAAAGAAAGGAAAGCCGAACAATAGGAAAAAACCAAATAACCCTAACAATAAACAGGCTTCTAGCAATAAGGATGGTGACGCTACTGGAAATAGTAAACCTAATCCTCAAAATAAAAACAAGCAAGACGCTAAACCTTCTTCTGATAATCGTCCTAGAAAACAACTTAAGAAAAGAAAGCCAAATCCAAGACCTCAAGGAAATAAAAACTCAGAGGGAGATAAAAAACCAGATGAGAAACCTTCTTCACCTAAAAATGAATAAGAATTTAAGTTCTATATTGTGCTTCATTGTTGTACTTCTGGCCAGTTGTGGGTCGGCAGTATACGAGAAAAATCAGGATGTTAACGAATTGGGTTGGCATAAAGATTCTGTTTTAGTTTTTGAAACAGATTCTTTAGCTAAACTGCCTGGAGCAATTGTTTTTGGTGTTAATTTGAGAAATACTACGGATTATAAATACAGAAATTTTTGGTGTTATATGTCTATTAAATTACCAAATGGTAAAGTGTTTTCAGACACTATAGATCATTTGTTAATGTCTCCAGATGGGCATTGGTTGAAATATGTGGATGGAAACAATTCTATTAAATCATCTAATATATTCTTTAAATATCCTATTAATAACCCTGAACCAGGTAAGTATTCGATTAAAGTTCAGCATGCTATGAGAAGTGAATCATTAGAAGATATTGTATCGGTGAGTGCTTTTATAAAAGAATTTAAAAAATAACTGTGAGCGAAACGGAAAACATAGCTCCAAAGAAAGTATCTTTTAAAGGGTATCTTATTACATTTTGGACCTTATTTTCATTAGGTATTCTTAGTCTGTATTTCTTGTTTTTTGGAATTGCAAATTGGAATTTAATGGGAGAACTTCCTCCATTTGAAGATCTTGAGAACCCTAAGACATTTTTAGCGACAGAACTTTATTCTTCAGATGAGCAATTGTTAGGTACAATATTCAAAGAAAATAGATCTCTAGCTGAGTTTGATGAACTTTCTCACTTTTTAATTGATGGTTTAGTAAGTACCGAGGATGAACGTTATTATCAACACAGCGGAATTGATGGGAAATCATTAGCAAGAGCAGTTGCAAAGGGTGGTAAGTCTGGAGGTGGGAGTACAATCACACAGCAACTTGCTAAAATGTTGTTTACTAAAGTAGCTAGAAATAAGGTTGAAAGAATACAACAGAAATTAAAAGAATGGGTTATTTCAGTTCGATTAGAAAGGCATTATACTAAAAATGAATTGGTTACAATGTATTTTAATAAGCTAGATTTTGTAAATAATGCAGCTGGAATTAAATCAGCGTCTAAGGTTTATTTTAACAGATTACCAGGTGATTTGAAAATTCAAGAAGCTGCAATGTTTGTTGGAATGGCGAAGAATCCTTCATTATTCAACCCTCGTAAAAGGCCTGATACTACTTTGTTTAGAAGAAATGTAGTTTTAAGTCAAATGGTGAGAAATAATAAACTTACTAAAGTCGAATACGATAGTTTAAAGCTTTTACCTTTGGGCTTAAAGTTTCAGCGAGCATCTCACCGATCAGGAATAGCTACATATTTTAGAGAAGAAGTTAGAAAGCAATTAAAGAAGATCTTTAGAAACTTTACAAAACCAGATGGTACTAAATATGACATTTATAGGGATGGATTAAAGATCTATACATCTATAAACTACGATATGCAAAAGTATGCTGAGAATGCTGTTAAGACGCATATTGGTGGTGAATTACAACCAGCTTTTTATAAACACTGGAAAAATAAAACTAGAGGATTAAAAAAGTATGCTCCTTTCTACTTTGAAGACTATACTACTAAAGAAAAGGAAGTAGCAGTAAATAACTTGATATTGAGAGGGATAAGAGGTTCTGGGAGATATAAAAAGCAACTTGATAAACGGCCTGAACTTCGAAAAAGAACCTATGCTTATAATAGAGCTTCTTATAAAAATCAACGTTGGAAAAACAAGATGAAAAAATACGATGATGAAAGGTATGTTTTTCAGCAACAATTAAATTTATTAAATAGAGATTCGTCTTCTATACGAGCAATTTTAAAAGAGAAAAGAATTACAAGAAAATCAATAGAACAATATAGAGATAGCGTTTCAAAGTACAAAAAACTAATCAAAAAGTTTAAGCCAGAACTTGATGAAAAGTATACTGAATACAAAAAGCTTTGGAGGCCTTTTGATGACAGTATGCAAGTTGTATTTGATCAAAAAATACAAATGAAAATTTTCACTTGGGATGGTGAAAAGGATACTTTAATTAGTCCAAGAGATTCAGTAGTACATCATAAATGGTTTTTACGAACTGGATTACTATCTATAGACCCGAAATCAGGTTTTATTAAGGCTTGGGTAGGAGGTATTAACTATAAGTATTTCCAATATGATCACGTTAGAGCCACGCGTCAAGTTGGTTCAACTTTTAAGCCTTTTGTTTATGGAACAGCCATTCAAAATGGCTTAAGTCCATGTGATAAAATATTAAATGAACCAGTAGTTTTTCCTGCTGGAATGTATGGTTTGGAAGAAAAATGGTCGCCTGAAAACGCTGCCAAATCACGATTAGATGGTGAGCAATTAACTTTAAAAATGGCTCTGGCAAATTCTGTAAACTCCGTAACTGCAAAAATCATGAAGGATATGGGACCTCAAGAAACAATTAAGTTTGCTAGGGCGTGTGGAATCACCACACCTATCGATCCTGTACCAAGTATTTGCTTAGGAACACCTGATGTTTCTCTTTTTGAAATGGTTGCTGCTTATTCCGTTTTTGCAAATAATGGAAATTATATCGAACCTCAATTTATTATGAGAATTGAAGATAAAAATGGTGCTACAATATGGAAGCCGAGGCCGAAGAAGCGTGAAGCAATGACTCCTGAAAATGCTTATAAAATGATTGAGTTATTGAGTGGAGTTGCATCATATGGACCTAAGATTAAAGGAAAGTCGACATACGGAACTGGAGTTAGATTAAGATCTACAAATAGACCTTATGGAGGAATTCCTTCAAGTATAAAAATTGCTGGGAAAACAGGAACTACTCAAATGCAAAGTGATGGTTGGTTTATGGGAATCACACCAGATTTAGTAACAGGAGTGTGGACAGGATGTGAAGATAGAGCCGCACATTTCTTATCTTTACGCTTAGGTATGGGAACCAATATGGCATTGCCTATTTGGGGATACTATATGAATGATATTTATAAAAACCCTAAGCTCAATATTTCAAAGGGTTGGTTTGAAAAACCAGAGGCTTTGAAATATGAAGAATTTGATTGTACAAAAGTTAAAAAAACTTTCGACGACGACTTTGAAGATAGATAACACGAATAGATTATGAAAAAATTATCGATAGTAATACCTGCATATAATGAAGCGAATACGATTCATTTAATTCTTGATAAAATAAAGAGTGTTGAATTGGTAAATGGAATTCAAAAAGAATTGATTATCGTAAATGATTGCTCTACTGATGAAACTGAAGCTGCAGTAAAATCTTATATCGATAAAACACCTGAACTTAGTATCGCTTATTTTATTCAGCCTAAGAACATGGGTAAAGGTGCTGCTCTTCACAGAGGAATAAAAGAAGCGACTGGTGATGCCATTATAATTCAAGATGCAGATTTAGAATATGATCCAAATGAATACAATGACTTGTTGAATCCAATGCTTTCAGGGTTTGCTGATGTTGTTTATGGTTCTAGGTTTATGGGTAGTAAACCACATAGGGTATTGTTCTTTTGGCATACTATCGGAAACAAGTTTCTTACAAACCTTTCTAATATGTTTACTAACCTGAACTTAACAGATATGGAAACTTGTTATAAATTGTTTAAATCAGAACATATAAAATCTTTGAATTTAAAGGAGAATAGATTTGGATTCGAACCTGAAGTAACTGCAAAAATTTCTCGTATTCCTAAAATTTCAATTTATGAAGTGGGTATTTCTTATTACGGAAGAACATACGAAGAAGGAAAGAAAATTGGAGCTAAAGATGGTTTTAGAGCTATCTATTGTATTTTAAAGTATGGATTATTCAAAGCTTAGTAAATTGATATTGGAGTAATGTATAGCTTTAAAAACACTTGTCATATCTTAAACTGTATTCTTTCTTATATCTGTTTATGGAAAGTAATATAAGGGAAAGACTTTTAATGAAATAACAAAAAAAGGGTCAAGCTAATTTAGTTTGACCCTTTTTTTATGTGCAATATAATTACTATTTGGTAGCTGTCGCATCCTGGTGGTTTTCAACCTTTACCATTCTTCCGCTTTTGTAGTGTGTAGTCCTGAATTTTTTTCCATCAGATGTATACATAAATACTACACCGTCCATTAGGTATCCTTTTTCAAAATATCCTTTTCTAACAATCTGTCCCTTTTTGTTTAAAAAAGATCTTGTTCCGTTTCCATTCCAAGGTGAATTGTCTTTAACTTTCTTTTCCTTTTTTATAGTAATTGGTGTTGCATTAGCAATTTGGGCTTTTTTTATTGTCTTTTTAACCACTGGTTTAATAGTTACTTTTCCAGCTTTTTCTTTTATTTTAAAGTTTTTACTTGCAACAGCATCAATTTTACCATTATTAAAAACTCTTTCGGACCTTACAGATCCATCTTTATAGTATTCTGTGATTTTCCCAGCTTCATTTCCATTAGCCCATTTTCCTTCAATTTTTAATTGACCATTTTCATGGTAATACTTTTGAACTCCTGTTCTCTTTCCACTATTATTATACTTCCAATCGTTTCTTACATTACCATTTTCATAATAATACTTGTAATCACCAATCCATCTATTGTTTTTCCAAGTACCTTCTTCTCTCTTTGAACCGTTCTTGTAGTAAAATATAGCATAACCATTAGGGCGGTTATTTGTGTATGTTAAAACATGCTTTACTTTATCATTATTAAAATAGAAAAACCATTTACCTCTTTTTCTATCGTCTGCGTAATCTCCTTCTTCTACAACTTGCTCTGTTGAATAAGTAGGTAGCTTTTTCATTTGGTTAGTATAAACCCAATGACCTTGCTTCATGTTATTCTCATCTGTTTTATTAAGCGTATCCATTGCTGTTGCAAAAACTGATGAAGAGCTCATCAGGATTATAACAGACAATAATATTTTTCTTAATTTCAACATATCCAGTTTCAGTTCGTGGTTCTTAATCTACGTGATTGTGTTTAAAAAGGTTTTCAAAAAGTAGGTTTTTTCAACATATAAATACGTGTTTTACCGTATTTAATATTCGAAAACCCTTAAATCTACTAAGTTTTTTCCGATTATTAAAACTGAAAATAAATAAAAGGTTGAATGTCGGCTGACTTGAATTGATAGATGATTACAACCATAAATACGGCGAATGCTCCGAATGAAGGCCATAATTTATTCGAAAATACTTTTTGAAACTGTAAATTCACCTTACTAGGAAAGAAGTCCAATAGATAACCAGCTGCAATTACCGCGTATATAATTGTATAACTAGGCGTTGTTATATACTCTAGAACTCGATTAGCCTTGAAATCAAAAAATATCTGATGCAGTAGTTGCTTAACGACAATCATATCGCTTGCTCGAAAGAAAACCCAACAAAATACAACAAAGTGAAAGGTAACTAACCAGCCTAAGAATGTAGACAGTATGTTTTGAGAGTTTGATAAATTAGGGAACTTGGCACTAATGAATTTATGAAAAGCTAAAGCAGCTCCGTGTAAACCACCCCATATGATAAACTTCAAAGCAGCACCATGCCATAAACCACCAAGTAACATTGTAATGAATAAATTGATATAGGTACGCACTTTACCTTTTCTATTTCCTCCTAATGATATATATAGGTAATCTTTTAACCATCTACTGAGGCTAATATGCCATCTTCTCCAGAAGTCTGTTATATTAATACTTAAGTAGGGCTTTCTGAAATTATCAGGAAGGGTGAATCCTAAAAGTAAAGCCAATCCGATAGCAATGTCACTGTATGCTGAAAAGTCAAAGTAGATTTGGATGGCATAACCATAAGACCCCATAAGGTTTTCGAAGCCTGAATATTTTAAAGGTGATTCAAAAATTCGATCCACATAGTTAACAGATATGTAATCTGATATTACCATCTTTTTAAAAAGTCCACCTATTATTAATATCCCTGCTTTAGAAAATCCACTTTTTGTGAGTTCATAAGGTTTATGAATCTGAGGGATAAATTCACTCGCTCTCACAATCGGGCCTGCAACTAATTGGGGAAAGAAACTAACAAAGAAACCAAAGTCGATAATACTGTTAACTGGCTTTAACTTCTCTCGATATATATCAATAGCATAACTCATTGTTTGGAAAGTGTAAAAGCTAATTCCAACAGGTAATATGATTTGATTAATATTAAAAGAACCAGAGCTAAACATGTTTCCTACCTCTGAAAAAATATTATATGGTTTCAATTCGAGATTAAAAATGTAATTCAATGAATCAGTAATAAAGTATGTGTATTTGTAAAAGAAGAGTAGCAGTAGATTCACCGCCAAGGATAACCACAACCAATATTTACTTTTGTTTTTAGAATTAGCATTAAAAATTTTATGTCCTATCGCATAATCAACAACGGTTGAGAATAGTAATAGAAAGAAATATAAACCACCTGCTTTGTAGTAGAAAAATAAACTGAATAGAAATAGATATAAACTTCGGATCTTAAGGTTTTTGTAAACCAATGCGTACAGCAGTAAAAATACTGTGAAGAACGCCCAAAATAAATAATTACTAAATATCATTGGTTCCTTTGGATTGTAGAAGAAAATGCTTGTTATCAACTTCTCATAATCAATTCCTTCATTTAGTATATATGGTTTTGTTCTTTTAGACTTTGTATGTTTAGCATATAGTTGAGCAATCGCACTAAAAAATAACTTTCCTTGGAATTCATAGCCTTTCGCATTGAAATGAATATAGTCAGGAGAAGCTAAACTTTTATTAACCCAATTTTTCATAGAACCTAAGCCGCCCATTACACTAAAGAAATCCCAAACTGCACAATCGTATTTTTCACCTAAAGCCAGAATGGTTTTTCTTATCAATAAGTTTTCCCTCACAGTTCGCTTTCTATATCGTCTAAAATCTCCAGGTGTAGTTAATATAATTGAAGCGTTAGGAAGTGTGCTTTTGATAACTCGAATTAAGCTGTCATAATGTTGATGAAAAACAGTATCCTTAAATCCTAAGTTATAACCGTCATTAGTCCCGAGAGAGATCACTACCAGATCAGGATTCAAAGTGTTTAGCTGAGTTCCAAAGTCTACACACCTTAAGAATGATTTAACCTTTGCACCATTTACACCAATTTCACTATAAGTTAATCCGGGCTTGTTGTTCAATAATTCTACACCTTGTATTTCAAATTCAGCAAGTTCGGGTGCAAATGAATCTTTTAGGAAAGTAAAATAAATAGTATCAGCAGTATGCTTTAGGTCATACTCTAAATAACAGCCTAATGAATCACTTTTTGCCACTATATTACTATCTAACTCACTGTTTAGTTTGATTTTAAACGCAATCGAATCATCTCTAAAAAACAAACGAACACGATCAAATCTGTAAGCATCAAATGTTCTATTGTTCGTATATATCTTAAGCGTGGTTGTGTCATCAGTTGTTGAAGCGGTGATTCCTGAAACACCCCATTTTTTCGAATGGCGATTACTTGCACTTTTATATCCAGTCCATTTTCCAGTATATACAGCTCCGAAATTTAATGGACCATTGGTTTGTGCCATTCCAAAAGGAAAAACGAAACCTCGTTCTCTAGTTCCACAACCTAATCCTTCATGGAAACAAGTTCTTACCTGATGCGAAAAGTATCCAGCCTGAATATGCGAATCACCAATTTGAAGAATCTTTGCTTTACCTGTTCCTTTTGATTCAAATTCCCAGACCTTTTCAAAGAAAGGAGCTAGGGTAGAGGAGTCCTTAATGGATATCTTATTCAAATCGTATCGAACAAATGAATACTTTGGAATAGTATCTTGAATATCTAATTTCCCGAATACGGGATTAACCAATAAAATTAGAACTAGCCAACTAAACGCTATGTTCAAGTTACTTTTCAATTGATACTAGAACTTTTAAAATCGTTATAATCCGATATGATTGCATTAAATAGTTTTTTCCCAACCACTTTTGCACCTCTAACATTGAAATGCTTAAAATCTTTTTCAGCAAGTGAAGGAGTTGCATTTACCCAACTAGGCATACTTAATTCTCCACCCATTACTTCGTATAAATCCCAGAAAGAACAATCGGCTCTTTTAGCGGCACTCTTTTGAGCATCTCTAACTCTATCTATGTATGCGAAGCTTTCATCTTCATTTTTACAGGCATCGGTAACACTAATAACCAAAATTGAAGCTTCAGGTAAAATTTCTTTTAAGAGTTTAAGCTGACGGTAGATTCTATTTTCATAATATTTATAGCTCTTCAATTCTGCTCCAACAACGTTTAATCCGAATTGATAAATGATCAATCCTACATTCAGCCCTTTCAATTGTTGTGTTAAATACTCCTTGTTCATTCTAGTGAATTCAGTTCCACTAGATCCTCTTAAAGCAATGTTGTCTACTGCAATCCCTTGCTTACAATCTAAAGAAACACCATAAACATCAGGACTATTTAATGCGTCAAAGGATAAAGAGATTTTACCTTGATTAAATCCATCAACCTGCCAGATTTTACGATTTACATAATCTGTTTTAGCTAAATTCCCCATCGCGAGTACACCTGTGTCGTTCTTCAGTTTGAACTGAAAACTATCGGTTGCATTTCCATAAAGCACACTAAAGGTTTCGAAATCTTGTGCTTTCTTGAAATACCTTCTGTTTTTTCTTAATTCTATAGAAGCATGTTTATTTATTAATGAGTCTTTACCAACACGGTAATAGTACCCTAAGAATCCATACTTAGAATGTGTTCCTTTTCTACCTTTTCCAAAAACCTGGTAGCGTTCCCAACCACGTTCCTGTTTCAAAACATTTAGTCTACCCGTATTTGTTTCTGAAATAGGAATAAAACCAACACCACAACCACCAAATAAGGTTTGAAGGTTTTCTCTGATTACACCGCTAATTCTATCACCTTCTAACTGAGAATCACCAAAATGTAAAATTCTTAAGGGCTTTTCTAGTTCGTTTAATTCTCCAAGTTTATGGTAAAAGGAATACAATCCATTCTCGAAATCTGAAGGATGAATGATTCTTTCACTTTCTTCTAAAACGATAACTTCTTGCAATAAGGATGAATCAATATTGTTTGCAAGTAGCGTATCGTCAGATAATTCTTCTTCGCTATATTGTTGCGCAATTTCTTCAACAACTTTGATTTCTCTTAGCTTGTCTTCGTAAAAATCTTTTGGTTTAGAGAATTCAATTGAAACTCCATCGGTTACATTTATACCTTCATCAGGGATAAAATAAATTATTAACCCTAAAGAAACCTGAATGAATACCAGTAATAGTGCTATTTTAAATGGTTTTATCACTTCCTTTTCTAAGAGCGATAAAAGTAATTTATGTGGAGATTTTTCGCAATGGTATTTGGAGATGATTGCGCACTATAGAATGTTAGCAACGTACGGTTTAGGTCGAATAAGGAACTGTATTTCGATTTTTTTTTAATAACTGGATAAGGGTAGAGTATTATTTATCTAAGATTAACCTTTACTGGAACAGTATAAACTATTGAGACAGGATTACCATCTTCATTTTTCCCAGGTATTAAGTCAGGAATTTTTTTAACGGCTTTAATTGCCGCGATATCTAATAGTTTATATGATGAAGATTTTAAGACCTCTACTTTAGTGATTTTCCCTTTTCTATTAACTATAAATCGAACATAGGTTGTACCTTCTTGTTCTTTTTTTTTCGATTTTTTAGGAAATTTGTAATTTGAAGATATAGATTCATGAATTTTTTTGAAAGTACATTTATTTCTTTCTTTGTCTGAAAATTCTTCACAGGAGCTATAATATGGCATTTCTTTAGTAAACATGATAGGAATATCATTTGAGGATAATTCCTTAGTTATTCCTGTTGAATCATCTTCTTGACTAAGTAGAAGATTAGAAAATAGTAGGCCAATAATTATCAGAAAATTCCGCATTATATAAAAGTACAAACACAACAAGTAACAATCACGATTTAAAATGAATGTTTTTAAGTAACTTTCGTTGAATAATTGAAAAGGAGCTATGTTTTGAAACTGAAATTATTATCCATTTTTATGGGGTGCTTCGTGATCTTCTCTTTTACTGAAGATGAAACGAAGAGTGAACTTAAACTTAAGATTAATTGGACTGAGGAATTCACACAAGATTTTTCATTCCAAAATGAGTGGAGTTATCCTTTTGGTGTGTTTTTAAATGAGTTTAATCAGCCTAGTTGTGATGCGTTTTGCCCTTGGAAAGCTGACGCAATGAAAGAATCTGGTAAAATAAAAAAAGATTCTTTGACTTCTTTTTATAAATTGATTGACACAACTCATATCAATCATTCTATAAAATCTGATGCTTGGGTTTATGAATATGCAGGTACAGATAACATGGTTTTTGAGAAGCAAAATGATGGATCTATATTAGGTTTTACCATATGTGGTGGCGCAACTCATGGCAGTTTAAATATTCAGATTAAGAATAATTCTATAACTTCTTGGATTAGTTATAATAGTGTGAGACCTGTTGATATTGAGAAGTTTCAATTGAAATCTGGGGACATTAGTCTCGATAAAAAGCTGTTTGATAACGGAATTATTAAAGCAGAATTTAATTTAAAATTTATCAATACTCTAAATGCAAAAAAAGAGATTTATTGGAATGGCTTAATTTACGCGACTTATAAATAGATTGGAAAACACCTCGCGCGCATGTTCCGGAGGACATGCGTGTGTATTTAGCTTAGCGTCTTCAGACGCGATTACTCAACAATAACTAAGACTGATAACTTGCGTCTGGAGACGGGATTGTAAGTACACACGCATGTCCTCCGGAACATGCGCGCGAGTGTTAATTGTTTATTCTTTCTTTTTATTACTTTTGAAGTATTGAAAAAAATTCTAATCATAAGGTTTAGTTCTATTGGAGACATTGTCCTCACAACACCAGTAATTAGGTGTTTGAAAAACAAGTATCCAGATTCAGAAATTCACTTCTTAACGAAATCATCATTCAAAAGTGTAGTAGAATCTAATCCTCACATTGAAAAAGTGTGGACGATTAAGCAAGAAGTTAAAGAAGTGATCTCTGAATTAGAAAAAATTGGTTTCGATCACATCATTGATTTACATAAAAACATTAGATCAAAACAAGTTCGATTAAAACTAAAAGCAAGCTACTCCACGTTTAGTAAGCTAAATTTTCAAAAATGGTTATTAACCAATTTCAAAATCAACAAAATGCCAAATACGCATATAGTTGATAGATACATTGATGCTGGAAACGACCTTGGAATTGTAAATGATAATAAAGGATTAGACTTTTTTATAAATCCAAAAAACGAAGTTAAATCTCCGTTTCCCGATAAATATATCGCTTTAGTTATCGGAACTGCACATGCTACAAAAGCATTAACAGCTCAAAAAACTGCTGATATTATTGAAGCTTTATCACTTCCTGTAGTTCTAATAGGTGGACCTGGAGATACTGATAAGGCAGAAGAAATTATTGCACTTTCAGACGGTGAAGCTCTAATAAGTACTTGTGGAGATTATAATATCGAACAGTCTGCTTCCATATTAAAGCAAGCAGAACTCGTAATTGCACCAGATACTGGTATGATGCACATCGCATCAGCATTACAAAAACCAATCATTAGCATTTGGGGAAACACAGTTCCTGAATTTGGAATGTATCCATATATTCCTCAAAATAAAGCAAAAGTTCATATCGTTGAGGTGACTGACTTGGATTGCAGACCATGTTCTAAAATCGGTTTCGAAAGCTGTCCGAAAAAGCATTTTAATTGCATCAACAATATCGATGTAGAAGAGGTCAAAAATATTGTCGATAGTATTGTAAGCTCTCACTAAATTCAATCGCAAAAATTGTATATCTTTGCACCATTAATTCCCAATAGATGAGTCAGAAATTAAGCGAACAAGAAGTTCAAAGAAGAGATAAATTAGACAGATTAAGAGGTTTAGGTATTGATCCTTATCCAGCTGAAGAGTTTAAGATTGACAGTACTTCAGAAGATATTTTAAAGAATTTCTCAGATAACAAAGAAGCTTACCAATCGATTACGATTGCAGGTAGATTGATGAGAAGAAATATCATGGGGAAAGCATCTTTCGCCAAATTACAAGATACTTCAGGACGTATTCAAATTTACTTTAACCGTGATGTAATCTGTGAAGGTGAGGATAAATCAATGTACAATGACGTTTTTAAAAAACTAGTTGACATAGGAGATATCATCGGAATTAAAGGAAATGTATTTACTACAGAAGTTGGTGAAATTACAATCAACGTAAAAGAGTTTGTTATTTTAACAAAATCTTTGAAGCCACTTCCAATGCCAGTTGTTGATGCAGATGGTGTAGAGCATGATGCTTTTACTGATCCAGAACAAAGATACCGTCAGCGATATGTTGATTTGGTAGTAAACCCAGAAGTAAGAAAGACCTTTGTACAAAGAACCCAAGTGGTTAATACCATGAGAAATTTCTTAAGTGAAAAAGGATATTTAGAAGTTGAAACACCAATACTTCAGCCAATATATGGAGGAGCAGCAGCTCGTCCTTTTAAAACACACCACAATACTTTGGACATGACGCTTTATATGCGAATTGCCAACGAATTGTATTTGAAGAAACTGATTGTAGGTGGATTTGATGGTGTTTTTGAATTTGCTAAAGATTTCAGAAATGAAGGAATGAGCAGATTCCATAATCCTGAGTTTACTCAAATGGAACTGTATGTTGCCTACAAGGATTACAATTGGATGATGGATACTACTGAGGAAATGGTAGAAAGAATTGCTATGGATTTACATGGTAGTACTACTGTTACTGTAGGTGATAACGAAATTAATTTTGCTCGTCCTTGGAAACGTCTTACAATGTTCGAAGCAATTGAAGAATATACTGGAATTGATATTTCCAAAATGGATGAAGCTCAATTGAGAGCTACAGCTGAAAAACTTGAAGTTCCAATAGACAAAACAATGGCTAAGGGAAAATTGATAGATGAGATTTTCGGAGAAAAGTGTGAAGCACTTTTAATCCAACCAACATTCATTACAGATTACCCAGTTGAAATGTCACCATTGGCTAAAAAACACAGAACTGTTGAAGGTTTAGTGGAGCGTTTTGAGTGTATTTGTAACGGTAAAGAAATCTGTAATGCTTATACTGAGTTAAACGATCCTATCGATCAGAGAGCTCGTTTTGAAGAGCAATTAGAGTTAGGGAAAAGAGGTGATGACGAAGCAATGGTTTTGGATGAAGATTTCCTTAGAGCTATTGAATACGGAATGCCTCCCACTGCAGGATTAGGAATTGGAATTGATCGTTTAGCGATGATCATGACAAATTCAAATTCTATTCAAGATGTACTTTTCTTCCCTCAAATGAAGGCAGAAGTACAGGCTAAAAAAGGACCAGAATTAACTGATGAAGAGAAAGAAGTTTTAGCTGCTTTAAACAAAGAATCTAAAATGGAATTGGGAGCATTAAAAGCTCAGTTCGATTTCAGTAACAAGGTTTGGGATAAGGTGCTAAAAGGATTGTCTAAAAAGGAAATGACGAAGGTTTCTAAAGTGGAAGATGTTTTAACAATCGAAGTTTTAGCGTAAGCCAATGTTAGCAGACTCGAAAATAGCGGTTATTGGTGGTGGTAGTTGGGCAACTGCTCTAACTAAAATTCTACTTAATAATGTTAACCACATCACATGGTGGGTTAGGCGTGAAGAGACTGTTAAATATATTAGAGAATTCGGACATAACCCTAACTATATTTCTTCTATCAAATTTGATAAAGAGAAGTTAAGTGTAACATCCAATTTAAAAGAAACAATACAAAATGCTGATGTGATTTTTTTAGTAATCCCATCAGCATTTTTACATAAAGCTTTTGAAGATGCAGGTATTACTGCTGAAGATTTAAAAGACAAAATAATTGTTTCGGCAATTAAAGGAATCATTCCTGAATTCACATTAATTCCAGCAGCTTATTTAAACGAGAAGTTTGGAGTTGAGCACAACAACATGGCTATCGTCGCAGGACCTTGTCACGCAGAAGAAGTTGCTCACGAACGCTTATCTTATTTAACGATTGCAACACCAACAAGTGGACGCGCATATGCGATTGGAGACTTGTTGAAATGTCGTTATATAAAAGTGAATATCAACGATGATTTAGTTGGGACAGAGTACAGCGCGATCATGAAGAATATCTACGCGATCGCAGCAGGAATTTGTCACGGATTAGGATATGGAGATAACTTCATGTCTGTATTAATATCCAATGCAATCATCGAAACAGAAACATTTATCGATCACGTTTACCCAAAACACCGTGATGTAAAAACATCAGCATACTTAGGTGATTTACTAGTTACAGCTTATTCTCAATACTCTCGTAACCGAACTTTCGGAAACATGATAGGAAAAGGATATTCAGTTAAATCAGCTCAGTTAGAAATGAAGATGATCGCCGAAGGTTATTACGCTACACAGTGTGTTAATGAAATAAAAACAAAATTCGGAATAGAATTACCAATCGCCGATGCTGTTTATTCTTGTTTATACGAAGGGAAGAATC
This sequence comes from uncultured Flavobacteriales bacterium, assembly GCA_963933885.1. Classification (GTDB taxonomy): domain Bacteria; phylum Bacteroidota; class Bacteroidia; order Flavobacteriales_C; genus CAWVWF01. The sequence continues at coordinate 207 of CAWVWF010000009.1, read as the reverse complement.
CAAGAAAAACCTTTGAAAAAATAGAAGATCTATTGAAGTAATTGATCTGTTTAATCTGTTTTGTCATTCCTGCGAAGGCAGGAATCTAAACCAATAGTATACTGTGCTTAGTTAGACGTCTAGATTCCTGCCTCCGCAGGAATGACAAATAAGTGTGTTGTTGTTGTTGTTGTTGTTGTTGTTGTTGTTGTTGTTGTTGTTGTTGTT
>CAWVWF010000008.1:0-44793 GCA_963933885.1 uncultured Flavobacteriales bacterium | reverse complement strand
CAACTTTAATAGAGTTTTTAAGAAGTTAGAGAACGTGACGCCAAGTCAATTCAGGGGTGTGTAACCTATTGTAAATTAGTTATTAGCGAAAATTGTTAAGTCTTTATCTTAAATTGAAAAGAGATAGTTTGATCTTGTTTCTATAATTGTAGAAATCAAACCTTAACGATTATGAAGAAATTATTATTAGCTGTCCTAGCAGTTCTTTCGATGAACACTTATGCACAAGATTTGGATGTAGTTGGTGGATATTTCCCTTATTGGAGAAGTACGCAAAACATTAAATTCGAGAATTATAATTACCTCTATTATGCTTTTGTATATGCTACGCCAAATGGAGGAGTAGAGTTTATAAATAATAGTGAACCTAACTTTCAAACATTCTTATCTGCTACTAATGGACTAGATTCTAAACGTATAATTAGCGTTGGAGGAACTAATATTGAAGTAATGGCAAATGATCCTGCTGCTAGAGTAAAGTTTGCAGATTCACTAAGGTTGTTTTGTAGAAAACATGATTTAGATGGGATTGATATGGATTGGGAAGCAATAAACAATACTACAGATCGGGATAATTTCACGTCTTTGGTAAAGGAAATCAGAAACAATATAGATTCAACAGATTTAGAGTTTGTGATCACTGTAGGTTTTGGAAATTATTGGTTACAATGGTATGAAAACGACGCATTGGATCAAGCAGATTTTTTACAGATAATGATATACGATCAAACAGGTACATGGGCTGGAAGTCCTTATGGAAGTCATGCGTCTATGGACCATTTTAAAGCAGCAGAAACTTACTGGGTAGGTAGAGGTTATCCAAGATCTAAACTTGCAATGGGTTTACCGTATTACGGATACAAATTTCAGGATGCTACAGGTGGTTTGGCTGAAGCAGTTACATATGCTGATATCATGCAGCAGTTTCCAAATGCATTGCCTTCAGATAATTTACTAATTGATGGAACTGGTCATTATTTCTTTAATGGTGCTGATTTGATTCAAGAGAAAACACAGTACGCTATCGATAATGGTTTTAAAGGTGTGTTTGTATGGGAATTAGCTCAAGATGATTATAATCATCCACTTTCATTGGATAGGGCGTTAACTACAACAGGAACTTTAACTGTAATTGAGGGGGATTACAATAAAGAACAGTTTGTGATTTCACCTAATCCGGCAAATGATTATTTCAATGTTAAATCTATTGAAGGTGTTGAATCTATTATATTGCTTGATGTAAATGGAAGAATGCTTAAAAACATAACGCCAAACATCAATATTGATATATCAGAATTGGCTAAAGGAATTTATTTTGTAAACTATTCAAATAAAAAAAATCAACTAATTGGTACTGAAAAACTTGTGATTAAGTAAGGGGTTCTAAGGCTATTGCTGCTCTTAGACACGATCTCATCCCGAGGTCGTGTCTTTTTATTTTAAATTTGTACCGATCGTTCTGTTTGACTACATTTGTTTTATGTACTTAAAGCACGACAAGGAATTAGTCATCAAAAAAGGGTTCGAATTGTTCTGTTCCAAAGGCTATAATAGTCTTGGAATAGAAGAGATTTGTAAATCTACCGGAATGACTAAAGGTGCTTTTTACAATGCCTTTAAAAGTAAAGAGCAATTCTTATTGGCTACGTTGACTGCATATGGTGAAATGAGTGTTACGCTTTTAAGTTCTCAATTAAATCATGATAAAACAAAAGCTATTGTTCGTTTGATTGACTTCTATAAATTCATGTTTGGTATGATGCCAAGTAGTAATTACTCAGGTTGTATGATTAATAATTTAATGTCTGAATTAGGATCTTCAAATGAACTCGTTGCAAAGGCTACAGCTATTGAATTTGAAAATTTGCTTAGCGTAATTGAACCTGTTGTTAAAGAAGCACAAGAGGATGGTGATTTGAACCCTCTACAGGATTCTAAAGCTTTAACTGAATTGTTGCACTCCACTTTTTACGGATCGCTTACTAGAGCTAAAAGTACTCAGGAATTTAATAATGGTGCTGCTACAATGACTTTACTTATTCAATCATTACAAACTAAATAATATGACCACTATAACAAGAGAAATTGAAATTAATGCTTCTAAGGAGGCCGTATGGAATGCAATCGCAAAATTTGGAGATATTTGTCATGCAAGTCCAGGCGTGAAAACTTCCCATGTTACTTCAGAGCAACAAGAAGGCGTTGGAGCAACAAGACATTGTGATTTTACAATGAATGGCGCTACTGCTGAAGAAAGAATTACAAAGTGGAACGAAGGAGAATCTTTAACGATTGAAGTTTATAATCTGAAAAAGATGCCTGGAATTGATACAATGGAAGCTGAGTTTGTTGTTAGAACTGAAAATGACAAAACTATTCTTTTAGCGAGTCTTAACTATTCAATGAAAAACTTCTTTTTCGATTTCATGAATGCTGTTATGGTTAAAAAGATGAATATTAAAATATGGAACTCTGTATTGGCAGGACATAAGAAATATATCGAAACAGGAGAGCGTGTTGTTGAAGACACAGCTTTAGAATTAGGAAAAGTAATATCTATAGGATAATAATTCACACATTAAATACAGAATCAGATGAAAGATAATAAAGCAACTTTAGTAATAAATGCTATCCTTAATAAGGAAAATATGGCTGAACTACCTCAGTACATGGGTGCAATTGGACCAATCTTTATGAAAAACGGAGGAACACCTGTTGGGCGTTATAAAGGAATTGAACAATTGGCGGGAGAGCAAGGACCCGAAATCGTTTCTATTTTCGATTTCCCAAGTGCCGAAGTGATCAAAGCAATGTACGACTCAGAAGAGTTTAAAGCATTGGCCGATTTAAGAGGTCGTGTATTTTCTAAATTAAACCTTACTATTTGTAACGGTATATAAGCGCTTAACAATTTTACTATTTAATTAATTTGCTTATCCGCTTCTTTACCCAAGGCTTTTCTTTATACATAATCACCCAACAACGTCACCCTTTTGCCGAAAGGGATCAAGAGATTCATAGCACCTGCTTTTTAATTTAACTTTTAAAAAAAAAGCGTCTGGAGACGCGATTGTAAATACACAAGCATGTCCTACGGAACATGACACGCGAGAATCGGGTAGTTAAGGGGCTAAACCTAATCGATCATAAACTGCTTTGGGTAAAGTTGCGGATAAGCATATCAATTTATGGCTCTAATAACTTGGTTTGAAAAAATAACTTTCTATTTCGACGAAACTATTAAATTAATCTCTTAACATGTGTTTCTTGTTGATTAATGTTTATTTATGACTTATTAAGTATAGTTTTTTTCTGTTCTATTTTACTGTAATCAATTGTTTATTAGTTGATTGTGTTTTTCTTGGCGTAGTTTTGATTCGGATGAATTACTATCTGATATATCGTACCGTTCGACGAATAAAATATGACAAATGATCGATAAATAAGATCATTTCGAAGTAAAATAAGTAAATTACAATACGGATATTAAATTATTTATGTTGGGAAGGACGCTGTTGTTATTATTTTTAAGTTTCAAAGTTTTTGGAGCTGGTTACGGAGTTGCTCCGTTCAATGATATTGTTATCTGTTCTGAAGATAATTTTGCAACTCCATCAGATTATCAAGTTCTATCAACTTTTTCAATTTATGAAACAGTTGAAGGGGGCTTTAAAAAAAATCAAAATAAAACTTTATTATTAGGATTACCAACTGGGTTTGAATTTAATACTGACTCAGGTTCCGTTAACTTCGGAACGGGGGATATCTCTTCGGTTACTGTAACTAAGTATGCTACTTATTTAGAATTAAATATTGTAATTCCTAATACTGGTGGTGATGATGAATTTGATACTTTATATTTCGAAAATTTCTATGTGAGAGCAATCTCATCTAATTCGGGAGATTTGTTTAGAGGAGGAACTGCTTCGAGTGGTGGAACTATAAGAATTGATAATAGTCTTAGTTTGCCAGGGGATGGAACTGCTAAGCCAGCTGAATCGTTAGGTTCTTTGTTTGCTTCAGGAGATATGACTTATTCAGGAACAGTTGTTACTCAAAATGAAATTTCTAATGTTGCTCCTGGTTTTACAAATTCTGAAGTAATCGGTGTAGCTATTACAACGAGTGGAACATGTAATGCTATCAGCACTACAAATTTTGTGTTTGATACCGACGGAGGAAATTCAACGGGTACGGATAACGTTGCTAGTACTGTGAATAATGCTGATTTATATTATTCTGGTACTTCTTCAGTTTTTTCAACTGCTAGTTTATTTGGTTCTTTTACAAGTCCTAATGGCGAATTCTCAATTACTGGGACTCAAACGCTAGCGGAAGGAACGAATTATTTTTGGCTGGTTTATGATTTAGATCTTGATGCAAAAACGGGGGATATTATAGATGCACAATGTACTCATGTTACTACAAACGATGCGATAGATACTTTGACTACACCTAATCCAATTGGTTCAAGATTATTATCAGCCTATTATTTGGTTGCTTCTGGAGGCTGGAGTAATTCTGATAATTGGTCTATTGATAGTTGTGGAGGGAATGGTACAGATGATAATTCAACTCCTGATGCCAATGATGCAGTTGTTCTTTGCGATGGGTATACTGTTGAGTTAGATGGAAATATTATTATTGGTAGTGTAATTATAAAAGATGGAGGTGGAATTAGTGATGCTGGTAACAATAGAAGATTAACAATTAATGAGTATTTATATGTTTATGGAACTGGAACAATAAATATGAGCGGTGGTAATCAATTTAATGTTATTGGTAATGCTTCATTTTTAGGAACTGACACTATTAATGTTTCAGGAATTTCAACTTTTGAAGGAGACTTCTATGTAGAGACTTCTACCGTTTACAACCAAATTGGTAATCAAGATTTCACACTAATGGGAGCATCTAATACGATAAATGGAAAGGTGAATTTATTGGGTGATAAAAATTTAATATTCGGAGGTAATAGCAGTCAATATCTTTATGGATCTGGGACGATTACGTCTAACAACTTAGCTTCCTGTGTTGAGTTGATAAATTCGAATAAGATTATAGGTTCCACAGCTAATCTTACTATTCAACCAAAAATTAAATTTAATGATAATGACTATTCTGTTACTAACAATGGGGTAGTGACATTACAATATAACAATGTGAGTACGCAAGGAGACTTAGACTGTCAGTCAAGTAATAATATTTGGATTAACGCTAGTAGTTCAACTTTGAATTATGGAGGTTTAACTACGATGTTTACATCTTCAGGGTCCTTAAATGCTAGTGCAAGTAACAATACAGTTAACTACAACGGTGCAGGAAGTCAGTCGATCATTCAGCCGATATCAAACATTTATACTAATCTTTCAACAGCGGGATCAGGAACTAAAATATTGACTGGTCAACTGGATGTAAATGGTAATGTAAATATTACTGAAACAAGTACGTTTGATACAGGTGGAAACAATTTAACATTAGCTGGAAACTGGGATAACGCTAGCACTTTTCTTCCTGGTGTTGGTTTAGTAACTTTCGATGGAACAACTGACCAATATATCAATAACTCAAATTCATCAGCAGAAACGTTTTATAATGTTACGATCAACAAAGCATCAGGAGAAGTTAATTTAACAGCATCGTCTGATGTTACAGTTACAAATACGCTTACCTTAACTTCAGGATTAGTAAATGTTAACGCATCCAATTTAATCATTGATGAAACTGCTACGGTTACAGGTTTTTCGGATGCGAGTTTTGTAAAAACAGATAGTACTGGTTATTTGAGGAAAAATTGGGCTTCTGCAGGAGTATTTATGTTTCCAGTTGGAGATGTAGACCAATTAACCAAATTTACACTTCAATTATTAACAGCAAATATAACTGCTGGAGCGTATACGGATATGAACGTGTCTTGCACAAAATATGAGGAGATAGGCGTTACATCTAACTATATTGATCGATTTTGGGACCTTTCAGTATCGAATATTACTACACCACTTTATAATTTTACTGGTTATTACCTTGATGGTGATGTTGAGGGAGACGAATCTCTTTGTGTATCTAAAAAGTATAGTTCATCTTGGGAAACTTTTGATTCTACCAATGTAAGTAACAATACAATTTCTGGTAGTCTTGCGACTTCATTTAGTAAGTACGCAGCATTTGATGACTTAGTGACTTTACCTGTTGAGTTAATTTATTTTGATGCAAAATTAATTGATGACTATGTTTATTTAGAATGGGAAACGGCAACAGAATTAGATAATTCTCACTTTGAAATTTTAAGATCTCAAGATGGAATTAACTTTTCTTCTATTGGTTCAGTTGAAGGAAATGGAACTTCTACTGAGTTGAATTCTTATCAATATTGGGATGATAATATTGAAGAAGGCGCTTACTATTACAAATTAAAACAATTTGATTTCGATGGAGGATTTTCTGAATCTGATGTAAGAGCTGTAAATATATATGCTCCTTTTGATTTCATTATGTTCCCTAATCCAAGCCGAGGTAACAGTCTTTGTATTAGATTGAATGAGAATTACCATTCTGATGTAGTATTAAAAATTGTAGATATCTACGGACATACCTACTTTGAACAAAATGGATTATCTAATGGGACGAATATTCTTTTCGACAATCAATTGGCAAACGGAACTTATTTTATAAGTATTTACTCAAATAAACAAATTTTAACCCAGAAGTTGCTCGTAAAGAAAGGCTCAAATTAATTACCAACCAACCACTACCGATGAAAACAATTTTATTAACTCTTACTTGCTTAATTACAATTTGTGCGACAGCGCAAAAAGATGTTCAAAAAAAGTATTTTGTTTTTGATGCTGGAATGACATATACAAGTGCTTTCAACTTTGCCAACAAAAAAGATATGATACCTAAAGTTGGTTATACATCGAATATAATGATGGAACATCAATTTAATAGTGGAAAATTATTCCGTATAGGTTTAGGGACTTCTTTAAATGGTTTTGCATTGGATACACGGTTTAGAAATGTCCTTCACACTTATAACTTAAATCTTCCAATTCAGTTCGGAAGAAAGTACACAAGTAACAATCGATTTTATTTTGGAATTATACCTTCTTTTTGTTTTAAAACTTCTTATTCGGAAGAATTAATTAGCATTGTTCCTCGAAATTTTGATGTTAAGATTCAATTATCATATGCGGTAGAATTTAATAAATATGTAGGGATAGATTTTAGTGCTCAAGTTGGAGTTGTAAATATGGGAATATATAAGAATGGACAAGTATCTAATTGGAGTTTAATTGCTAAGTTTTATGTGAGAAAAATGACTAGGAGAAGTGTTAGTTTTATTGCTCAGTAGAGATACAGTTTCCTGTTTCAGTATATTAATCAATTCTAAATTCGTCATTGAGTAACAATCTTTCTAATAAATAAAAAATGCATAATGAAAAACTTTCATTATGCATTTTTTATTGTTAAGGTAACGGTAATTCCAACCCTTTCAGTAAAATGAAATTTAGCTTCTATTCGTTATGGAAACATATGGTTTTTCACCTATCAACTAGGCTTATGTTTTTAAAAAAACTAATGCTTTTTAAAGCTGACTTAAAATAATAAATAATACAAAGTAAAATCAATGAAAACTTCCTATGTGACAAGTGTTCTAAGTCAACCAAGCATTAACGTATAGTATTGTAAATAAAGTGTTTAGGTTCGGATGTAATTTATTTTTATAGTGTTTCAAGTGGTGCCTTTTTTACTTTAATCGAAGATTTAAGCACTTCATCGAATGCCCCCAACCTATCGTATAAAACTCTTTAATATTTCCCACTTATCCTCGTACACTAAGAACGGATGATTACAGGGTCATCAACTCATCTTTTTAAAGGTTTTATAACTGAATTAAAAGATTAGTCGAGTTATTCATTAAAGACGGAGGGGGGTGAGAAGAAGATTGGGGATCATATATTTCATTTTATTTGTGTCATTTGTTCTAAATGATGCTTACGGACAAACATGTATTTTTTTGGGAACTGGAGATGGAGCTAGCTGGTCAGATGGTAACAACTGGAGTTGTGGATCTCAACCAAGTGTAACAGATATAATTGTTATTCCGATAGGAATGAACGTAACACATAACGCAGACATAAACTACACAGGAACTAATATTACAATATACGGATCTCTAGACCTTGGAGACAAGAAGTTAAAATTAAAAGGTGCTTCTTCAACATTAACAATAGCATCTACCGGTTCTCTTACTGCTAAAGAATTAGCTTTCGAATCATCTTCAGTTGGAACTATTGAAAGTGGTGCAACTGTAGTAGTTAAAGATTTCAAAACAAAAAACACATCTACTGTAGATATTGATGCAGCTTGTATTACTGTAACAAATAAAGTTGAAAACAAAGATGCAGCGTCTATGACTTCAAGTAGCGGAAGTGGTTGTATTGACTTTACCGGTACTAATTACACTAACTCATCTTCAGGTGGAATATTTGGTTGTACATCAGCAACCCAAGCCGATTGTTTCTCTGCTGGTGGTAGTGGTTCAAGTGATAAAATTTTTAACGGTAGTACAGGAACATCTTGGAATACTGCCGCTAACTGGACTCCTTCAGGAGTGCCAGATCCAACTACAGAAAATGTAACAATCCCAGAAGGTTTAACAGTTGTTTATGATAAAAATGGAAATTTAGAATTTAAAAACGCTACAGTTTTCACAATATGTGGAACGATTATTACCGGAGAAGCGCATTTGCATATGAAAGACAATAGTCATATTGAATTATGTCCTACCGCTGTTTTTTCTGGTCATGAAATTAAATTACAAGACCAAGCAACTGGAAATATACCAGATGGTGCAGCAGTTGAAGTAGAGCAGATTGAAGTTAAAGGTACTGGAGTATTTACAATAGACGCTTGTGTAACTGTTACTGAAGAATTAAAAAACAAGGATGATGGTACAATTCTCGGAGGCGGTTGTATTGATTATCAAGGACCTGATAATAAATTCGAAAACTCAGGAACAGGAGGAATCTTTAATTGTGTTGAGGTTAATGTAGGAGATTGCGAACTTGGGCCTTCATTGTTACCTGTTGAAATGACATCATTTGAAGCAGAAATTGTAAATAACGAAATAATTGTAAACTGGGAAACTTTAAGTGAGATTAACAATAGTCATTTCGAAGTTTGGCTTGGTTCTGATATTGGTGGATTTAATCTTGTTAAAACTGTAGATGGTGCCGGAAGCTCTTCTGAAATAATTGAATATTCTACTAGTTTCAAACCAGAATTATCGGGTGTTATGTATGTAAGATTAAGACAGGTAGATTTCAATGGAGATTATGTTGATTCTAGAGTATTGGCTTTAAACTATTCTCCAGACTATAGTATTGAAGCTATTACATTATACCCTAATCCTTCAAGAAATTCAATTGGATTTACCAATTTAAAAAATGAGGAAGATTACCAAGTATCTATTTATTCAATTGCAGGTGATTTAATCAACTCAGCTAGTATTAATGCAATGGCAAATAAGATAGATATCAGTAAAATAGAGTCAGGTTCTTATATTGTTAGAGTTTCAGACAGCCTTTTAAATCAGTCTTCTGTAAGATTATTCAAAATATAAAGTAGGGTTTTCTAAAAGTTAAACCTTATTATATATAGCGGTAAATATGTTCATTTATAAATGATGTCTGCCCACGATTATAATTAGAAATATTTTTTAAAAAAAGGATTAAACCTTTTCGAATTAATAGAGTCTAAATACTTGTGGATTGTCTTTATAAAAAAGGGCTTTTATCGTGCAGTTTATGAGAGGTTTGCATAGAAATTTAGTCTTATTAATATTAGCTTTTACAAGCTTGTCTCTTTTTTCTAAAGAAGAGATTCCTGTTTCCATTACTTGGAAAGGAGAACCATTTGTTTTTGATTCCTTATATATTTCATCCCAAGATGATACATTAAGATTAGATAAATTCTACATCTATTTGTCATCGTTTCAAGTTGTTAAAAAAGACGGGGAAGTAGAGAGAGAGAAAAATAGTTTTCATTTGTTAAAGTATTCAGACTCAATTACCACGGCTACTATTGCTTGGCAACCATCGCTTGGAATATTAAGTCAAGACATTTCTTTTAACGTTGGGATTGATTCAGTTACCAACACTTCTGGAGCACTCGATGGAGATTTAGATCCAGGCTTAGGAATGTATTGGGCCTGGCACAGTGGATATGTTAATTTTAAATTAGAAGGAGAAAGCAGTTCTTGTAATACCCTGAAAAATAAATTTCAATTTCATATTGGAGGTTTTGAATTTCCTAAGAAAACATTAAGAAATGTGGTACTTAAGGATTTCAAGCAAGATTCTAAAATTGAGGTAGACCTTTCGTTATTCTTCAATGACGTAAGGCTTTCCGAATTGAATTCAATAACAACAGTTTCTCAAGATGCAGTTAAAATTGCAGATTTATTCACGAAATGTTTTCAGGTGAAATGAGAAAGTTAGTGATCATAACCTGTGTAATTATGGTTTTCTCAGGTGCGTTCACCACTTCTAAGGTAGTTCCTTTTTCATATCCGGATAATTGGCCAGTACCTGCTTATGATTTCGAAAAAAATCCAAGAACACAAGAAGGTTTTGCCTTAGGAAGGAAACTGTTTAATGATCCTAAGTTATCAGCCGACAATACAATAGCATGCTCAAGTTGTCACTTATCCTTCACGGGATTTACGCATGCCGATCATAGTTTGAGTCACGGAATAAAAGGACGAATCGGAACGAGGAATTCAAGTAGTTTAATAAATTTAGCATGGAACAAATCCTTTAATTGGGATGGAGGAAGTAACAATATAGAAGTTCAAGCGATCACGCCAATCACACATCACGTTGAGATGGATAATGATTTACTAAGTGTAGTGGAATACTTAAATTCTTCAAAAGAATATCGAGCATCGTTTTATAATGCTTTCGGCGATTCAGTAATTAACTCTCAAAAACTACTAAAAGCACTAGCTCAGTTTACTTTATCCCTAACCTCTTTTGAATCTAAGTATGATTCAATTTATAGAAAAGAACCAGGTGTTCAGTTTTCTCCAAAAGAAGAAAAAGGGTATCAATTGTTTTTAAACAACTGTAATTCTTGTCATACACAACCTCTGTTTACAAACAATGGATTTGAGGATAATGGATTATCAGTAGATAAGGATCTGAATGATTTAGGACGATATGAAATCACAAAAGAAGCAACAGATTCCTTTAAGTTTAAAGTACCAACACTCCGAAATATAGCGAATTCAGCACCTTACTTCCATGATGGTAGAGTGAATACTTTGAAGGATGTAATGAAGCATTATACAACTTCAATAACAGACAGGAACTCATTATCAAATCACTTAAAAGGAAACTTGAAATTGAGTAGAGAAGAACAAATTCAAATCGTAGCATTTTTAAAAACCCTAACTGATAAATCATTTTTGTACAACATTAACTTTAGATAAACCAAAACCAACTAATTATGAAGAACTTAAAAAGTATCAAACTCGGATTAGCTTCCTTGCTACTTAGTAGCGTTGGAATGAGCCAATCCCCTGCAGTAACTGCATGGGTGATAAATACTGATAATACTACAGGATATAATTGTTCTGGATGTGCTCCAGCAGTATACGGATCTATTGATGCAGATATTCAATCTATAGATTATACCGCTACAGATGTATACGTTACAACTGAAGGTGTTCCGAGCTATGACGTAGGTCCTTGGTCTAATCCAAATGTTCCAGAAGCTCAAGGTAGAGTATGGAAAATAACATTAAACCCTGCTGAGAATACAGGAAATGCAAAAGCAACTTCACTAGGAAGTTTAGGTGCTTTTATTAATGGAATAGGTGTTTACAATCCAATGGATGGATATTACTGGGATGATGCTAATAATGTAATGAAAGCAGGTGGAGTAGGTACTTGGAATAGAAATGCATATGTATATGAAGCACAAAGTTTTGATGCTTGTTTAGGGCATTCTGATGGGAGTGGAAGTTACCACAATCACGTAAACCCAAAATGTGTTTATGATTATACAGCAACTACAGTGCATTCACCAATTATAGGATATGCATTTGATGGTTTTCCAATTTACGGTGCTTTTGCATATACTGGTACCGATGGAACTGGAGCTATTAAAAGAATGAAGAGTAGTTATAAGTTAACAACGAGTTCAACAAGATCTGGAGGACCAACAATGAGTCAGTATACAGCTGGTGACTTCTGTGAAGATTACGAATACACAATCGGTTATGGAGACTTAGATGAGCACAATGGAAGATATTGTGAGACGCCAGAATATCCAAATGGAATTTATGCATACTTCGTAACTACTGAAGATAATGGTGATCCGTATTACCCATTTGTAGTAGGTCCAACATATTATGGAACTGTACAAAATGGAAATGCAGGACCTCAAGGTGGAAGTAACACTATTCCTGGAAGTGCAGTGAATTATGTTCCTAATATTACAAGTGTTCCGAAGGAAATTAATCTAGGAGAAATTAACGTTTATCCAAACCCAGTTATAGATCAGTTAGTGAAATTTGAAGTTGCTAATATTAGTACTGATATGATTGTAGAGATTATTGACTACCAAGGTAGAACATTGGTTTACAAAACTTTTCCAAAAGGATCTGTTGTAAATAAAGTGCAAGTTGAAGCGCCATATTTAAATACTGGTGTATATTGGTTATCTGTAACTGTAAATGGTTCAAAGAGCGTTCAAAAAATTGTATTTAACGATGGGTTTTAATAAAGTATATATTTCAATTTTAACAATATTGGTATTGAGTGGTGGCTTTTTAGGAGAAGTCACTGCTCAAAATCACAACATTGTTTTAATTATAGCTGATGATTTAGGTGTTGATGCACTAAATGGTTTCGGCGTTAATGCAAACCAAGCAATAACACCACATCTAGATAGTATGCGTTTATCTGGATTGAAATTCATGAACGCTTGGGCTTCACCAGTATGTACACCAACTCGTGCAGGAATGATGAGTGGGAAGTATGGAAGTAAAACAGGTGTTAAAACAGCACCAGGTAATTTAGATACAGATCATATTTCTTTAGGGAAAGCTATTAAAGCATTTGACCCAAGTTATAAAACTGCTGTTGTAGGAAAATGGCATATATCACAACCTACTAATGAGTTACATCCGAAAGAGCATGAGTGGGATCATTATACAGGAGTACTCGCTGCTCAATGGAATGCTTATGATGATTGGGAGAAAACAGAAAATGATGTTACAACAACTTGTACTGAGTACGCAACTTCTTATTTTACTGATGATGCTTTAAATTGGGTTAACTCATCTAGTGATCCATGGTTTTTATGGTTAGCGCATATTGCTCCTCATTCTCCATTTCATGCACCACCAGCACACATGTATTCGGGCGGACAAGTGAATAATAATGCAGGGAAATATAGAGCGATGATAGAGTCGATGGATTATGAAATTGGTCGTTTTATCGATTCTCTAACACCAATTCAAAAAGCCAATACAACCTTTATTTTTCTTGGAGATAATGGAACACCGGGACAAGTTTTACAAGCATTTCCATCTGGTAGAGGTAAGGAAACTTTATACCAAGGTGGAGTTCATGTACCAATGTTTATTTCAGGTAAAGGTGTTACAAGAATTGGAGAAGCTGATTCTTCTTTAATAAACGTGATTGATGTATATGCTTCTGTTTTAGAAATGTTAGGAGAGGATCTCGAAGGTGGGGTTTACAATAGTTATAGTTTCAACCACTTGTTAACAGGAACTTCAGCGGATACTAGAAAGTACAATTTTACTGAATTGGATGCGAATGGAGGAACTTTCACGGTTGAGGGATATACAATTAGAGATGATCAATATAAGTTGATTGTATATAGCGATAATACGGAAGAGTTCTTTGATGTAAAAACAGATACATTCGAGTTAATTAATATTCTAGATAATAGTTTAACAGTTGACGAACAAAACATTTATAATGAGTTGAAATTAGAAGCATCAGAAAGAATTAACAGTTGGTCTTGTAACGATGGAATCAAAAATGGAGATGAAACATCTATAGATTGTGGAGGAACAAATTGCTCAGCTTGTGCTGTTGGTTCTGAAGAATTAAGTAATATTTCAGGGGTTGAAATCTATCCAAATCCAGCTTCTAATCAAATCATGATTAAGGCTGAGAATTCAAACATTACATCAATAAAAGTAACTACAATTCATGGTTTAACATTAAATGCTAAAGCTGTTGAAAACCAAAATTTGATAAAAGTGGATTTACAAAATTATGCAAATCAAGTACTTTTTGTTGAGGTTAAAACAGCACTTTCAACGCAAGTTATTAAGGTAGTGAAAAAATGAATTTATTCCACTCGCGCATGTCCTTCGGAACATGCGCGCGAGTTTGTGATTAAGGTATTGAAACGATAATTTAAGTCTGGTGTTTCGATTATTGTTCTAGTAACCAAATAATCCTATCATAGGATATGGAATAATGAATGATAGTTAATATTCCAAGAACCCAACTTGTCTTTTCATGACCTAAGTTTTGAAGTGCAAAGAAAGCAACAGTGAAAATTGTGAATTCTATTAAAAGCCTAATAAACCCAAGAGTTGGAATAGGGGCTGAGCCAGATCTACTTGGATCGTCAGGCACAGCGAATATTCCCCATATTGCAGCTGCAATTACAGGAAGGAAAATTGCTAAAGAAAATTGTATTATTGATGATGGGCTTTGTTTCCAGCCCCACATTCCTATAGAGATAAGTGCTGCGAGTTCAAGTAAAAAACGTAGTCCGAGATTTATTGGATGAGATCCCATTTTGTATTTTATTTTAAACTAAATGAATGTCGTTATTTGGCTACGAAATTATTCAGTGTATTGTTCTCAAGAATTAATAAACAGATTTTTTATAATATATTCAATGATACGGGAAGTACAAGGAATAATTAATTTCATCTAGCAAAACTACAAGAATTTTAGTTTTCTTATCAGTTACTTCTTTTAAAATTATTGCTTAGATTTATTATAAATAAAGCTATATGTCTCACATTAAATATCTTCTTTTTTCATTGATTACAATTCAATCATTTTTTGCTCAATCTCAAAATTGGCAATTGGTTTGGTCGGATGAATTCACTACTACAATTGGACCTGATTGGATTTTTGAAACGGGAAGAGGAAGTTCTGGTTGGGGTAATAATGAGCTTCAATACTATAGAGCAGAAAATGCTACGATAGAAAATGGAGCGCTTGTTATTACAGCTAAGGAGGAAACGTTTGGTGGAGCAGATTATACTTCTGCTAGGATGAAAACACAAGGTGTTAAATCATGGAAGTATGGGAAAGTAGAATCAAGAATTTCAATCCCAAGTTTTGATGGCTCTTGGCCAGCATTTTGGATGTTAGGGGAGAGTATCAGTTCAGTTGGTTGGCCTGAATGTGGTGAAATTGATATCATGGAACATGTGAATAAAACATCTGATGTTCACGGTACAATTCATTGGCAAGATCACAATAACAGTTACGCTAATTATGGTACTTCAACTTCATTAACAGCTAGTGGGTATCATACTTATACTATTGAATGGGATAGTTTGAAAATTGAGTGGTTTATTGATGGGGTTCAGTTTCATATCGTAAATATTGAAAACGGAGTGAATGGTACTTCCGAATTTCATAAAGAATTCTTCATTTTACTAAACATGGCTGTTGGTGGAAATTGGCCTGGTTTTACAGTTGATGATGATAGTTTACCTGCTAAAATGTTGGTTGATTATGTAAGGGTGTATCAGCTAGGGAATCCAACTGGTATTTCCGAAAATAAAATTACTGACGTTCAAATATTTCCTAATCCAGCTACAAATACTATCTCAATTCGTAATGGGAACTTTGATAAAATCGAGTTGCTAGATATCACTGGACATAAAGTAGAAACTATTTTAGGGAATTCTAAAACAATTAATATATCCAACGTACCTGCTGGAGTTTACTTCATACAATTGTATTCAGGAAATAAGAAAACGACTAAAAAGTTTGTTAAACGTTAGATTATCTTTCACATTATGACAATAGGATTAGGAACTGCAGCAATTGGAAGACCTTTATATATCAATATAAAAGGATCTGTTTCTGAAGGGGAGTTCGATAAGGCTGAATTTTCTAGAAAAGGAAAAAGCGTTTTAACAGCCGCTTACAATAATGGTGTTCGTCACTTTGATACTGCTCCAGGATATGGAATGGCAGAGCAAATCTTGTTAGAATGGATTGCTGAGTTTCAACCGAAGGATATTAAGATAAGTACCAAATGGGGCTATACTTATGTTGCCAATTTTGATCCTACCGCAACTGTTCATGAAGTAAAAGAACATTCATTGAGTAAACTGAATGAGCAATGGGAAGTATCTAAACAGTTCCTGCCTTATTTAAATATCTACCAAATTCATTCGGCAACATTAGATTCTGGCGTTTTAACTAACGAAGCTGTTTTGGCTCGCTTATATGAGTTGAAAAAGGAATATAAAATCAATATTGGTTTATCAACGAGTGGTGATAATCAAAATGAAATCATAGAAAAGGCAATTGCAATTGAAGTTAATAATGAGCCTTTGTTTGATAGCTTTCAAGTGACTTATAATGTGTTCGATCAAAATTTATTGAAACTAAGTAATACTTTAAAAGGCAAAAAGGTAATTATTAAAGAAGCGCTTGCAAATGGGCGTGTTTTTCCAAATGAAAAATTCCCGAATTACAAAAGCACTTATCATCTTTTAGAAGCCTTAGCAGTTAAGTATAAGGTTGGAGTAGATGCGGTAGCATTAAGGTTTTGTGTAGATACTTTAAAGCCTTTTTCAGTGCTAAGTGGAGCATCTGTTATTAATCAATTAGTATCTAATCTAGATGTATCTAAATTTGAATTATCGCTAAAGGACATAGATGAATTAAAAAGTCTTGCAGTTTCCCCAAAAGCATATTGGGAGGAGAGAAAGGCTTTGGATTGGAATTAAGAACTTTTACTTAAGATCTCTAATTAGAATCTTTCCTGAATTTTGGTATCCATTGTTTTGAATATTTACCAAATAGACAGCATTTTTTAAATCCGGCGGTAATGTAATTAACATTGACGTTTTGTTTTGAGATGTGGTTAAAAAGCTTTTATTAAAAACAACTTTCCCGTTAACATCAATTATTACAACATCATAAGTTCCTTCTAAATCACCAAAAATATTCAATTTGTGATTTCCTGATTCTGTAGCATGTATCCAGTCTGAACGATCACTCGTTCCATTGTATACACTCTTAACATCAAATACTTCATTTTGACCATCAAAGTCGATTTGGCGAATCCTGTAATAAATTATTCCGCTTGGAGGAGAGACATCATACGAGATGTAATTGATAACATCTTGAGAGTTACCAGCTCCAGAAACAACTTCAATGATTTCAAAGTCGATCCCATTTATACTTCTTTCCACTTGAAAGAAGTCATTGTTAAGTTCACTCCCAGTTGTCCATGTAATAACAACTTGATCATCTTGTAAACTCGCATCAAACTTTATTAATTCTATTGGAAGTGAAACTGTTTGTTCTGTTCCTCCTTTCATCGCCATATAATCCATTGCATTGTGTTCATCTTGTGCCAAATCCTGGGTTCCTATTTGGAAACCGTCAACATTAATTGCTTGAATTGCGTTAGCATAGACAGTTGTGGCATTAAACCTTAATGATTCATCTCCTGTCATTGTACCTGTTTTGAAAATTGGCCTAAGACCAGATATGCCGGCATTGGTAATTACTAGATCTGGCTGCCAACCGCCAGATAATACTTTATCCGTATTATCTACATCACTTCCATTTGTCCAACCTCCCAATTCCATATCGGAACCGGAATTAAAGCCAATATAGTAGTAGTTAATACCCGAACGAGTAGGTCCCCAATTTGAATTTGATGAGGTGTTAAACCCCGACGCATCCAATGAATTTAACATATTCCCACTTGATAAAGTTCCATCTGAAAATCTATCTGCTTCGCCAACGTTTGTTGACATATACAATACTGCATTCTCTTCAGATTGTGTTCCATCTCCCCAAAGCCAAATCATTTCAGGTTGAAACCCAAGTGTATTAACATCTACTGATGCACCTGTACCTGCGTATGTACCAATCGAAATATCATTTTCTTCATAAAAAGCGATCCATTGATAAACTACACCATCACTGTTTACATCTGCGTCTGTTCCTAAAGTAAATCCATCTGAATCTAAAGAGGTTATTCGTCCAGTTTCATGAGCAGTGTTAGAGGATCCCATCGGTTTAGTATCTCCTGCAGTCATGTCATCAGTAGCAATCACTGCTTCTGTTGCGCCTTCACTCTTAATGAAAACTGCTCCAGGTTGAAACCCAACACCAGTTAAGGCTGAAGCAATACCGTTACCAGTGTATTCACCAAAAGCCCAAGTCATTTGGGCTTGTGTAGTTCCAAATCCTAAGAGAATTAGAATTAACAAAAAGATGTGTTTATGTTTATTCAAGTTGTTCATTGTGATCAATAATTAATTACTCATTGTACTATACGTTGTTAACCAAGTACAACTATAATAACTAGGTGAATATAGCTTTACTTATGGTGAAATGATATATTTCTTCTGCAAATATGATTGTAAAAGTAGCTAAAGAATTAAAACACTGAATTTGTTGAAGTGAATATTTTTAACACTTAATTGTTTAGTAGTGATTGTTTTGTTTTTCAGAATGTTATGTTATTTAGTGTAGGGGAGGGTATGTGTTTTTATTATCATTTTTTTTATTTAAAAACAGTAAATTAAACATAATGTGCTCTATTTATATTGTAATGTTTATATATGCTTAACTGATTTTTTTTTGCACAAGGTTGAAATGATAAATGGCTTAAATTATTTAAAAATATTATATATTTTACGTCACGTAAAATATTTAAAAAAATTATAATTCATGTAGTTAGTTTCTGAGAATCTCCAGTTGTCTTTTTTAAATAGATCATTGAATTCCATTTCATCCTTTTTTGTAAAGTGGCATAGTACATTTTGAACTTCCAAGCTCTAGTAATTCGTTAGAATTCTCCATTCCGTACGGGTTGCTAGTGATTTTATATGGGATGATAATTGTATGAAAACACTTCACTCTAGTTAGCTGTATTTTATACTACTTTCCCTCGTGCGCATCTGAAGACACCAAACTCAAGGTACACTATGTCTTTCAGTAGATGCACATGAGGAAATGTTTAATAGAATGAATTTTATTGCGTAGTACTTTCTGATTTTTAATCTGAAAGATAAACTGTCCGATTTGTAATCGGAATTTGTAGTAAAAGTTGGTAAATACTGATTATAACCTAATGAAACGAACAGATGATTCCCACTTATAAATACAATGTGATGTAAATGGGTAATCCTATTATATAAATATATTAGAATAGTTAATATCGGGAATAATAGACAATTGTTAAGGAAATACCTACTGTTGAAAAACGCTTCTATAGCCGCATCTTTGTATAACACTAAAACAAACACAATATGAGAGTTGAAAATTAATATGCTTATCCGGTTCTTTACCCAAGGCTTTTCTTTATATATAATCACATGACGCGCGAGAATCGGGTAGTTAAGGGGCTAAACCTAATCGATCATAAACTGCCTTTGGGAAAGTTGCGGATAAGGATAAAAAATAATACTGAGTTCAATGAATTAATTCAACAAGACAAACCTATTTTAATAGACTTCTATGCAGACTGGTGTGGACCTTGTCAAACATTACTTCCAATCATAAACGACTTAGCTGATGAACATGACGGAGAAATTGAAATCGTTAAAGTTAATGTAGATGCTAATCAAGAATTAGTACAGAAATTTCGAGTGAGAAATATTCCAGCTTTGTTCTTCATTAAAGAAGGAAAAATTGTAGAAAATATACAAGGTGTACAGCCAAAGTCAGTTTTACAAAGTAAATTGGAAGCATTGAAAGCAGCGTAAATTATAAACCAACAAAAATAAACAGATATGTTAAACTGGAATTTCACCTTTTGAATACAGAGTGATATATAATAGGTAAGTATTTATTAGTTGAAAGCTGAAAGGGGTTTCAAATTTCATACTATTCATGAAATTTCGTTATTTGCCCTCTAACATTGAAAAGTACAGTTTGTAAATAGTTTTTTAGACAATTCCTTGTGTTTTTTTTGTGTTTTTTTCGTTTCCGTTTTTCTTGTGAAAATTCAGAGAGTTTCTTTTGTGTAGTTTTAATTACATAGGGCTTAACGAGTTGTTTTTCTTGTGTTTTTATTTTTTTTATTTTCATAAAAAAATAAAAACGTTTTCCGTTTCAGAAAAAAATGTCCACCTTTATGATGACTAATTAACATAACTCAACTTATTTTTGAAAAAATTAAAATCAACAAATGAAACAAAAATTAACATTTTTGTTTCATCGCCAATGGATGGACAAAACCCATCTACTGTTTTAAGTTTAAAGGAATTTCTTGAATTATTAAAAGAGGAGGAGGATTATTGGGAAGGAGAGCAGAATAACACTCAATTGATGATTTCGAAATTGAGGAAAATATTTTATGATCAATGGGGTTGGAATTCAGAGCTTATTCCCGCTGTAACTAAGGTTAAAACAAGATATGTAACTGCTGTTGTAGATAATAAAACAGAAAATTCTAAAAAATGTAAATCTTTAAGTGGTAAAGATTTTGCTCCTAAACATCGAACTATAACTTACTCCGCAGATGATCGAATTTATGGAGATACTAGAGTAGGAATAACACCAGAAATATATAAAAATGATCATGAAGAAGTAAAACTTCCTGATGGTTTTAGTTGTGACATCGCTCATGTTCTGGCCGGAATGGATGCTCATAATCACCCTATTAATGTAAGTCCGTTACCAAAATATATATCATTTTTGGACAACTTGTTTCCTCATGTGAATTCTTCATTGGCTATTGTAACTTGGCTAGGTGATATCGCCAGTATCTCTGGTGATTATGTATTACGATATAGAAAGAATGGTAAAAAAGTTTTAACAAGTTCAGAAGAACAAAAAATTATTGATGCCGATGCTCCTGGATCTGATATGCTTGGGAATATTGATGCATATGTAATTTCGAATAATTATGAGATTAATAAAACTAATGGACTTCGTGTTACAGAGATATTTGAAGATTACTATTTTAATGATTCAAGTGTAAGAAAGAATAGGATCAGTATTTTCTGTAGATTGATTGGACTAAAAGAATGGAATGGATCTTCATTTAGTAATGAGAAAGATTGGATGAAATACAATCATAAACAACTAAGAGATAATATTACTTTTCAGATATTTAGTTTAAGTGATAAAAAGTTGAAAAGTCTTTGGTTGCCTTTTTATATATGGCTTTCGGGATATAGGGAAGTTGTGAAAATTGATGAATTACTTGCAATCTTATTAATCGAATTAAAAAAAGAACTAAAAAATGAAGGACAGCTCAATTCTTAAGAAATTAACTATAATTACATTATCTCTGACTGCAATTTTAGGATTGCCATACATAGGTTCATTAATACATAATAAAGAAGGATTTGGTACAATTCCAAGTGACCTTCTGAGTTACCCTCCTATAGAGCCACATCCTAAAGCAGGATTTAATTTAATATTTTTTTGCATCTTGGCATTTATTGGTCTGGCACTAATTTTATTATATTTTTTCCCAAAGTTATTTAGATTTAAAAAGACAATAGATAACGACTATAACCGAAAAAAAGGAGGCAAATTTCCTATATGGTTTTGGATTGGAATACTTGCGTTTTTTATTCCGCTTGGTTTTTTAATTTCAGGAACGTCAGAACCTGCATGGCTCTTGAATTGGTCTGATCTTCCTTTGTTTTGGGGGTTTATTTTCATAATTGATGGTATTACTTTTAAAAGAACAGCGGGTGAATCGATTATAGGATCCTCACCTAGAGAAATGGTAGGATTAGCTGTAGCTTCAGTATCTGGATACCTTTTGTTTGAATACTTAAATTTGTTTGTAGGTGATTTATGGTATTACGAATTTGGTGATTTGATGCCAGCTAATGAGTTTTTACTGTATGCAATCGTGGGTTCTTCAGGTTTAATGCCAATGGCTTTTGTTTGGTATTCACTCTTGAGAACTTTTAAGATTATGAGGAACAGGTTTGATAATGGAATCAAGCTTAAATTTTCAGATTGGTTAAAAAACGTAATTCTTGTTTTTGGGTTTGCTAGTTTAGTTTGCTCAGTAATTTGGCCTGATTTGTTGTTTTTTAGTATTTGGATGGCTCCATTATTAATCATTGCGGTTTTACTAAGTAAAATGGGTATTTGGTCGCCTTTCAAAGAGATAGAATATGGGAACTGGACTCCGGTTTTATTGTTTGCTGTGAGTTATCTTTTTCAAGGTCTTTGTATTGAATGTTGGAATTATCTTAGTGGGACGCATGTTAATGGAGTTTTAGAAACATCTTCTGCTGCTTATTGGAAATATAGTCTTCCTTATGTTGAAAACCCGAAATTATTTGAAATGCCACTTGTTGGGTATTTAGGATATTTTCCATTCAGTATTTTTTGTTGGCTTTGGTGGATACTTTACGCATTTCAACAAGGAATACCTTCAAAATTTGCCAATTTACAATCTAAAGGAAATTAAGAATGACTTTTCTAAGAACTTTGTATTTCTTCATTTTATTTGCACTTCTAAGTTCCACCACCTACGGAAAAGCATATACATGGACTGGAGAAAACGATGTTGAAAATATATCACCATTTGTTTCCCTTTTGTGCGATGAAAAAGTAACGTTTACAATAGATTCTGTATTGGGCGAAAACCTTCAAAAAGAGTTTTTTACTAATGGAAAAGGGATCTTAACTTTTGGTATATCAACCGATCATTATTGGGTAAAGGTAGAGGTTAATAATGATTCCGATGAAGAGATTTATTTAGTTCTAGAACAAGTTATGCTAGGGACTTGTGACTTTTATCAAAAAAAAGATAATAAATGGGAAGAGACTAAGTTAGGTTTCAAAACGAATATTGCTGATCGTCTTGAGAAAGACCCCAGTCAAGTTTATAACCTTCGAAAGGGATTAAATACTGTTTATATTCATTTGTTCTCAGAAAACCCACCGATACCTGTTAAGCTATATAAAAAGAAACACTTTATTAGTAATTCTACATTTACAAAAGTTGCTTATGGAGTATATTTTGGATTAATGATATTTGTATTATTTAACAATATATTTCACTTTTTCTCTTCAAAGCAAATTATTCATTTATACTACTCATTACTTATATTTATTTACATTGGAGTATTTGCCTTGGTAATGGACGGTACGGGGATGTTTTTCTTCGATGATATAGATTTTATTTTTTGGAGAGCCTTTATACCAATTATAAACGGTTTAGGTGTTATTTTATATTCCATCTTCTTTTTAAAATTAAAAATTTATTCACCTCGGTTGAATCGTTTGGCTTGGGGTTGCGTGTATTATTGGATTGTCATTTATATAATATTGTCATTACCTTTCTTTGATCATATTATACTGGTATATTTGAATACTATTCATGCGGTTGTTTTTCTTGCTTATTCAGTTATTATTGGAATTATTATCGGTAAAAAAGGAAATAAGATAGGGTATTATTATTCATCTGCTTACATACTTTTCTTTGCATCTGTGGTCTTGGAAACATTATACAACCAATTGGGATGGCCTAATTACATATATTCTATCAGCTTTGTTTCTACCGGTGTACTTGGCGAAGTATTCTTACTATCCTATGCACTTACTAAAAGTTTTCAATGGGAGAAAGAGGTTCATGTACTTGCTAAACTAAAAGCACAAGGAGAAGTTATTAGAAAAACGGAAGAAAATGAGGCTATTTTAACTGCTCAAAATGAAGTATTGGAACAGAAAGTTAAAGAACGAACTGTTAAATTAAAAGAAACAAATAACCAGCTTCAAGTTTCATTAGATGAGGTTGAAGTTGAAAAGGGAAAAACTGATTCATTATTATTAAATATTCTTCCAGAATCTACAGTTAAAGAACTTAAAGAAACAGGAAGCACAAAACCCAAAATCTACGACAATACAAGTATTATATTCACTGATTTTAAAGGGTTTACTGCGCAGACACAACTTATTTCACCGGAAGAGCTTTTAGATGATTTAAATGTATGCTTTAGAGGTTTTGATAAAATCATGATGAAACATGGTTTAGAAAAAATTAAGACAATTGGAGATTCTTATATGGCTGTTTGTGGATTACCAATCACTCATCCAGATCACGCAATTAGAACGGTTAACGCAAGTTTTGAAATCATTCAATTCATGGAATCATGGAAGAAACAAAGAATTGAAGAAGGTAAGTTTGCTTGGGAAACAAGAATTGGTATTCATAGTGGTTCTGTAATCGCAGGGATTATTGGAACACATAAGTTTGCATTTGATATTTGGGGAGATGCAGTGAATACTGCATCAAGAATGGAGTCATCGGGAGAGCCAGGCAAAGTAAATATTTCTTCTTCTACCTATGAGTTGATCAAGAATAATTTTGAATGTACTTCTAGGGGTTCGATAGAGGTGAAAGGTAAGCAAGCAATTGAAATGTTTTGGGTTGATAAACTGCTTTAAAGAAGAATAAATTATTATATAAATGGAAAAAGCCTTTGAAATTCAGAGGCTTTTTCCATTTATATGTACTGTATCTTAATTCAAGAATTGGTGAATTGCTTTAGAAGCATTTTCTTGATATTCTTCGTTTTGAAAATTAACGAAAATTGTACTTTGTTCAACTAGTTTACCAGTTACTTTATCTTCTACACTAGCATAAAAATTACCAGTTTCATATTCTTTATTATTTAATACATTCACATATCTTTCAGCCCCTTTCTCAACACTATGAACCATACCTCTTAGTGGCATAATGATCGGGAACATCACATATTTAAACATGAATTTTAACATTGGAGGAAGATTGTCTGCTACCGCTGTACCACTTGTAGCACCTGGGCTAACACTTACAAACTTAATACTTGGATGCTTTTTAGTTAAAGAAGCAATCCAAAGTGTACCGATGTATTTTACATAACCATACGCTTGAGCTGGATCTAGTTTCTTTCCGAAGAAAGAACCATCTAATACAGTTTTGATCTCTTCAACTGAAGTCGTTTTTAAATCTGGTCTAGGCATCTGCATTTTCTCAATACCTCTAGCTGCTTCAGAACTTACGTAAACAACAGTTTTCTTTAGTTTATCTTGACTTAATAACTCATCTACTAAAACAACATGGCCAGTAAGGTTTGTTGCTGAAATGAAATTCATTCCTGATTTAGTGATTTCGTTTGGATTCCTTCCTCCCATTCCTCCAGCATTTAAAACCAAACCATCAATTGGTTCATTGATTTTCGATACTGCAAGTTTTACAGAATCAACATCTGTGATATCCATAATCACGATTTCAAAAATTGATCTTCCTGTAATTCGCTCTAAATCTTTTTTTGCTTCTGCAGCTTTATTCGCATTTCTACATGCTAAGTATATTTTTTCTGTTCCTGGAATCTTAGCCAATTGTCTAGCTGTTTCTTTTCCTAAACCGATATTTGCTCCTGTAATTAGTACACTTTTATTCATAACTTTAGTTTTATTTGGACTTTTCGGTCCAAATATAATAAATAAACTGATTAGTCCAAATAGAATTTAATTATTAAATTTGTAAAAGAAGTTTTGATATGCCCAGGGTAAAATTATTTAATCAAGAAGAAGCGTTAGCTAAAGCAATGGGATTGTTTTGGGAAACTGGGTATGCCAGCACATCTTTGAGTGATTTAATAAAACACCTTGGCATAAGTAAAGGAAGTTTTTACGATACTTTCAAAAGTAAAAGAGAATTGTTTGACAAAGCAATTGAGCAATACAGAGTAGTGAGTTTATCTGGATTGGAAATCATGTTAGCTTCAGAAGAGGACAGAAAAAAGGGTGTAAAATCACTTTTTAAGCATGCGATTGAAGGTGCTTTCAATGATGAAAAGAAACGAGGTTGTATGATCGTTAACGTTTGTTCTGAAATGGGCTCAAAGGATGACGAGATAAGAAAGGTTCTTCAAATGCACAACAAAGAATTCTTTAAAATTATTAATGATTACCTGAAGGGTGGTAATCTAAATGTATCAACAGATTTAAAAAGTCTTACGAATTTAATTATCACTCAACTTACCGGTATTAATATCGAAGTAAAGTTTAGAAAGACAAAAGTTGAAATGATTAATTCTACGAATTTAATTGTGGGACTGGTTAGGTGATTTTCAAGAACTTTTGATCAAGAAAAAAAGCGCTTGTTTATTATTGATGTGATTACATGATAAATAAAACTAATTTGAAACATTTTTTTTTATAAAAAAGGTTTGATTTCCAACAAATTAGAACACCATCGTCATCAAAATTTCTTAGATTTATATTTGGAAATTTTTAGAGGAGTATTTTTTTACAAAAAGTTACTTTTTCAATTTCTAAACAAGCATAAAATTATTACCAATAATGAAGAATACAAGTGCGGCTTTTTTAATATTTATGATTTGTTGCTCGTCAGCATTTTCACAAAGTAAAACGGATAGTACAGAACTAGTGGATCTTCCTATCTTGATAAGAAAGCTATTTAACAAGGAGAAAAAGGATACTGTTGCAAAAGAAGGGAAAGTACTATTTAGTATTCTACCAGCTATTGGATATTCGATACAAACAGGATTCACAACGGATATAATTTCTAGTACTTCGTTTTATCTTGGAGATAAGGAAAACACCAATTTATCTTCAGTTACTGGTCAGGTAGAATTATCTCAGAGAAAACAGCTTTCAATCCCATTTAACATTACCCTTTGGTCACCTAAAAATAATTGGAACTTTGTAAGTGATTGGCGATATTATATATACCACCAATTAAATTTTGGTTTGGGAGGAAGTACAAAAGAAGAAAATGAAATTATGCTTAAGTACAACTACTTAAGAATTCATCAAATAGCTTACAAATCAATTTCAAAATATACCTTTCTAGGTTTAGGGTACAATTTAGATTATCACACTAAAATTCGTCAGGAACACGCAGATGATTTACCAATAAATGATTTCAGCACTTATGGAGACGGATCAAAAACAATTTCGTCTGGTTTTACTCTGAATGGTTTAATCGATAAAAGGAAAAATTCGGTTAGTCCGCAACACGGAGAACACTTTGCGAATATAATTTATAGAAACAACCTAAAAGAGTTCGGAAGTTCCTCTAATTGGTCTTCCTTGTTTTTAGACTTAAGAACTTATATAAAACCGTCAAAACATTCAAAAAACTTATTTGCATTTTGGAGTTATAATCAGTTTGTATTAGAAGGTACACCACCTTTTTTAGACTTGCCTAGTACTGGATGGGATGCTTATACAAACTTTGCACGACAGTATCGCCAAGGACGTTATGTTGGTAAAAGTTTATTGTATTTAGAATCTGAATTCAGGTTTGTGATTTCGAAGAACGAATTTTTTAACGGTGCTATTTTTCTAAACGGTCACAGTGTTTCGGAACAGTCTACAAATACATTTAAAAAATTCATTCCAGGAGGAGGTGTTGGAGTGAGGTTAAAAATAAACAGAGATTCTAATCTGAACTTATTGGTTAGTTACGGTATTGCTGCTGATGGTTCACGAGGGTTTTTCTTTAATTTAGGAGAAGCGTTTTAAAGAGAATAATTATTGAATGAATCTAATTCCTCTGTGTTATAGCTTCTTATTCAATAATGGTTCAAGTACTTTCCAAACATTTTTAGCTACTATTTTCGTCCCCTCAGCTGTAGGGTGGATTCCATCTTTTTGATTTAGTTCAGGATAACTAGCAACATTTTCTAATAGGAAAGGGATTAAGTAAGTACCGTTTTTTTCAGTAAGTCTAGGGAATATTTCTTTGAAGTTTTCTGTGTATTCTTGTCCCATATTCGGAGGGATTTGCATTCCGGCCAATAGAATTTTAATACCTTTATTCTTTGCTCTAACAGTATCAATTAGGGATTGTAGGTTTTGCTCTGTTTCAGATAAAGGAATTCCTCGTAAACCATCATTTGCGCCTAATTCAAGAATAAAAATCACAACATTATTTTTCAGTACCCAATCTAATCTTCCTTTTCCACCAGTAGTTGTTTCACCACTCAACCCTGCATTTACAACTTGGTAATGGTAATCTAAAGAATCAATGTAATGTTGTAAGATTGTTGGGAAGGATTCTTCAGAAGACAATCCATACCCTTCCGTTAAACTGTTTCCAAAGCAAAGAATAACAGGTGTTTTCGTTTCCTCAATTACTTCAACTACTTTTTTAGGAGCAGGCTCTTTTGTTTGACTATCACAACTCCAAACGGATATGACAATTAAACATATTAATAATCGGAAAACCGTTGATGGATTAGTACTTTTGTAGCTCTTCATGATTTTCTAATTTACACAAAATTAATATAGATCCATGTCCCAAATTTTAAACATTAAGAATCTGAGTAAGGAATTTAAAACGGGCGACCAAATTTTAAGAATTCTCGAAGATATCAACTTCAGCTTAAACGAAAAAGAAACTTTTTCAATAGTTGGACCTTCTGGTAGTGGAAAAACTACTTTGCTCGGAATTTGTGCAGGATTGGATAGTACTTCTTCGGGAGATGTTGAATTATGTGGTGTGAACTTGGGTGATTTAAATGAAGATGAAAAAGCAATATTAAGAAGTCAGAAAGTAGGATTTATCTTTCAAGATTTTCAATTGCTTCCTTCTTTAACAGCTTTAGAAAATATATTGGTTCCATTGGAATTACAAGGTCATAAAGACATAGAGAAAATAGGAATAGAATTACTTGAGAAAGTAAACCTAGGAGATAGAAAGAATCATTATCCATCTCAACTTTCGGGAGGAGAACAACAGCGTGTGGCAATGGCAAGAGCTTTTGCAAACAACCCAACTATTTTGTTCGCTGATGAACCTACTGGGAATTTGGATGAGGAAAGTGGAGAGAACGTTGTGAACTTATTGTTAGAATTAAATAAGGATGCAGGAACTACTTTGGTTATTGTAACACATGATTTAGAATTGGCGAAAAGAACCCAAAGAATGGTGGTTTTAAAAGGTGGTAAGATTCAAAAAGAAGCAAGCACGATTTAATTATGACGAATCATCAATTTAAATCGAAAGCTACTATTGGATGGCTGTGGAAAATGTCTTGGAGAGATTGGAAAGCCAGTCGGAAAAAGCTTTATCTAATCATCGCATCCATCGTTTTAGGAATCTCTGCAGTTGTCGCAATACAATCTTTTGGAGCGAACTTAAAAGCACAAATTAAGGAAGATTCTAAGAAATTAATGGGTGCTGATTATATTGTTAGTAGCAGACAAGCACCTACTGAAAAACTATCCTTTATATTAGATTCATTAGGCGGAGCAAAAGCACAAGAAATCAACTTCGCTTCCATGGCCTTTTTCCCAAAAAGCGAAGGAAGTAAACTAGTTAAAGTAAGTGGGTACTCAGGAGACTTTCCAATTTATGGTGAATTAGAAACATTCCCTGTAGAAGCTGCTGATGCCTATTTTAAACATAAAGGAGCCTTAGTTGATGCAACTACAATGTTGCAATTTGATTTAAGGTTGGGTGATTCAGTGAAAATTGGAAAGCTTACATTTTCAATTATTGGATCTTTAAAATCAATACCAGGTAAATCGGCAATTTCGAGTTCAATAATGCCTCCCGTATTTATACCTTCTAATCAACTGGATTCAACTGGTTTATTACAAGCGGGAAGTAGGGTAGGATATCAATATTACTTTAAAGCCGATAGTCTCCAAAATTTAAAAGCGTTAGAGCAGAAACTTGAAATAGTTTTGGATGCTGAGAACGCTAACATTACAACACATACTTCGGCCGGAGAAAAGCTTGGTAAAGCATACAATAACTTCAGTATGTTTTTAAACCTCGTGGCTTTCACTGCATTGTTATTAGGTTGTTTAGGGATTGCAAGTGCAACTAATATTTACATCAAAGAGAAAAAGAAAGCCATTGCAGTATTGAAATGTATTGGAGTAACAAGAAAACAAACGTTCTTGATTTACCTTTTTCAAATCATATTTATCGGATTAATAGGGAGTATATTAGGTACAGCATTAGGTCTGTTTTTACAACAGATGTTTCCTTTGTTATTGAAAGAGTTTTTACCCGTTGGTGTTTCCTTCTTTATTAGTCCAAAGGTAATTGCATTAGGAATCGGACTTGGAGTTGTGATGTCCGTAGTGTTCTCCCTATATCCTTTAATCAGTACTTGGTTTGTAACGCCAAATCAAGTTTTAAGAGCACAGGAAACGGATAATAAGAACACTAAAATATTGGGTTATATCATAGCGCCAACAATCACATTAACAGTCTTTTTATTCTCTTATTTATTACTTGGAGAAATATTTATTTCAATCATTTTCTTAATCGCTATTGTTTTAGTTTTTACAGCAATTAGATTGTTAGCAGGGCTATTTATTGTAATGATTAAAAAGTCGTTTCCAAAACAATGGAGCTTCCCTTCCAGACAAGGTTTGTCAAACTTATTCAGACCAGGGAATCAAACAATAACATTGATACTTTGTATAGGTGTAGGTGTCTTTTTGATTAACACATTATACCTCACAAAAGACGGGTTGATTAACAATGCAACAGTTCAAAAGGACTCTAATATTGCCAATATATTACTACTTGATATTCAGAAAGAACAGATTCCTGGAATTCGTGGAACGATAGCAGGATTCAACCAACCTGTTATTGATGAGATTCCTGTAATAGCGATGAAGGTTCACAGCATCAAGGGGATAAAAACTTTAGCCTTAAAAGCCGATTCAACAAACGGAATAAAGGAATGGGTATTAGATGGAATATTCAGAGCAAGTTACAGAGATTCATTAATCAGTTCAGAGCATGTACTTGAAGGAGAATGGCAAGGAACAGCAGATCAATCAGAAGTGATTCCAATATCGATTGGAAAAGGATTTAGAAAAGCAGGTAAGCTAGAATTAGATGATGAAATTACCTTTAATGTACAAGGAGTTTTAATGCCATGTAAAATAGCCAGTATTCGAAACATCGAATGGTCTAGTATGCAAATGAACTTTGCTGTAATATTTCCAAAAGGAGTGATGGAAGATGCACCACAAACAAATGTATTAACAACCAAAGCACCAACAGATAAGATTGCTGCCAATTTACAAAGAGCACTCGTTAAAAAGCACCCTAGTGTTACTGTTATTGACATCAGATCATTGATGGTTGTTGTTGAAGGTATTCTTTCTAAAATTGCTCTAGTCATTAACTTTTTAGCCTTATTTAGTATCCTTACAGGATTCATTGTTTTAGTAAGTGCAGTTAGAACAAGTAAGTTCCAAAGGTTAAAAGAAAATGCAATGCTTCGAACAATTGGGGCTACAAGTAAACAGATTGTAAAAATGACTATCGTAGAGTATTTCTTCCTTGGTATTTTAGGTGCTTTTTCAGGAACAGTACTTTCGCTAATAGCAGGGAAGATGTTAGCAGTTTATACCTTTAAAGCACCATTTGTTGTTTCATGGATACCAGTTGTTTTTATACCATTATTGATTACACTATTGGTTGTGATTATTGGGGTGCTTAACAACTTGAGCGTGATGAAAACTTCACCTAAAGAAATTCTAAAAGGATAATCAAGGTTTCTTATTTTGAGGAATATTGAATAGATTAGTATCGCTAAAAATAATTGAGTTTTGAAGAAAGCATTAGTGCTACCATATATAATCGACCAAAGTTTAGAGGGTGCAAACTATCTCTCTGAAGGAATTTTGGAAGAATTTATTGAAGCCTTTTCTAATAGGAAAGGGTTGCAGGTATGTTCACGATCTACAAGTATTTATTTGGCAACCAATCCCATACTTCCCAAGAATCTAAAAGAAGAACTCAACATTGATTACATGGTGGAAGGTGCTTTAAAAGTTAGAGGGGATGATTTGGAATTGGTAACAAGATTGGTTGATACAGCACTACAAGAAGTGGTTGTGAGTTCAACAGTTTCTATTGATCTAGATAATTGGGTTGACAAGTTAACTGAGCCTATTGATGACTTACTTTTTGTTCTTATAGAAGGGTATACAAAACTTAAATCTGCTGCGCCAATCAGTAAGGCACAAGGATTATATAGAAAAGGAATGTATCATTGGAATAGATATACCCATGATGAAATGCTTTTGGGGATAGGTTGTTTTAAGGAAGCAGTTAAAGAAGATCCTTGTTTTGCTCCTGCATATGCTGCTATGGCGGATTGCTATTGTGTTATTGCATTGATGGGGTTTGAAGCACCTATTCCGCGTTTTGAAAAAGCAAAAGAATATGTTGTTAAAGCGCTTGAGCTAAATAATAAACATTCAGAATCATATGTTGCGGCAGGAATGATTAATATGTTTTACGATCATGATTTAAGTAAAGCAGAAGCCAATTTGAAATTGGCTTTCAAATTAAACAAGTCGAATTTAAAAGTGAGACACATGCTGTCTGTTTTCAATATATTCATTGGAAATATTCCTGAAGCAAAAAAGCACTCCTTATTTGCTTTAAAAAACGATCCATTATCAGTTCCTTATTATGCGATGATGGCAAGACTGTCTTGCTATACTAAGAATTTTGATGAGGCGCTGGATTATATAAATGGTGCATTAAATATCGATCCTGAATCTGCAGAAATGTTCGAGATTAGAGGTTGGATATATACTGTAATGGGAAATATGGAATCCGCAATTGCAGATTTGAAGTTGGCCATAAAGTACGGTGAAAATATAGTAAGCTATGGTATGCTTTGCTTCGCTTATGATCGAAGTTCTTTTAGGTATGAAAGTAGGGAACTAGAAGAGGAGTTTGAAGGAACACCTAAAAGTCTAGAAACTGGTATCTATAACTATGCTAAAGCAATGATCCACCTGGGTAGGGAAGATTATGATGGCTTTTTTAAATACTTAGATATCGCATTAAAGAAGAAGCTTTCCATGTTAATGTGGGATTTAAGAGTTAATCCGATTTACAATAATATTAGAAAGGATCAGCGTTTTCAAGATGCTTTAAATGCAATAATATTTACAGGAGATAATCATGTTTTTATTTCGCGTAAACCGAGTACAATTCTTACGATTCAATCTAAAACAAAAGAGAAATTGGTTTTAGATCCTCAAGATATTTTGTTTGCGAAGGCTAGTGATAACTATTGTACGATATACTGGTACGAACAAGATGTGTTAAAGAATAAACTGCTTAGGATAACGATAACAGAATTACACGAACAACTGAAAGCTTTTGAAGATATCATAAGATGTCACAAGTCTTATATCATCCAATTGAGTACCGTATTAACAATTGGAGGAAACGCAAAAGGATATTATTTCGAAAGTGCATTTTTACCGTTAAGAATTCCAATTTCAAGAGCTAAAAGTGATGAGGTTAATCGTCAGTTAGCGTATTTTAAATAGGTATTTATTCCCATTCACCACATTTAGATTGTTTTTTAGTGTATTTACTTCCCGTTCACCACATTAATTAAAAACTGTTGTTTGTTGAGCATACATTTGATTTGAATTTAAAAACAAAGCAATTATGACAACTTTTACAAAAGAAATAACAATTGAAACTTCGAAGACAAAAGTATGGGCAATTTTATCAGACCTTGGTGGTGTTTATAAATTTCATCCAGGAGTAGTTCATTCTTATTACAGTACAGACAGTAAAAATGGGGTTGGAGCAGCAAGAATATGTGAATTAGCACCAATGGGTAAAATTGAAGAAACGGCTGTTGATTGGGTAGAAGGTGAGCAATATACACTTAAACTTGATCCACTTGAAAAAGCACCGCCGTTGAAAGATGCAAAAGGAATTGTGAAGTTAACTGAAGTGTCTCCAAATCAAACTAAAGTAACGGTTGATTTGAGTTACGGAGTGAAGTTAGGTATAATCGGAAAAATGTTAAACAGTCTTGTTCTTAAAGATCAATTAAACAAAGGAATTGAAGGTTTGTTGAAAGGTTTGAAAGTATACGCTGAACAAGGAAAAGAGATCAAGAACAATAAAGAGTTATATAAAATTTTAAGCGCAGCATAAATTATGAAAGCAACTTGGAACGGAGTAGTAATCGCAGAAAGTGACGATACATTAAACATAGAAAACAATCAATATTTTCCTGTAGAGTCGATTAAAAAAGAGTATTTTTCAGATTCGGAAACAGTAACAAATTGTCATTGGAAAGGCGATGCGAATTACTACAATATAACTGTTGATGGGAAGACAAATACGGATGCTTCTTGGTATTATAAAACACCAAGTGAAATGGCAAAAGGAGTAACAAATCGAGTAGCGTTTTGGAAAGGTGTTGAAATAACAAAGTAATTATATGGAGCTTCTTGAGCTGTACAAAACAATAAGAAACAAGTCTGTTGAGATATGTAAACCACTTCACGTAGAAGATTTCACACCTCAGTCTGCTGTATTTGCTAGTCCACCAAAATGGCATTTAGCTCATACAACTTGGTTTTTTGAAGAGATGATATTGAAGAATGCTATTGATAATTATGAGCCGTATGATTCAGCTTATGGATTCTTATTCAATAGCTATTACAATACAGTTGGAGAACGCATCGAAAGAGGGGAAAGAGGTTTAATTACTAGACCTTCAGTTGATGAGGTTTTCAACTATAGAAACCATGTAGATCAATTGATGATTGAATTGTTGAGTAACTCAACACCCGGTGAATTTGATGAATTAACTACACTTGGAATTAATCATGAACAGCAACACCAAGAGCTTTTAATTACGGATTTAAAATATACACTTTCAAAAAACCCTATACATCCAGTTTACTCATCAGAAAGTAATTTTGTTGAAAATGTGGAAGCTAAAACAGATTGGATTTCTGTTGAAGAAGGGGTATACACAATCGGAAAGGCAGGAACGGATTTCTCATTCGATAATGAGCATGGTAAACACAAAGTTTATATCCAACCATTTGAGATCTCAGGAAACTTAGTAACCAATGGAGAATACATAGAATTCATCGAAAGTGAAGGCTACTCAAATCATACATTATGGTTAGATGAAGGTTGGAGTTGGGTGAATCAAAACAAAGTATCATCGCCGTTATATTGGAAACTACTTGATAATGAATGGCATTACTACACTTTATCTGGATTTAAAAAAATAGATAAGAATGCTGTATTATCGCACGTTTCATATTACGAAGCAGCTGCTTTTGCAACCTATAAAGAAATGCGATTGCCTACAGAATTTGAGTGGGAAGTAGCATCAGATAAATTAAAATGGGGTTTGAGATGGGAGTGGACAAACTCTGCATACTTACCCTATCCTAATTTTAAAATTAAGGAAGGTGCCGTTGGAGAATACAACGGTAAATTCATGATCAATCAAATGGTCCTTCGAGGAGGTTCTACAGCTACGTCCTTTGGACATAGTAGAAAAACATATAGGAATTTTTTCCATCCAGGATTACAATGGCAATTTTCTGGAATAAGACTCGCAAAATGAAGACACAAGAAAATAGAAAGTTAGAGCAAATGGATATTGCTGAAGGGCTTTTTCAAAGTGAAAAAGTAATTCCTTCTCGTTTCTTTTATGATGATAAAGGCGATGTGTTATTTACAAAAATAATGGACTTGCCAGAGTACTATCTAACACGATCAGAAACAGAAATATTTGAAGGTTTTAAAGCACAAATACTAAACAATATAACTTCGAATACTTCAAAGAAAATTGAGCTCATCGAATTGGGTGCTGGAGACGGCGCTAAAACGAGAATACTGTTGAAGTACTTGTTGAAAGAAGGCGTTGAATTTACATATGTTCCAATTGATATTTCAAGAAATGCCTTAGACTTATTGTTAGATAATTTATCTGATTTGGAAGGTTTAGATATTCAAGAACAATGTGGGGATTACTTTAAATTATTGAATGATTTGAAGGCCAACGAAGCTCAGAAATTTGTTTTATTCCTAGGGTCTAATTTGGGTAATATGGATGATGTTGCCGCTTCTGGTTTCTTAAAAGAATTAGCAGCTTCTTTAAAACAAGATGATCAATTACTTTTAGGCGTTGATTTAACAAAAGATGAATCAATCGTTTTACCAGCATACAATGATAAGCAAGGAATTACTTCAGCCTTTAATCTAAATTTACTCACTAGAATGAATAGAGAATTGGAAGCTGATTTTGATGTGAATAAATTCTCTCACAATCCAGAGTATTGGAAAGAAGGAAAGGCGGTAAGTTTCTTAGTGAGTAATGAAGCACAAACTGTTTTTATCAAATCACTTAATGAGGTTGTTACTTTTGAGAAAGGGGAAAAGATTAGAACAGAAATTTCAAGAAAATACAATGATGATATTTTATTGAAAATACTGAATGGAACAGGTTTTCAAATAAAGGATAAATTCTCTGATGAAAAAGAATATTTTACAGATTATTTATTGAAATTAGCAGTATGAAAACAGCAGTTTTAAGATTAGGTGATTTTGCAACACAACATTTCATTAAAAGCATAAGTGCTTTGGATGTTAAGTTAAACTACAGAGTAGTTGGTTGCGACTTTAATCTTATTAATTCACTTCTTCCAGGGCCATCTCGAGAATTAGATAAAGTTTTTGATGACTTAGTTATTGGTCTAAAAAAAGAAGGCTATGAAGAGGTCTTGATTCCTAATGTTACGATTCTTAATTATTTCATCGATCGTAAATTATCGGAGCAAATTAAAGTGTTTTCTCCGTACGAATTATTACAAGATAAAATGGAAAAACTAGGTCAATCAAAACTTACGTTTCTTTCCTCAAAATACTTAGCAAAGGAACAACCATTTAATAAATACCTATCAGAAGAAAGGGTTTCAGTACTTCCTTTAAGTAAGTCGGATGTTAATTATTTGGATTCGATTCGCTTATCCATTTTTGAAAATGGCGCAGTAGATATAAAGCAATTCAATAATATTATTGCGAGTTATCCAAAAACAGTAATGGTACTTTCCTGTTCCGAGTTTTCAATTGTAAACTCAGAGTTAGTAGGGAATACGATAGATTTATTATCGCTTCAATTGGAAGAATGGATAGCTAATTAATTAAGCGTTTTCAGCTTCTTTTACAACGATAGCTTCACCGTTGATTTCCATTCCATGTAGTTCTTCTAAAGCTTGAGCACCTTTTTTAGAATCCATGAATTCAGCGTAAACGATAACTAAATCTTCTACAGAATAACGATCTGGAATTAACCTTAAATTTGCAAGTCCTCCATATTTTCTCAACAATAATTGTATGTCTTCTCTAGTAGTACTGTCGGCTAAATTGGAAAATCTTAAAGTCATCGGTTCTGGTAATTAATTGAATGTTGTTAAATGTAGCAATACTATAAGCATTACCATGGTAAAAAAGCAGAATAATGCAAACATGAGATTATTAAGTTCTTTTATAAACCCATAATCTAATATTCTTTATGGAAATACTTCGGCTTGCTTTGCAGTGAGAACGTAATAAAGTCCTATTTTTAAACTCTAATTAAGAGATGAGGATTCATGATTAAATGGATGAATAGTATAAAACTAGTTTCGATTGTTCTAATTATTTGGACGGTTCAAAATGCTCATTTGATAACTGCATATTTAAAATACGATACACCTCAAACTGAGTTCTCGTCTTTTGTTTATAAAGGAAGCATGGGTTTTGCGATGGATAACACCGCATATGGAAACATGATTCAGTACTTTTCTTTTAATCCTTCCTTAATTCGACCAGATAATTTAATTTACGAGAACGGAGATGTGGTAATTGTAGATGGAAATATCATTGTATTATTACCCGCTTTTGTACAACAACTCACAAAAAACTTAGATTTAACCGTTTTAATAACGAGTTTTCTTTCCATTCTTCTTTCTGTTTTGTTGCTTATTAGAATTGCAAAACTGAGTTTTCCGAAAGTAAGTTGGATGCTGATTTTCATATCAAGTGTACTTATTTTATTAACTAGTATTACTGATGTTACAGGATTGGAGAAAGCATTAGAGAACTTAAGTGAAGGGCATGTTTACAAACATTTCTCAATGCACATGGGGTTTGCGCAACGCTTTCCTTATGCACAGATTTCTATTGTATTCTTCCTTTTTTGGATTTCAGCCTTATTGAAGTTTCTGAAAACTGGATCGATTAAAAACAGTTTTATTTTAGGCTTAAGCGTAATATTGCTACAATATTCTTATTTCTATTACTGGTCTTTTGCCTTAGCATTAACAGGAATAATGTTCCTATTACACATTCGTAAATTTAAGCAATGGATTCCTGGTATAGTATTGTACGCCATTTGTTCAATCCCATATTGGTATATATTTATTCAGTTTAATCAACTTGAATTTGCAAAAGAATATTTATTCCGTATCAAAGGGATTGAATACTATCCTACCTTGTGGATTAACTTTATAGGTTGGGGGATAGGATTGGTTGTTTTGAGAAATCAGAGGCTAATACCAGTCTGCTTTTCTTTGGGGTATTTCATAGCTGCACAATTAGGAATTGAATTTTTGGAAAACACATTCCAACCATTCCATTGGGCTTACAATACCGGAAAAGGTTTAATTGCTATAGGTTGGTTTGTTAATCTAATCTGGATATTGAAGCAAAAAGATATATCCGCAATAGAACTAATTTCATTGTTAAGCTATTGGGTGATCTTTGTATTTCTTAATCTTCACTTTTTC
The DNA here is from genome assembly GCA_963933885.1 of uncultured Flavobacteriales bacterium. Lineage (GTDB taxonomy): Bacteria > Bacteroidota > Bacteroidia > Flavobacteriales_C > CAWVWF01. Next base: position 5,929 of record CAWVWF010000008.1, on the reverse strand, counting down.
ATCGGTTATAATGTACAACCTTATCATTGGGTTTTAGCAGTTTTCCATCCTGTTTATATGTTGTTTTTAACTTGGTTAGCATGGAAGTTAAGTGCTTTTGAAAAAACCTTCTTCAGCATAAGTGCTATTATTACTGTAGTTATACTGTACAATGCCTTCTGTTTTGGAAATACAGCAGGGAAGTATTGGCATATTAATCAAGAAGAATCTTCGATAATTAAATTTGTGAATCAACAAAAATCACCACCAGTTTTATCAGGGAATAATTATCCGTTTTTAAATACTTTAGCTGCAAATACCAACTGTTTCCTTTTCATGGGAACAACCAATAATAAGAGAAGTTCATATCCAGAATCTTATTACAGATTCAATCACAATTTTAAGAATTTAGGGTATTCGGATTCCTTAATTATAGATGAGTATAATCGATATAAGAACTGCAATGCTTACCAAAGGATTTATGAAGAAAATAATGATTCTCTTGCCCTTGTTTGGCCTGATAACACTTTGTTAACTGCTGAAGCATTGCACCATTATTTTGTTAATCCAGCTAATTTATTACCCGATTTTAAAGCTGCTTTGAAGGAATATCCTAATCAAGATTATCAGTTTAAGAACGACTACATTATCATTTACAAACCAACGTTTAGAGGTAGTTATGATGTGTTTAAATCAGATCCAGTTTTCAAATCAGAGAATTTTTTGATTTACTCAACTACTTCGATTCTATAATAAAAGTGTAAAGATCATTCGTCGGTGTAAATGAATGATATAACATCAAAATAAAACTAAACAAACAAGTTATTTAGTTTGAACCTAGTAATCTTGTATTTTAGTATCAGTGAAAAAGTACAATTACATATTAACCCATGGCTTATTTTGGCTTTTCTTCTTTTTGAGTAGATGGCTTTTAATAGATCAAAATTATTGGGCATCAGATCCTGATCCTGATCTGTATTTCATAAAACTATTGGGTTATTATGGATTAGATTGTATGCACTTTTATACTTTGTATTTTGTTATTTTACCAAAACTACTTTTTGCCAAGCGGTTTTTACTTTTCACTATTTCTACTTTAGGATTGGGTTTATTTGTATTCCATTTTGAATCCGCTATTTGGAGTGGCTTTGATCTTAATGAATTTTTATATCCAAAATTTATTTATCCTTTGGATCAAGTATACGATATTGCTTTGCTGACCTTTTTAAGCATTGGAATTTTCCTTTGGGATAAGTGGGGAAGTTTAGATGCAAGAAGGGAAATGTTGGAGCATGAGGTAAAGGATTCGGAACTAAAGTTTTTAAAATCCCAACTAAGTCCACACTTCCTATTTAATACCCTAAATACAATTTACGGTTTATCTATCTACGACAAACCAAATACGTCCAAAGCAATTCATGAACTGAAAACAACCTTAAATTATATTGAAAAATATAACAGTAAAGAAGGTGTTACTTTAGGAGCAGAAATCGAGAATCTACAAAGCTATATTGCCATTAATAATCTTCGATTTGATAACAATGTTAATTTTAGTATTTCAGTTGAAAACCCTGATTTGAAAGTTGAACCTATTTTGTTTTTACCTTTTGTTGAAAATGCCTTTAAACATGGAGATAATCAAAAGGGAAGTGAGATTGTTATCGAGTTAGAACAGAAGAAAGGTTATTTGAAATTTAGAATAATCAACCAATTTACGGATGGTAAAAGAAAGGATTCAGTATCAGGTGTTGGAGTTGAAAATGTACAGAAAAGACTTCGTATTTTATATCCAGATGCAAAAATAGCTATCAAGAATTCAGGTGGGTTTTTCAATGTTTTTATTCATTTAAAAGGTCTGTCAAAATGAATTTAAAAAAGTCAGATATACTTCCTCATTTCTTCGTTATACTAATCGTAGTTATAATTGAATCACTTTCAGAATCTGATCCTATATGGGTTGTTATTAATATCGCCAACTTTCTTGGGATATTCTATCTGAACTATTTTTTGATTGGAAAATGGCTGTTAAGGAAACCCAAAATCACAACATTTATGTTGTGGTGCGTTATCAATATTTTTTTAGCTTACTTGGTTTTTTTACCATTTTTACTATTCGGTTACCATAATCAAGCGGGGGACTTCCCAAGTATTAATCAAATTTTAAGTGAAAGTTTTGAAAATGCAATATATGGGTTTAGGCATTTTTCACCTATATGTTTGGCTGGTTTTGTATATAAACATTGGTATCGAAATAGAGATAAAAACAAGGAACTAGAAACGGTTAAAACCAGTTATCAAATTCAGGTTTTAAAAAATGGATTTTCTATTGATCTAGTCAATAAAATACTTAGTGAAATGGAAGTGAAAGCGTTGAGAAGTCCAAAATCCATTGAGGAAGAAGTATTATTACTTTCAAATCTGTTGAGGTATAAATTGTACGAATCCTCTGCACCGAAAGTGAGTGGAAGCAAAGAAATTGATATTGCAAATGATCAAATTAGTATTCATAATTCATTGTTTAATTCTAACTTTAAATTAGTGAATGAATTGGATTCAGATATCGAAATTAAAACTGGGAATATATTGAATGCACTTGATGATTTGTTAAAGAAATTCCCAAAACAAGATTTAAGGTTGATCGTGAAATTAAGCAATAATCAATGCATTTTATCCGCTGTAAATGAGACCAATAACATTGTAGAAACCTTTCAATTAAACTAGCTTATGAATTGTTTAATAGTAGATGATGAACCGATTGCTGTAGATGTGATAAAAGCGCATTTGGAGAAAATTCCATTTGTGAATATCGTTGGACAAACTACCAGTGCTTTAGAAGCTATTGAAATGATTAATTCTAACGCTATTGATGTTTTATTTCTTGATATTCAGATGCCAGAGTTAACTGGAATAGAGTTGTTAAATTCTTTGCAGCAGCAACCTATGGTTATCTTCACAACTGCTTATCCAGACTATGCTATTAAAAGTTATGATTTTGATACGGTAGATTATTTAATGAAACCGATTTCGTTTAATGCGATTCTTAAATCGGTTAACAAAGCCAATGCAAGGTTAGCAGAGAAAGCAACAGAAGCTAATTCTGCATCTGATTTCATCTTTGTGAAAACCGCTTATAAGACCGTTAAAATCTTATTATCGGAAATTTATTATTTGGAAAGCACGAAGGATTATGTTACGTTTCATTTGGAAGACGTTAAGATCAAAACGCAATTAACACTAAGCTCAATCGAGGAACAATTACCGAGTCAGATATTCGTTAGAATTCATAGATCTTACATTATCGCGATTGATAAGATCAATGAAATTGAACGAAATACACTATTCATCAATGGTGATCGATTAAGTATAGGGACTAATTATAAAACCGAATTTAAAAGGTTGATCGAAACCAAACGCTTGGCTTAAAAATTTATTAAAATAAACAGTTATGAAAGATAAATTAACATTACTCTTAATGGCGATGCTATGCGCTTTTTTTGCTCCTGCTCAACAGGTGACTGGGAGTTTAACAGGTGACTCAGGTCCAATAGAATTTGCCAATATTGTACTATTTAATTATGCTGATTCTTCCGTGATTACAACTGTTGCAAGTGGAGAGATAGGTGATTTCAGTTTAAAAACAAACAAAAAGGATAGTGTTTTTATTCAGGTGTTTTATTCAGGTTTTATGCCTTATAGTTCCACTGTTTTTGTTGGCGCTAAACAATTTAATGAGATTGTTTTAGAGGCTGATAATGAATTGGATACACTTACTATTTCTTACAAGAAACCGTTTAGAGAAATGTCTGCTCATGGTTCAACTTTCAATATTGATGGGAATCCAATTATGCAAAATGGTAGTGCAGATAGAATGATAAGAAGACTGCCAGGGGTTGAAATTCGACAAGGGAAAAGCATTGCTGTTAATGGTAAAAATAACGCAACTGTTTATATCAACGGAAAGAAATCTTATTTGGAAGAAGCGGATGTAATTGAATATCTAGAAACTATTCCGGCAGACCAAATTTTAAAAGTGGAAGTTTACGATTCACCTCCTGCAAGATTTGATGCTCAAGGAAATGGAGCGATCATAAATATTATAATCAAAAAACCACCCCTCGGTACTAACGGTCGAGTTAACTCTTTTTTGGGAATTCATACTGATTTCAAGGGGAATGATTATTTCAAAATGGGTACTGGTTTCAATATTAATCACAGGACAGAAAAGTTTAATTTTTATGGCGGTATTAAAGTTCGAACTTATGAGATTGGAAATGTTTCAAATGATAGTACAATTTTTGATTCAGATAAAAATCATTACCTATCTAATCAGAGTAGTTATTATAATAAGTGGGTATCGAACAGTGTGAAAATGGGATTGGATTATTATCCAAACGATAAAACAACTTTGGGTATTTATGTTGATTATTTATATAATGCAGCAATCAATACCAATTTAACTGCTAATGAGATTGAATTAGATGTAATAACAGATTATACTTCTTTTGATAGTGACGAGGTATCTGATAATGATAATTCGATGCAAAATTTCAATTTAGACTTTAATCGCACTATCAACGATAGTGTTAATTTTTCTTCTGATATTGTTTATGTCCGATTGAGTTCAAATGACGATATGAATACTCAGAATAACTTATTTCAAGGAAATACATTGTTTGGAACTACAATGATTAAATCAAAAAGTAAAAGCAATATTAATATCCTTGCTGTAAAAGCAAATTACAGTGGTCAATTAAAGAAGAAATGGAAAATTGATGCAGGTGTAAAGTATAGTTATATTTTTAACGATAATAAATTTCTATCCTATACAGGAACTAAACCTGATGATCTAAGCCTTGATGTGAATTTATCAAACGATTTTGAATATCAAGAATCTATTGCAGCAGGTTACCTTTCGATACAAAAGAACTGGTCAGAAAAATTTGCAACTGATATAGGAGCAAGAGTTGAACAAACTAATGTTTCCGGAGTTTCTCCAACAGAAGATCTGAAGTTCACAAAGGATTATTTTAATGTTTTTCCGAATATTTCATTTTCATACAAGCCTTCCAAAAAGCATCACTTTTCGTTGCTCTATACCGAACGAATAGATAGGCCGAATACAACAGAGTTAAATCCCTTTTTAAAATCGACTAATGAGCTTGAATACGAATCAGGCAATCCAGACTTAAACCCTTCTTTGGATAAGCTTATCAACTTTAAATATACGTTTCTTGAAGCACTTACATTTGTTGTTGAAGCTGGTAAAAAATATGATTATTACGCAAATGTTAAAGAACAAGATATTAATACAGGAATAGCAACGGAGTTGCCAAGTAATATAGGAACTGGAGAATATGTGAGTTTAAACTTAGGGTCACCAATTCCCATTGCTGATTATTGGATGGGTTATGTTCAATTACATTATTTGTTTGCTGAGTTAAATGCACCACCAAATCATTTTAAAGTCAACAAGTTTTATGGGTATATTGGAAATGAAATCACACTTCCTAAGGATTGGACAGTAAGCATTTCTGGTTATTATGCTTATAATCCATATTTTGGTACATGGATTTTAGAACCTCTTTATGCAGCAAGATTTAACGTTATTAAGAAAATTGGGAAATGGAGTGTAGGTTTAGAAATTTATGATTTCCTAGACACTAAATTTTTTAAGAGTTCTACTGAATATAATGGGATTAAATCAACTGGTTCAAGTAAATGGGAATCTAGATCATTCTGGTTTGATATTACCTATCGTTTTGGGAATAATAAAATTGAAAAGAAACGAGATAGAAATGTAGGTGAAGATGAGAATGGAAGGGTAGAGTAATCCTACTCGGATGTCCATCGCTAGCGCAAGTTTTTTGCAATTTTCTTTTTTTCAATGGAATTATTCATCGCTAGCGCATTCTATGACAAAAACCAAGTAAATTAAGCAGCAAATTTTTGC
>CAWVWF010000007.1:0-46353 GCA_963933885.1 uncultured Flavobacteriales bacterium | reverse complement strand
CAATATGTAACCATAAGCAGTTTACGGTCTGTGTTTTAAAGGGGTAACCCTATAAAAAATTATGACTAATACTATAAACAGCAGAAGGGACTTTGTTAAGAAGCTGGCATTAATGTCTGCAATGTCTGCCGCTGCTACTATGTTCCCGGGTGTCGTGTTCGCTGCTGAATAAGAGAAAGGATTATCAAAAGGAGGTAACCTTGATTGGAAAAAATCACCTTGTCGTTTTTGTGGAGTAGGTTGTGGAGTTTTAATTGGAATAGAGGCTGGTAAAGCCGTTGCAGTTAAAAGTGATACAGCTTCGCCAGTAAATAAAGGGCTAAGCAATATGGGGAACTGTAGCTGTTTTATTCAAACAAAGGAAACTCAGCCATTTTAGATTGTACTTCAAAATCGTGGGCAGGAACGATTATCACGGAAGGCATGTGCTCTTGAAACTTCTTAATTTGAAAGATGGTTTTTTTAATCGCCTCGTCATCATAATCTACAATATTTCTTGGAATACAATGCTTTTCATGAGGACCAGAAAGTGCTTGATTAACCCAAACTAAATCACCTACAAAGAAGTAAGATTTCCCTGATTTTAAATGTGCAATTAATCCTATCGATCCAGGAGTATGTCCAGGGAGAGAGACAAGGATTAAACTACCATCATTAAAGATGTCTTTGCTTGTCTCGAAATTGAAATATGGACTAGAATCTAATTTGAAAACATTCCAATTTACGTCATTATCAAAATGTGGTTTAAAAAAAGGGAGTGCTTTTTTTTGCTGCTTAATAGCTGAGTTTTCAACTTCTAATATCCACGTTTTAGCTTTCTTAAAATCTTCTATTCCACCAGTATGATCGTAATGAAAATGAGAAGGGATTATGAAGCTAATACTATCTAAATTAAAGTTGTGCTTTTGAAATTGAGTCTTAACAGATGTTCCCATTTCGAATTTGATCATCTTTCTTTGCAAGTAAGGAACATGTTTTTTGAAGAGTGACTTTGTACTGTCACCAATCCCTGTATCAAATAAGAAAGTTCCTTTCGGGTGTTGAATAAGTATGGAAGAAAAGGTAAGCGTTTTCTTCTCTGAGAACTTTCCGCTTTCATAAATAAAAGCAGATCTGTTGCTCGTTTTTCCAGTATGTAAAACAGAAAGTTTTACTTCTGATTGAGGAATCGTTTTAAGTGTATTATTGAAACTGAATTCGTTTTTTAAAGCGCTATTACATCCGATAATACCAAGAATGAAAAGCAGTGAAATGCAAAGCCTAGATTTCATGGAAAATTACTTGGAGAACATTTGAAGAACCTTGTTAACCTGTCTGTTAAGGTCGTCCGATACCTTTAAGAAATAACAAGTCCCAATAAATAGAGCTGTGATAACAAAACTACGAATAGGTAGATCAACAAGGAAGTACATTTTCGGTATCGTATCTTGAATTATATAAGTAGCTATTATGATTGAAATTAAGACAACTGTTTTAAGAGAGAATGGTTGAGTTTTTAGTTTAACATATACAAAGAACCATTTCGCTATATTAACTATTACTGTAGCTACTAGCGTTGCAATTGCAGCACCTACAATTCCGTATTTAGGAATGAAGATTAGGTTTGAAACAACAACACTTACTGATAGAATAATAACAAATAGAGTTTGATATTTGTATAGAGGAGAGGTGGAAAGTATAACCTGATTCATACCTAAGATCATATTAGCTAGACTTGCTAAACCTAAATAAAATACAATATACTTCCCTTCAGAAAATTCAGGAATAATTTCAAATAAATTGTCCATGTTTGCCCATATTCCTATGAAAACTAAGGCGCTGAAAAGAAGTTGATTGATACTACTTCTCTTATGAAGTTCATCGATTTTAACTAAATTGTTTTCTTTCCAAGCATCTGCAATGAAGGGGGTTCCAATTCTTACTAAAGCTTTTGATGGAGCAATTATTACTGTACTGAAAAAGATCATTGTTGCATATACACCCGTTTTGTCAGTTCCTAAATAGTCATTAACCATAATGGTGTCTATTGTAGATACTAGTATCGGAGCAATACCTGAGAACAATCCAAAAGCACCAACGCTTATCATTTCCGTCCTTTGTTCTTTCGTTAGTTTTATTGAGCTAAAAGATATTTTGAGTTCTTTTCTTTTTGATAGATAGTAGATTAGTCCAAGTATTGGAACACACATCGCCACCAAATAAGTATGTAAGAAGTCTGTGAAGTTTAAGTATCCAATGATGAAGAAACCAAGAAAAAACAGAATAACAATACGTTGCACAAAGTCTCTTAAAAACGTTCCTTGAACAGCATTGTATAGCACTCTGTTATAGGTGTCTAGTAAGCCGAATGTCATATAGATGGCTACCAACGGAGATAACAAGTAGAGGTAGTCTACTAGCATTTTGGACTGTTCCAAGTTCCGCTCTATTAAAAGAGGTTTAAGGAAATAAAAGAGTACACAAAATAATAAGAATCCAACGAGATTAACAAGAAGCTTTAAACTGAAAAAACCATTGTGGTTTTTCTCAGGATCTCTATAAAAAGAGAACAGTTTTAATGTGATTGTGTTAAAACCTAGATTGGCAAAAAAGCTAAATAGAAGGGCGTACTTGATTAATAAATAAAGTACACCAATTTCTTCTTTGGTAAGGAATTTCGGAAATAATAAACCGGCAGTTAAAAAACCAAATCCAATACCGGCATAAGACAGTACACTTCCTCTTAAAGTTTGTTTGGCAATTGTTCCCATTTAATTTTTTAAAACCGAGTTGTGAAGATAAGATTTATTCATCTAACAGTTTTATTGAGAACATGCAAAGCTTCTTTTTATTCTTCTATTTGGAAAAAGCTTGAGTTGTCGTCTTGTAAAAGACAACAACTCTTTGTGCTACTGTAATTGAACAAGTGCTTTTAAAATCACCACACTGTCAGGATTGTATAGTAAAGCTTTTTTATAATATGTTTTTGCTTCGCTTATTTTACCTTGCTTCGTTTTTATTTGAGCCATTAATACGTTTGCATCAAAATCGAAAGGGTAGGATTGGCAAACCAACTCTAAATTCTTTTCTGCTTTTTGAAATTCCTTTTTATTGTACAACAACTGCCCGAGTCTGAAATTTGCTATTTTATTCATAGGATCTAAAACAAGAATTTTAGAATATGTAGCGGATAAACTAACCCAATTTAACATTGCTGCTTGTGGGTAGGTTAAGCCTAGCAAGGCTTCAATTGATTTGTTTTGTATTGTAGAAGCCTGATTGTAGTGTTTTTCAGATTCAGTGTATTCTCCTTGTAAATAATTTAACCACCCTAGGCGAACATTGATCTCGTAAGAATTTACATCATAAACTGTTTTTAAAGCACCAATTGCTTTATCGTATTGTTTGAAGGATTCGAATTTATAACTGCTAGAAAATGCATTTACAATTTCGTTTTGAGCTGTTGCGAAATGTGCCGATACTGTGATGAATAAGGCTAAGAATATATTTTTCATAGGTTTAAAATTTAAAGGTTAGTGTTCCGAAAATTGAATTGTAGTTGTAATCTATTTGCTCAAAGAATTCTGTTCGACTTTCCTTAAGAATTTGTAATTGAAAATGAGCTCTTGGTTTAAATGAATAATCCCATGAAACACCAATTTTATTTTTAAGAAAATCTCCATTCTGAATTATTAATCCATTGTTTTCTATTGAATTTATTTTTGAATTGAAATGATGTGTTACTCCAAACCAAGATTTTTTAGTTGCTCTCAATTTAATCGTATTACTCCAAGACAATCCTATACTATCGCTCGAGAAAGGAGTACTTAGTTGAGATGAAAACCATATTCCATTATTATTTCCTTCTAAGTAATGCTGAAAACCAATATTGGGTTGGAAAAGATGTGTTGTAGATTCTGTTCCGGTGTTTAAGTTTGCATCAGAATAGGTATTCGTTACTTGAGTATTTGAAACGTTATTTACATTTTGATATACTAACCCAGTGGAAATTGTACTTCTATTCAGGTTTAAACCAATACCTAGGTAAACTGTGTTTGATGTTAGATTAGTTACTCCGTTTAAAATCATCATTTCTTCAGTATCACTATAATCCAAGTCAGCGTTCATTTTCATGAAGTTGTAATTCAATTCAATGTTCAATTTAGGAGATAGTTGATAATAGTTGTTAAATGATATTTGGTTTTGATCATATTCACCCCATATTACAGTTTGAGTGATCCGAGTTAAATTAACCTCCGAGTTAAGTTTAGCGCTAAATTGAAGATTTCCTCCAATATTCGCATGGTATTGATTTGATCCCATTTCTCTGATATTGTATTTCTTCAACCCTCCGGATATGGAAATCCTTTTTAATTTTTTCTTCTCAACTGCAATTGTCTCTGCGTAAAACGCTGCTAACTTATTTTCTCCAATTGCTAATGAATTCCAATAACTGTAATAAAGTAAGGTTGTATCACTTGAGTTTTGAGCATAAGCTTCTTTCAAACTCTTTTTTGCTTTGAAATAATTCGCTTTTCTGTAATGAGCAATTCCTAGCCTTAAGTTGAGGTAGAAGAAATTATGTCCACTCTCTTTGGCTTCTGTTCCAATTGAAATCACTTCATCCCAATTAGAATCAAGGATAGCATCGTACGTTTTTTTGTTTGCTTCTTGGTACGTAATTCTATTCTGACTCCATGCAGATGTGGTTACGAAAAGCATTAAAATGATTATTACTCGCTGCATAAAAATTGTTTTATTTCTCCGTTAATAGTAATGTTGAAATTTGTTATTTTATCAATGTCGATCTGACAGTTAAATTCGAATACTAATTTTTCCTTTCCGAAATATTCTGTTCTTCCTTCACTCTGAAGTGTGATTTCAGTAGGCGAAATCTCATCGTTTGCTTTTGTGTAGCTTGATTGAAATTTACACTTTATGATATGCGTGAAAGGTGCAATAATATCGTGAACTGCCTTTACTACTGGATGGGTTAAATACTTGATATGAATATTATCATCTAATACTATATTGTTATAATAGGATAACAATACTTTTTGTAATCCTAAGTGGAAATAGAAAAGCGATGATGTTTTATCTCCAATGAAATCTGTAAAGTAAAATACATTTCCATTGTTTGAAAAATATGCAGCACTCTTTGTTTTTTTACAATACAAATAACTCTGGTTAAGTGCATTTGTATGCACATCCCAATGGTGTTCTTTGTTTTCTGATGTCCAAACAAATGATTGTCCTGGGATGAAATTAAAAGCTTTAACTAACAACGATGTTGGTGTAAGGTTTTTAATTTTCTCACCTTGTTTGGGCGTATTGAATTGTTGTAAACTATAATTTTGATCTTCTTTTTTTAGATAGTAAGCAATAGGGTAGGGCAATGTTTTAGAACCTATAAAAGGGGTTGTTTGTAATTGGAAATGTAAGTGAGGTTCTGGAGATCTTCCTGAGTTTCCAAGCTTGGCAATTTGATCTCCTTTACTTACGAAATCTCCTTCTTTAACTTTAATTGTCTCCAATTTAAGATGGGATAATTTCGTGTAGAATCCTTCTGCATGTTTTATGATTACGGTGTTCCCCCAGTTTTGATTTAGGTTTACATCACCAACTGCATTCTCTTCTATATTATCTAATACTTTAACTATATATCCTGCTGCAGGTGCAATAATAGGAAGCTCATAACAATTGAAATCTTTAAGATTTATTCCGTCATTTTGATATGTACTATTGTCATCATTTGTAATGTCGAAATCCAATGCATGTTGCCATTCATCTAAATGGGTTATACCTCCATTGTACCCTTGAGAGATATGCCATTCACCCATAATAGGTAATGCAAGATGGAAAGCTGATTGGTTTCCAAATCTTTCGTTTTGTAAAACGGTTTTGTAATGATTCTCTTCAGGAGAGAATTGTTGATTGGTTACAACGAATAGCTTTTTGGGATCAACTCTTAAGCTTAGGGTTACGAGTGTAAGCGTAACCAAAATACAAAATGGCAAACTAAAAAGCGGCAAACCAAATGGTGCGAAAAACTGACTTAATGCGCTGATCAATAAGGCCATTATTGGGATTGTTAATGTTACAAGTAGGAATGATTTCCAGCTTGGAACAATGAAGAATCCACCTAAGGCAATTGATGTTAGTATGAAGTTGAATCCAATATATGAGAATATTAACTGCGTAAAATCTCCTTCAAATTGACTGTAAAACAAGAAGCCTATAAAGAACCCCAATATGGATAATAGTGTTGCTATTCGAGAATAGATTAACAATCCTACAAATATTAAAATACCTGCTAAGGTATTGTACTGAAACATTATGGCTCCTAACGATCTGAAGTATATTTTCAAAAGATCGAACATTGGTAATTGATTTAGCCAACCATCAATATCTCCAATAATTCCATTTAATGGAGAATTTGATAATTGAGTAATATCGTTACTGATGTATTTGAAGGCCGTAAAGTTGGAAGCACCTAATACGGCGATCCAAGTTACAAGAATGAATGTCCAACTTAATAAAGGTAAACCTCTTCTGCTCGTCCAGTTTATTAACCACAACGAAATGAATAAACTTAAACCACCACATATAATTAATAAGAAAAGGAATGGGAGAGTAGGTTGGAAATAAATAGCCAAAGCCATTCCCGTCATTAATGAATTGAAAGTGTAAGTTCCATCTTCTATGTAGTGTTTATTATGACCTAAGCTCATCGCGATTACAATAGAACTTATTAAACATATCAAACCTGCAGCACCAATTTTCCAATTGATAAAAGTGGATGCTGCAAGTAAGATTGCAAACCATTTGTTTTGAGAGAAAAACAACTGACTATAACTGTTTAATATCGCTTTTTGTATTTTCACAATTGTTTGTTTTTGCCACCAGTAACTAGTGATTTTTCACTAGTTACTATGAGGGGTTGTAGTATCGGGTACTAATGATTTTACTAGTTACGAGTGGCTTGTTTTTATAATTTAAAATCCTTTAAATACTCTGGTAAAACTTCACCGATTTCTAATGTTTTTAAAGTCTCTTTTTCTTTAATAACATGTGGTTTACCCATTGTATCTATCAAAACAACTGCTGGTCTTAATGCAATAAATTGCATTGATTGAGTAATGTTGTATGCTCCAACAGTATGAACAACTACTTGATCTCCTTTGTTTAAAAGGGGAAGTGTGATGTTTTCTCTAACAACATCGATATTCATACAGAGTGGACCGTAAAGAATACAATCTTCAGAATGATTTCCGAATGGTTGAGCAGGTGATATTTTATGATCAAACCAGAAAGAAGTAAACATGATGTTAACACCGAAATCTAAAACTGTTGCTCTTCTACCATCTGAAAGTCTTTTATTAGAAATGACACTTCCCAAAATAAACCCAGCGTCATCAATCAAAGCTCTTCCGGTCTCTAGGAATAAGTAAGGCAAGTCCTCTGTTGGAAATCCAGCATTTAATAATGCTGTAGAAATCACTTCTGCGTAATCATCAAAAGATGGAATTGTATCATTTCCTCTTAAGTAAGAACCTTTTAATGTGTTAGAAGAAGCGAATCCTCCACCCATATCAATGTACTTAATTACTAGGTTGTGTTGTTGTTTAATTCTTAAAGCAAGTTTTGCCATTTTATCAGCTGCAACTCCGTATGGACTAGCGCTTAACATATATGTTCCGATGTGACAATGTAAACCTGTTAATTCTAATTTTCCGTGTGCTATAATTTTGTTGATTGCATCCCAAGCTTGTCCGTTTTCTAAATTGAATCCGAATCGATCCCATACTGGATATACTCCTGTATCCATATTCACTCTAATTGCAACTTTAGGTTTGAAATCCAAATCACCTGCAATCTCAGTTAATAGATATAATTCATCTAAATGATCGATGTGAATAGGTGATCCGTTTTTAGCAGCCAGTCTTAAATCTTCTTCAGTTTTTTCTGGACCATTAAAGATTATTTTGTTTCCAGGAACTCCGTTTTTAAGCGCTTTTTCATATTCGAAACGAGATACAACTTCACCCCATGAGCCTTCCTGGTGGAATACATTACATACTGCGTTGATGTAGTTAGTTTTATAACTCCAAGCGAATTGCACTTTAGGATATCTAGTTTCAAATGCTCTTTTTGCTGATCTATAATTTTGTCTGATCTTCTGCTCTGATATTACGAATAATGGTGAACCATATTCCTCAGTTAAAGACTTTACAGAACATCCATCAATATGAGTTAATGGTGTATATGATGTACGTGTTCCAAATTTATTAGTGATACCACCATTTAAAGATTTAATGATTGGTCTTTCGTATAATTTTTTCTGTGTGATTTCCATGTTGGTTTTTTTTAAGTGTTGTTACTAAATCTATTTCTCCTCAATGCTTTCTTACAATTCTCCAGTAGTGGAGATCTTCTCGAATTCATTCATATCAACAATCATATCGTATGAGTATCTGATGAACATTTTACCTACGTCATACTTCATAAAAGCAGGAACTTTTTCACCCATTCCTAAATTTACAAGGGCTTCTATTTGGTTCTGTCCAACGCCAACTGTTAGGTAGCACCAAGCTGGGAATCGAGGATTTATTTCTAATAAATGATATTCCCCTTCTTCACTTTTTATGAATTCTAACTCGAAAGGCCCACGCCATTTAGTAGAAGCGATTAACTTATGAGTAATGTCCATCAATTCTTGATCATCTAAAGAAACTCCTGCCCAAGCTTTCCCTTTATCAGTGATGTATAATTTTCTCATTGGTACTGCTCCAAGTGTTGCTCCAGTTCCATCACCAATTCCACAAACGTTTACTTCGGAACCGTGAACGAACTCTTGTATTAATATAGGAACACCCCATTCAGCGCTAATCTTATTGAAATTAGTAACTGCTTGGTTATATGAATAAGCTACTTTACTATCGTAAAACTTACCTTTTACAGCAACAGGAAATTCAAAATCCTTAAGTGCATCTGCGATTTGAGCTGTGTTGAAAACCAATTTCGCTTCAGGAACTTTTACTTCATGTTTTTCTCCGAAATCAGATAAGTTTACCTTGTGTCTTTCTTCAAATTGTTCCAAACTAGGAAGAACCATTTTGATATTTAATATTTCTTCGAAACGATCTTGAAGCTTGATGAAGTTAAAAAGCTCAGCATCGAAGTTTGGGAAGATAAAAGTTAAATCCTCTTGAGCATTGATGTAGCTAAATCTTTCAAATAAAACTTCTGTTCCAGCTCCAGGCATTGGGATTTGATATGTTTTATCAACCAAATCATGCATGTAAATACCTGGTTCCATTGTTTCGTATGAGAGTCCAATTATTCTAACATCAAAAGATGTTGCAGCTTGTAAGGCTCTGATAACAGATAATCCTGGACCTGGACTATCGATAGCGTTTAATCCTGTAACTGCGATTGTGTATAATGGCTTACTCATTTTCTAAAAGTTTATAGTTATTTAAAAGACCGATAAAATCGTAGAAGTCTTTTTCAAAAGTTGAAGAGTCTGTATTGTAATCTTCTAGTATTCTCGCTTTAATTTCACCATCTGACTTTCCTTCTTTCATTAAAGAGAAAATTTGTTGGGCGATTGGATTAAGAGAATAAGAATCTCCAGTTGAAGGATTGAAAAGAAATCCCGAATCACTAATTGCTAAATTTCGTTTTATATTCATGAGGATAAGTTTTTAATGTGTGTGCTAATAAGACGCTTGAGAACAAAGAATAATTTATACTATTCCGATTATGTTTTATGAAATTCCGAAAAAAGGCATTTTTTAATATTACAAGGTAGGGTTGTAACTATTCGAATTTTTTCTTGTTAACTATTATATGAAAATAGCCTTAACCTTAGTCCTTAGTTTTTTTACCGTATTTGGTTTCTCACAAACAGATTCAATTTTATTTTTAGGAAATAGTTATACATACACTGGTGATGTGCCTGGGATGTTAAACTCTTTAGCAAATGCTTCAGGGAAGTCGTTGTTTATTGATAGTTATGTTCCTGCTGGAAAACAGTTAAGTCAGCATTATGCTGATGCAAATTCATTAAGTAAGATAAATTCTCACCAATGGGATTACGTAGTTCTTCAAGAACAAAGTCAGATGCCATTGATAAATCCAAACACAACAGCAACGTATGCTCAGAAAATTGTATTGGAACAAATTAAGCCGAATAATTCATGTACTGAGGTAATTACTTACATGACTTGGGCTAGGAAGGCTGGTAATTCTTGGTTAACTCAAATTAACTATACCCATGATCAAATGGCAGATTACTATGAGAACTTCTATGAAGATCTTTGGAAATATGTTCCTGGTAGAGTTTCACCAGTTGGAAAAGCTTTTCACGAGGCAACAAGACAAGGTATTGAAGTTTATTCTGGAGATGGTTCTCATCAAAATACAACTGGTGCTTATTTAAGCGCTCTTGTTTTTTATGCTACAATTTATAAAGTAACACCAATTGGATTGACATATTCTCCTTTAAATACTACGCTGACTACTCAGTGTCAGCAAATAGCCTCTGATATTGTAATGACTGATTTATATGAACACAATATTTTAAAAGTTAAATTTAGCATGTCGGCTGTTGATTTACAGCTTAACGAATCAGTTTCGTTTACAGAAGCAGTTTATATGGAGCCATTTCCAAATCAATTTAATTGGACGTTTGAAGGTGCTTCTAATGGGGTGTCTAACGATGAGAATCCTTCTGGGATTACCTATAATCAAGTTGGTGAACATAATGTAACATTAGAAATTACGGATGTATGTGGCTATACTGAATCTAGGACCTTTACAGATACTATAAAAGTAGATGCTCCAACTGGAGTTGATGATATTAACGCTTCAAGTTTGACCGTGTTTCCGACGATTTTGAATAATGGGAATGAATTTCATATCAACGATAAAGCAAACAATGAAATTGTGAATGTTATTGTAACTGGGTTAAACGGAAAGGTTGTTAAGAGCTTTTATAATAATGGGCTATTAAGTATAGGAGATGAGGTTGTGTCAGGAACTTATATTGTTAGTATATATCAAAAAGAAGGTCGTTCAAACCTGAAAGTATTAATTAACAGATAGCGTACTCCCGTTTTTGGTTAAAATATTAGCTTTATGAATGGGCTTACTTGAACCACTTTTTAATAAGTTATTTCCTCCTCTTACTCTTTATGTAAGGTTGTGCAGGAATAAACTTGAAGTTAGATGTATTGAAACTAAGGCTAACATAATAAAGAGTTCATCAATTGATTTCTCAAATGATAGATTGTTGATCGCTGATTTTTTAATAGCTGAAGAATTTTTGATGGAATTAATTGATGATGTTTTAGATCAAAAAGGAAATTTTCTACAAAAAAAAATACAAATTGTATTACAACCGATAGATCGAAATATTGCGACATTTTGTTCTGTAGAACGAAAGACATGTAGGGATTTTGCTGAATTTTCAGGAGCTTCAAAGCTATGGCTTTGTCTTGATCAGAGTTTACTGACAGATGACCAAGTTGTGAAACTTATGGATGATGATACGGAACTTCTAAGCGAACACTTGAGACGTTAAAACTTCATCCAAAGGAATTAAATCTTCTCTGCTAGCAGCTTTCTTAAATTTAGAAACAGTTTGTCCAGTTGCTTTTTTAAACTGGCTGCTCAAATAGTTTACACTACTATATCCCATGTAATATGAAATTTCACTTAGAGAATAGTTTTTTTCTAGTAGCATCGTTTTAACTTTTTCCATTTTTAATAAAATGATAAATTTCTCTAACGTAATTGAATAATGTTCAGAGAATAACTTACTCAATTTTGTGTACGGAAGTCCAATTTTTTCTGAGATATAATCAGAATTTCTGATCAATGAATTTGTGTTGTTACTCCAGTGGATTAATTCAATAGCAGCCGCTTTTATTTTCTCTACTATTTGATCATTTTCTTCTTTTATTACTTTAAATCCAATTCGCTCAAAGTGTACTTCTATTTGACGTGGATGGATTTTATCAAACTGATACTCTATAGATGCATTACCTAGTCTAACTGATCTGATTTCTACTCCATCTATATTCGAGAAGTATAGTTTTACGAGTCTTAAACAACTCCTACTTACCATATTAGCTAACTGTAGTTCTACGTATATCATCTTTTCTGTATTAGATTCAGATTCATAAAAAGTTTAATCTTATAAATGAAGCCTTGTGTCGTAGATATAACAAGGGAAGTCGAATTTACCCTACTTTTAATTGGTCGCCTTGTAAAAAAAATGTTAACTTGTTAGTCCCTTAACTAAATTAAAATAGCCTTATGAAAACCTACTTAATAGCTGGCCTATTAACGGTGTCGTGTATTCTGCACGCCCAAAAGTACCAGGACATGATCCAAAAAGGTACTTACTCAATTGAACAAATTAAAAAATCTGCAGAAACTCATTTCGATGATGTCGGGAGAGGAAGAGGAACTGGATATAAACAGTTTCAACGTTGGCTTTATGCTGCTGGTAAAGAGCGGCAAGTAGATGGCGTTTTGGTAAAACAAAACGATCAAATGAGAAGTTTACGCGCTTATAAAGCAAAAGAAAGAGCAAATAACAATATTCAAACATTAGCAACAAGTACTTCTGGTTCTTGGCAAGAATTAGGACCAACTTATTGGGACGCAACGCAAGGTTGGAATCCGGGAGTTGGACGTATTACTTCAATTGGAATTGATGAGTCTGATTTAAACCATATCATTGTTGGTGGGCCTAATTCTGGAGTTTGGAAAACGACAAATAACGGAGTGAATTGGACGAATTTAACTGATGATTTTCAAAATGTAAATGTTTGGTCTTTAGAAATCGATCCAGTAAATTCAAACATTTATTACTGGGGATCGGCATATGGAGATATGTTTAAATCAACCGATGGTGGAGCAACTTGGAATGAATTGACTTTTCCAGGATCTAGAGATATTATTAGAATATTAATTCATCCGACAAATCCAAGTGTCTTATTTGCTGCCGCGAATGGTACATCAAATGGATTGTATAAGTCGGTAAACGCAGGTGTTACTTGGACTCAAGTAGTCTCAAGCTCAAGTGCGTATGATATTGAATTTAAACCTGGAGATCCTAGCGTTGTGTATTTTTCAGGTAATAGTATTTATAAATCAACTGATGGAGGAGATAATTTCTCTACTATCTCGGGAGTTGGAACAAGTGCTAAGATGATGGCTGTAACGGCTGATAATCCTAGTGTTGTTTATGTTGTAGAGGCATCAGGGTCTTTTGATGGATTTTATAAGTCAACAAATTCTGGAGCTAGTTTTACTCAATTACATACTTCTACAATAAATTATTTTGGTTATTCTACTACAGGAAATGATAATTCAGGACAGGCACCAAGAGATATGGATGTTACATGTAGTCCAACTGATGAAAATGAAGTTCATATTGCAGGAATACTAACATGGAAGTCTACTAATGGAGGAACAACATTTACAGCTACTTCTGATTGGACACCAACGAATGTTGCAAATAAAGGGTTAGCTTATTGTCATGCAGATGTTGATATTTTAAAGTATCACGGTAATGTATTGTATGTAGGAAGTGACGGAGGTATTTATACTTCAACTGATGGAGCAGCAACTTATGTTGATAGAACAACTGGAATTGGAAATAGAGAATTTTATAGAATTGGTGTTTCAAAATCAGATCCTAATGTGATCTCTGGTGGATCTCAAGATAATGGTACTTCTGTAATGAGAGGTGCTAATAGAGAGTGGAAAGATTGGTTGGGAGCTGATGGAATGGAATCATTTGTAGATTGGAGTGATCCAACAATTCTTTATGGTACATCTCAAAGTGGATCAATGTATAAGTCTACAAATCAAGGGAATTCAAGAACAAGTATTACTAAACCTTCAGGTTCTGGTTCATGGGTTACTCCATTCGAGCAAGATCCTACTGTTTCGAATACAATTTATGTTGGATTTAATGAAGTTTGGAAGAGTACAACTCAAGGAGCAAATTGGCAACAAATTTCTAATTTTGGAGGAAGTTCTTTAGATGAATTGAAAATTGCTCCTTCTAACAATCAATATATTTATGCGGCTGAAAGTGCTATTTTAAGAGTAACGAAGAACGGTGGTACAACATGGTCTGCGATCTCTCCTGGAGGAACGATTAACTATATTCATGTTGCTCCTAATGATCCAGAAAGAGTTGTTGCAGTAACTTCTTCAACAATTTACATCTCTACTGATGCTGGTTCTAGTTGGTCAAATTACACAAAGAATTTACCTAATACATCTTACTATTGTGCTTTATGGCAAGACAATTCTGAAAATGGATTGTACATTGGAGGAAATGGTTTTATTTCATACATAGAAGATGGGATGAGTAATTACGTGACATTTGATGATGGTTTAGCTAATTCTAGAGTGTATGAAATGGAAATAAACTATATATCTAATAAAATATTTGCAGGAACCTACGGAAGAGGGTTATGGGAAAGTGATATATATGGTAGTCAAGTTTTAGATTATGATGCTGCTGCTGAGAATATGATTAATGTACCTTCAACTTTATGTGGAAGTTCTGTTAGTCCTCAATTTACTCTTCGAAATAAAGGGGGAGTTGTACTTACTTCAGTAAAAATTGAAGTGTTTTTGAATAATAACTTAATTGAAACAATTAATCATACTGCTAATCTAGCTACAAACGCTACTGAAGTAATTACTTTATCACAAGTTGTTTATTCAACACAAGGAAGTAATGTTGTTAAGGTTGTAGTTTCTGAACCAAATGGTCAAGTTGATCAGAAAAATACAAATGATGAAGAATCTTCGAGTACAACTGTAGCATTTGGAACAGCTCATACTTTATATATGACGGAAAGATCTGCTAATACGTCTTTTGCTTGGGAAGTAAAGGATGGTTCAACTGTAGTGAAATCTGGAAGTTATGGAACTGCTTCAACTGTGAGTACTGAACTTCAAGAAGAGGTTTGTTTACAAGAAGGGTGTTATGATTTTGTGATGACAAGTGCTTTTAATAGTGGACAATGTACTGCTACTGCTTGGTCTTCAGGAACACAATATTGTGTTGGTGATCAGGTTGCAAGAAATGGGGTTTTATACGAAGCTAAATGGTGTGGAGTAGAAGATCCTGCAACTGCTGGTCAGTGGGGGCAATGGGATAATTTAGGTTCTTGTGCAGTTTCTTATGATACAGATGTATTTGGATTTAAAGAAAATGGAAAAACAAGTTATTTTGAAACGGAAGTTCAAAATTATACTTCTCCATCATCTAATGCTTTTTGTTTTGGTTCAAATATGACTGTTGATTTTTCTGCAGATGTAACGACGACTACAAATTGTGAGGATATTATTTTTACAGCTAATGTAACAGGAGGAACTCCTTCTGTATATGCTTGGGACTTTGGTTCTGGAGCAAGTCCTGCAACAGCAAGTGGAGTTGGGCCTCATACGGTTAAGTATTTAACAGCAGGGAGCAAGGCTGCTTCTTTAACTGTTGACGGTGTAAATGAGTCTAAATCAAATTATGTTGTTATTAGTGCTGATGCAAGTAAAGCTGTTACGGCTTCAATTTCGCTTGATAATTCGCCAACTTGTGAAGGTGATTTAGTTCAAATTTCGGCAACATTAACAAATGAAGGTGCTACTCCATCGTATTCATGGAAAATAGGAACTGTTGAGGTTTCAACAATTGCTTCATTCTCTTCAAGTTCATTGTCAAATGGAGATGTTGTTACTTTAACAGTAACTTCAGACGAAGTATGTTCTTTACCTAATACGGTAACATCGTCTGGTGTTACTTTGAGTTTATTAGCTAATGTAGATCCAACGATTGCTATTGCTATTCCAAATGGTTCGTCTTGGCCTATCTGTGTAAGTGAGGTGATGACTTTTGAATCAACAATTGGTAATGGGGGGAATTCTTCTGTTATAACATGGTATATTGATGGAGTAGTTGATGGAACAGGGACAACTTATGATTTCTCTGGTTCAAATGGTGAAAAAGTAACTGCGAAAGTGAATTCATCTCTAACTTGTTTAGCAAGTAATGATGTTGTTTCAAATGAAATTTCAGCTGTTGTTGATTTGTGTACTTCTCTAGAAGAGTCTGATATGGTATCGTTACATTTCTATCCTAATCCAGTTGAGAATGAATTAATAGTTGAAGGAGTGAATATTAATGAGATTACCTTAATGGATGTTACAGGAAAATTAATTCTATCTGATAAAGTGACAGAAAATGTTATTAGATTGGATATGAGTGATCTAGCTAAAGGTAATTATATGCTGAAAGTAATTTACAGCTCAGGAAAAGAGATTGTTAAGGAGGTTCAGAAAAAATAGATTAAAAGTACTAGACTAATTTAGATTAGGATAGGGTTTGTTATATTGGATTAAAAACGTCTTGGAGGGTTGCCAAGGCGTTTTTTTTGCTTTAATGCATATTAGTCTAAATCTTGTGATGAACTGCCTAGTAGCTTTGTTGTTTTGATATTTGTTTTTTATGCTCTACTAATTGTCGATTGGTAAGGGATGTTTTTTTGATGAGGTAATAATTATTAGTTTCCTTTAAAATAGAAAAGAGCTACCAAGAAGGTTTAGTTGAAGTTCAGGGAAACTGTTAAATCAGAATCTTTTTTACATAAAACATCGTCATGAATTTTAGTTGATGACGGTTAAGTAATTTATTAATTATACTGTTCAGAATTTACCATAAATTGAGAACATGAAATTTCTTCTTGCCAGTGGAATCATGCTGTTTTGACCAAGTAGTGGTTCGTCAACGTTGTTGGCATGTAAAGATGGTTGTTTCCATTGAGTATCCAAAAGGTTTCTAACTTGAAATTCAATACCAAAATTTTTATTAATAGGCATTTGTAAATTTAAGTCTAACATTGTGAAGCCTGCCATTTCTGTCTTATTATTCATTTTAACATCGTCACTATTATACGAGTCTTCTGTTACTGTGTAGCCCCAGTTTTGTCTTAGTATCGCAGTTGTTGCCAGTTTGAAACGGCCTGGAAGCACGAACGTAACTGCAGCATTTGTTTTTTGGGTAGGGACATCAATGAAATCTGTAGTGTCATTAATTATTGCTTTTGCAAAAGCATGATTTAACATAATCCGAAAGTTTTTATTCATCGCATATTGTAAATCGATTTCGAAACCTTTCGCTACTATTTCTCCATTGGTATTTTCAAAATAGTTAGGTGTTTGAGGTTCACCATTTTTATCGGTATAGAAATATTGAGTTCCATCTAGAGCATTCGTGGTAATGTTATAAAAGCATGCCATCGCGCTACTGAATTTTTTATTGTTATAATTAATTCCTGCTTCAAATGATTTAATAACTTCAGCTCCCACCTCAGGTATGTCGTTGGTATTTCCATTACCTCCATTTTTATTGATAAGATCAATTGTTTCTAAATTTAGTCCAATTTCTTTAACACCTGGAACTCTTAAGGCTTGACCATATAAAGCTTTGATATTAAGCTTACTTGTTAGTTTTTGAACTAATCCTATTCTAGGAGAGAATTGAGTATAAGTACCAGCTTGAGAAAAACCATTGTCTAATCTTCCTCCTGCTGTTAGAATAAGTCCTTCAAGAATATTGAACTCATTGCTGTATTGTGCAAAAGCTGAGGCTACGTTAACTCGTACTGGACCAGAATACGTTAATGTATTGAATTCATAAGGTAAAGGTATTGTTGTATCAGCGGGAGCTCTAATTTCCCAGCTAAAAGATGTTGGACTTGAAAGTTCTTCTCTAGAATCGATATTAATACCGACAATTATATTTGATCTATCATTAATTTCATATGAAATTTCAGCTAATCCTTCAATGTCGGCAGTTGTGAAGTTATATCCTGCAAATATTTGGGATGAAGCAATTAGTGTATTTGAGCTTCCTCCATAAGTGCTTTTTTCAGTTGATCCGTTATATTTTAAGTAAGAATTAAAACTTAACTTATCATTAATGTCAAGTTCATATTTCAAATATGGGATGTATTGCTCCCATGTCACTTCATTTAATGGCGAAGGAGTAGGTCCCCAGAATTCCCCTGCATGAGAATTCCTTCTCATGTAGATAACTCCAAGAGTAATTCCTTTTAAAGAAGTAGAGGTGAATTTGAATGATGAATTTAAAAACATTGAATTGTCGTTATTGAAATGTTTCGTTCCTCCATTTGCACCTAATTCATCACCTGAAAATCCTTTTTTGAAATAACTAAAACTTAAGTTAGTTTCTCCAACTGTGTTTTTCAGTATTGAATTACTCATTAATCTTCTTGATCTTCCAGCGTCACCGTATGTTATTTTTGTTTCTGTAAATGCGCCTTCTTCTTTTAATTTTTTTGACTGGATATTCATAACACCATAAAAAGCTGAAGTACCATAGAGAGCAGAACCAGGTCCTTTTAAAAATTCTACTTTATCTGCAAAGAACAAAGGAACTTGATATTCCATAGGAGCAGAATTTGCCCTTGAATGATTAACAGGAATACCATCAATCATTAGTAAGTGTTTTGAAGCATTCCATGAACCTGCTTTTTGTCCTCTAGTTTCAATGTTTGTTTCTCCAAATGCAGAAAAGGTACTATATCCAGAAGTTATATTAGCTAAATCTTTCAATGTGTAATATCCAAACCTTTCGACATCGGAAGAGGCATATGATGTTATCATTCCTGGAGCGTCCGAAATCTTTTCAGCTTTTTTAGATGCAACTTTTACTTCTAAATTAAGAAGTTCTTCAAACGATAAGGCATAATATGAACTTTTATCATCCAGACTTAAGGAATCTGTTTGAGTTATTCCAGTTAGGGAGATTCCAAGAAGAAAAGAAAGTATTGTCTTTCGTAAAAGTTGGCTTTTCATTGAGGCTATTTTTAGTTTGTTAAATTACAGTACGACTAATATGTATTTTAGTTATAGTGAATTGTATTTATTTAAGAACTTTTTAGACACAAAAAAAGGACGGTTAAGTCCTTTTTATTCAGTTTGTTATGTTCTTTTTAGATCAAGCAAAAGTTCATGTGTACTGTTTCTGCTCTAACACTTCCTGTATCTTTTATCTCAATGATTTTATCACAAGCTAACATGAAGTCAGAAATCATTCCTTGAACTTTTCCCATACTATAATATGAAGTTGCGCTTTGAGGATCTAATTGAATTGCAATTGAGTAATCATCAACTGCGTTGTGAAAATCACCCATGTTAGAATGGGCAAATCCTCTACACATATAATATTGCATAACGTTTGGATCTTTCTCTATAGCCCTTGAATAATCATTAACAGCACCAAAAGTGCTTCCTAGATCTATTTGTAGGTTTCCTCTATAAAAATATGCATCTGCTTTTTTAGAATCTATAAAGATCGAAGCATTATATTGAATTAGTGAATTAACATAATCATTTTGGATATGGTATACATTACCTAGGAATAAATGAGCGTTATAGTTGTTCTCATCTAGTTTGATTGCTTTCTTATACTGGCTTATTGCTGATGTGTAATCACCACTCATTTCACTCAGTTTTCCGTCTTCAAGGATTTCGGAAATTTCATTATTTGCAACAGTTGTTAAGCTTAAGAATAATGCTAATGTAATCGATAATAATTGATTCATTCTAAAAGTTTTTTTTTCGGTATTGGAATTTACGATAACTTTATGTTAAAGTCAATATAATTCGTTCCATAAATATTGATTTCCGATAAACGGACTTCTTTTATCTATGAGATAAAAAAAGAGCGCTTTTTTGAAAGTGAAATAAGGATTAAAAATGGTGTTGTATGTGATTCAGAATACCAAAGAAAATCACTTGATGTTTAGAATAGTAATCAAGTTGTATTGAGTGAGTTAGGTTGTTTTTATCTAGCTTTTTTTCCTTTGTTAAATATTACTAAGTGGTCAACTCCTTTTACGTTAAATCTGAAATTCCATTGACCTTGTTTTAGGCCTTCTTTAATTGGTCCTTTAATTGGTATACCATTGTCATCCCTGTCATAATATTCACCAGCACCATCTTTTACTTTTTGAACGCCATTTTTACTCCAAAATGCCCATATCAATTCTTGATTATTTTTTTTGTGTACAAAAACCGCCTTAGGAGAGCCATTTTTATAGTAATATTTCCATTGACCTCTTTTAGCACCTTCCTTATAATTACCTTCCTCTTTAGGAGTTCCGTCCTTGTAATAGCTCTTCCAGTAGCCATCTTCGATGCCATTAATATAGTAGCCTTCTTCTTTTACCTTGCCATTTTTGGTGTATTGAATATACTTGCCTGTTTCTTCTCCTCGATTGAAAGTTCCAACCTCTAGTAAGTTTCCGTTTTTCCCCCAACTTTTCCATTCACCATGAGGGGCACCATGCATATAAGTTGTTACTTCAGTATAGCCACTTTTTTTTGTTTTTATAATTCCTTTTCCTGCGATTATTGTTTGAACTCCTTTTTCTGTGAAATAGGATTCAACAGCTAACGATACTTCATCTCCGTAGTTTCCTTTCATTTTTAGTTTACCTGACTTATAGTATGTCTGAACGTCACCTTTTCGATTGCCGGCTACAAAGAATTCTTTTCTTATAACAACGCCGCTTGTGTCGTAGTGAAGTTGTTTACCATCAAGTCTTCCGTTTGTAAAATTCCCTTCATGTTTTATCGTTCCGTTATTGTGGTATTTTTTCCATTTTCCGTTTCTCAAATACTTCTCTTTTTGAAGTTGAAAATCTTCGTACCAAATAGAGAGAATAGAATCATTACTGTTTTTAATTATTGCGTAATTTACCATTTCATGTTTTACGCCCGACTTAAAATATCTAAGCCAAGATCCATTTTTTATTCCATCATGAAATTTTCCTGTCAAATGCTTTACACCATTTTTGAACCAACTATTAAAAGCTCCTTTCTCTCTGTCTTTTACATAAGGAACTTCTAATTGCTTAATACCGTTTCTGTGAAATTCTGTATTGACACCATCTCGTAGATTGTTTTTATAGTAGGTCTGTTTCTTAACAGAACCATTCGCGAAGAATTGTTCCCATTTGTCCGTTTTCCCATCTTTTTTATAATATCCATTTACTCTTAATGTACCTTTTCTATCGTATTCTTGATAAACACCAAATTTTTCGTTTTTAACGTATTCTGTTTTTTTATTAATTGTTCCATCTTCAAAATAAACATAACTTAAACCAACTCTCCAGTTATTGTAGTAAACAACCTTTCTCCTCTTTTCTCCTGTGTCGTAAAATGATAAATAGTCTCCCGTTAGTTTTCCATTTTTATACTTCATTGTTTCTGATAAAACACCATTGAAATCGTAGTATTTCCAGACACCTGTTGGTTTTCCGTTTTTTAGAGTTCCTTCACACATAAACATTCCGTTTTCATGCCAAGCGGTATAGTTTCCTTTAAGTTTACCTTCTCCTATAACTTCATTTTCATTTGTAGTTTCATTCTTGATATAGTTTTTCATGTGGGTTTCATCATATTCTACAGTGTAAAATTTCTTTCCGCTTTCATACCATTTAGAATAATGCCCGTATGCAGTCACTTCTACTTCACAATCAATAGCGTCTTTAAATGAATTGTTGTTTAAGTGCGTAAAACGCATGATTTCATACTCCTTTTTAGTTCTTTTTTTCCATTTAAATAATATGAATTATAAGTACCGGTTATTGTTTCTTCTCTGTCATACATTCTGTCCCATTTACTTGGATGAAGCTTGTTGGTCTCATCTTTAAATGAATATAGAATTCGATCATCTTGCTTTTCTTTATGAAAATAAGTGTATTTCCCTTCTTGATCATCGTGCGTGTATTTTTCGTAAAATTTAGTAACTTGAATTGAGGGATATAGAATCCAGCCTTTTTTCTTTTCTGTTTTTTCAACAGGGATATCTTCAGGGAAATCCATTGTGTACTTCATATCTCCTTCATACCATCCGCTGTATCTAAAGCTTTTTCTACTAGAGAATTTTAATTTGTCTTCAATTGAAGAGTAGCCTTCACAAGTCGATTTTAGTTGTCCGTTTTCGATTCTTGCATCACATGAAACTTCTATGGTATCTTTTTTATAATAAACACTGAAGCCTCCTTCTTTTAGAATTGAAACGTCCTCTACTTCTCGTGTCATCAGGTTTTTTACCTTTTCTGCTTTTGAGACTTCATTATTGTCTTCTTGACCATAGCTGTATGGCGATGAGAATATTGACAACATAGTAATTAAAAAAACAAAGCACCTTTTGCATAAGCCGAAATTAATTATCAGGCATAACATGCGGCTTATTAACAAATAGGTTTGTGTTAAAAATTGAGTTTTACGAAACTAAAATTGAATAGTAGAAGTTTTCTTTCCAGATAGATCAAAGTATTGCCATTTTCCAGATTTTTTTCCTGAGATATACTGACCTTTTGTTTTTATGGTATTGTCTTCATTGAACTCTTTGTATTTTCCATGAAGAAGGTCATCTTTATAATTCGTTGACTTGATAATTATCTTTTTCAGGGAAAAGTAAATTACCTCGCCTTGATAACCTTTGAAATTGAACTTTCCAGAACTGAAGAGTTTTCCGGATTCGTAAAAAGTTTTTCGTTCACCAGTTCTTTCTGATTTTATGGTGATCCTCTCTTTTTTAGGTTTTTGTTCTGTTATATATAGATCATTATATATAACAACTTCTTTTTTCTTACCTGTTTCATAGAACGATTCTATAACACCACTCAATGTAATGTCGCAATTACTTTGTTGTTCTTTCGAATTAGCCTTTTTATCTAACGCCATGAATCTAGTAGCTAGGTATTTATGACGGAATCTTTTTGTTCCATCACCATAAAATGATTCATATTTACCTTTAATGTTTTCTTCCCAATCATATTGAAATTGGTACTTAGACTCATTTGAATATGGCTTTTCTTTTGGGTTTGCAATTACATAGTTCACAAAATTCTTTTTGCTTTCATGATGTCTATAAGTTACTCCCGTTTTTTGTTGATCGGACGTAAAGTCTTCTTTATGATTGTATGATTTTTTGTATTCAAAATTAAACCATTTAGTATTGCTTTCTTTAGTTTCAGTTTTAGGAAAGAAGTCGTTTAATTTAATTGGATCAACTAACCATTCTGAATTGATTTTTTGTCTGTGAATGTAAAATGTATAACTAGCTAATGAATGTGTATCACATGCTTGAAATACTCCATTTCTTACTTTTATCTCCTGACACATGAATTTTACAGAGTCGTTTCTAACCTGAAGTTTTAAAATTCCATTCGCTAAAGGAGATTCACAGGAAGTTACGCCAGTGTTCTTTTCTGTTCCGAAACTAAAAGAGATTAGGATACTTAGAATAAGTACTAGTCTTATGTTTTTAATTATAGTCATTTTATTCCCTTTCTATTAAATCCATTAATGTATTGTAATAGT
Organism: uncultured Flavobacteriales bacterium; assembly: GCA_963933885.1. Taxonomy (GTDB): domain Bacteria; phylum Bacteroidota; class Bacteroidia; order Flavobacteriales_C; genus CAWVWF01. Next base: position 22,920 of record CAWVWF010000007.1, on the reverse strand, counting down.
TCTCTTTTTTAATTTTGGATTTTAGATATGCATAAAAGGCCATTGCTTGAATGTTTTCTTGTTTAAACGGGCTAAACTCAAATTTGTCCAACTCTTTATCAAGGCCTCTAAAAGAACCTTGATCAACTGAAGATTTGATGATCTTTAAGAAAACAGAAAGGTTTTTGTAATTAGGATTGATTTTGATTACTTCTCTTATTAGTCTTTGTGTAGATCTTAATTTAAGTATAACCAAGTCTATTTTATCATTCTCGTAAAGAACTATAAGTTCAATCATTTGAAACTTTACTCGCCACTCTAATCCTTTCTTTTTCTGTAGCCATTGGCTTGAATGGCCTATGGAGTTTAATACTGAATTTGCTCTTTTAAAATTTTCCTTAGCGAAGAATGATGTGATGAGATTCATTTTTCTGTCTAAATCATAAATACTATTACTTTTAAAAATCGGATTGTTTTCTAAAAGAAGTAATCTATGTATTCCTGCGTCTACTTTGTTTGCGTAAAATTCGCAAGCCCAGTTCAATAATTCTATTTTACAAAAAAGGTCGTCATGCTTGCTTTTTGTTATATCTCCAAGACTTAAGTTGATTGAAGAAAGTAATTCTCTTGCTTTATCTATCTTTTTTAATCGATAACAAGCATGAGCTTGAAAATATTTAAGTTCCCAGAATAAACCACAGTAAATAGAATCACCTTCTTTTTTCTCTAATTTCTTTAATCTTGTACTTAAGTATTTCTCTATTTCAACATAATCTTTCGAAACTAGAGAACTTGCTCTAATAAGCTGAGCAATGTAATATAGATTCTCAAGTGAATTAAAGTCTTTTTTATTCAAATCCATTCCACTAACTACGTCCTTAATAATCTTGTCAATATTAATCTCTTTTAGTTGAAGTTTGAACTGTTCAATTTTCCTTTTTACAATACTTAGAGCTAGTTTAAACCTTTGATCTCTTTCACTTTTTTCTTTAGTATCGACATAAAGTTTGTAGATGTTATTGAATTTTTCGTTACCAGTGTATTCTTCCCAGTTTTCTAACCAAAGGAGGTATAGTTTAGTAAGAGTTTCGTAATTACCTTTTTTCAATTCACTTGTTAAAGCCCTTTTTAAGTACTGCCATCCAGCAGGGAAAGCTCCTTTTTCAAAAAGATATTCTGATAATTTAATTAATCCTTCAGAATTATAATGAGCATTTCCTTTGGTGTCATTTATACCTTTTAAAGTGATGTATTCAATTAAATGACCAAGGAGTCTTTTTCTCAAAGCATGGTATGCTTCTTTTTCAGGTTCTCCATTGTACAAGAATTTCAGTGCTTCTTCTAGTGATAAACTATCAGGTTTAGCTAGTCTTTCAAAGAGTTGAAAATCCTTTCTGTTGTCTCGAACTCTAAAACGATTTATAAAATGTTCAAAACCTGATTTTTCTTCATTTGAAAAAGATTGAACAATAAATTGAAGCTTATCCATAGAGAATTGTAATTAGTAAAGCTAAAATAATGAATAAACACACTCTTTTTTAACGAGTCAAATGCACTTTTTAACATTTTTATTAACCATCTTATCATTTTCTCTGGACAATACCTTTCTTTTTTATTAACTTTGCAACCGATTTGGACTCTTCCTTTTGTTGGAGTAGCTACTCAAAATAGTTAAAATGGCAGTTGCAAAATTAATATTAAAAAGAAGTTTTTTTAGCTTCATTTCTATATACATGTGGGGTGCTTTACCTGGGAGAACTCAGAGATGGGTGAGTGGATTGTATGCTGATGTTTATAACAAACCATGGTCTCGTCATTTGATTGGCCCTTATTGTAAAGCTCAGTATTCTGATCCAAACTATTTAGACAGTTTTATCCCTGCGAGCGGAGCAGATAGTTATAAAAGTTTTCAAGATTTTTTTACTAGATTGTGGAAGATTCCACCTGCTATTTCCGCAAAATCTGTTTGGGCTTGCGAAGGTCTTTTGTGCGAGTATGGTAAAATAGACGAGTTAAATTTAGTTAAAGTAAAAGGTCAAACTAGACATTTACGTACAATTTTCGGATCAGCAGGGGATGAAATACCTTCTGATTACTATTTTTCAAACGTGTTTCTTCACAATAATAATTACCATAGAATTCATGCTCCAGTTGATGGGGTGGTATCTAGAATAGAACATATTCCAGGAGATCTTGTTTTATTAAGACCTTGGGCTTATAAAAACCCATCACTACCAGCACTAAGGAATGAGCGTATTAATGTTGATATTGTTGATGATTTAGGAAAAACATGGTATCTGTCCATCGTTGGAGGTCCTGGGGTTGGTGCAATCGTATTGGGAAGTGAAACTACTATTGGTTCGCCAGTAGGTATAGGTAATGAAATTGCCACTTTCTTATTGGGATCAACTTGTTGTATAGCAAGTCCTGATCAGGTTACTTCTAGTAAAGTAAGTGATCAAGTTTATATGGGAAACCCTTTGTCTTAAAATTTTAAATTTGATTACTTTTCTCTTTTTACTTTTCTTATTGTTTTTAGGGATTGGATTTGGAGTGATTTCTTCAACACCTTTAGGGCCTATTAATTTATTGGTCGCTGAAAATTATTTAAGTAAGCCAAAAATTCAAATTGTACCTTTTCTATTAGGAGTTATAATCATAGATTCTATTTTCGGGTATTTAACCTTTTTGGGGTTCGATCGATTTCTAACTGAGTCACCTAGAATAGGAACCGGAATAGGTGTTTTTGGAGGGGGGTGCATCATTCTTTTAGGAGTAATTGGAGCTTATCAATTATTAACAAAAAAAGAGGCTAAGTCTTCCGGGATAGAAATTAAGAAGAGTATTTTTTTGAAATCACCTTTGGCAAGTTTTGGGAAAGGTTTTGTACTATGTGGAAGTAATCCTGGATTTATAGCTTTTTGGGCTTGGGTAGCATATAACGCTCAGGGATGGATTACGAGTTTATTTCCTACGGAAACGATCAATAATTTTAATTTACTCCTTTTTAGTTTCGGTATTATCATAGGTGATTGCTTATGGTTTGGTTTTTTTATCCATTTATTAAAAAAAGGTACAAAGAAGTATAATCCAAATATTTTAAATAGAATACGGTTGATGATATCTTTTACACTGATCGTCTTGGGGATTTATACTTTGGTCGAAAGTATTAATTAAATAGATAATTCACGTAGAACCTTTTTACGAGTTTTAACGTATGTTTTTCCAGATACCAAATCCTCCGATCATGATGAAAATCAAAACTAAAAATCAATATAGTTCTGTTTTGAAAGAAATTGACAATTTATTAGAGCTTACTTTTTTAAACAATAATCAAACAAAAAAGCTCAAAAATTTATTAGATGCTTTGGATGATTATCAGAATTCGTTATTCACTAACTCTACAGATGCAATGTCCGATTTAGCAAGGGAATTTACCTTAAAAGGAAGTGTGGCTTTAAACTAGTTAATACTAGTTATTAACATCTCTTGATCTTTCAAGTATAAAGCGTAAATTTGAGATAGACAATATTTCAATTATTATATAAATACTAAGATTATGGCATTAGAATTTACTGACGCAAACTTTGAAGAATTAGCATTAAAGAGTGATAAACCAGTATTGGTTGACTTTTGGGCAGAATGGTGTGGTCCATGTAGAATGGTAGGCCCGATTGTTGAGGAGTTATCTAAAGATTATGATGGTAAAGCTATAATTGGAAAAGTTAATGTTGATGAGCATAACGGTGTTTCAGCTAAGTTTGGAATTAGAAATATTCCAACTATTCTTTTTATTAAAAATGGAGAAGTAGTAGATAAACAAGTTGGTGCTGTTCAGAAAGCTGTTTTAGCTGAGAAGTTAGACAAGCTTTTATAGTTTTAACTAAAATATTTTTTTGAAAAGCCTCCTATTTTGGGAGGCTTTTTTTTATATTCAATTTTTAATAAATATTGATTTGCCAATCCAGAGAGAACATATTGAAAACTTTAGTAGTTTCGAGTTAATAGCCAATCAAATTGTTGAAGGCTTCTTAACGGGATTACATAAAAGTCCATTTCATGGATTCTCTGTTGAATTTGCAGAACATAAACTTTATGTTCCTGGTGATTCAATTAAAAATATTGATTGGAAATTATTTGCTCGTACTGAAAAGCTTTTTTTAAAAGAATACGAGGAAGAGACAAATCTAAAATGTTCTATTGCAATTGATGTGTCTTCATCAATGAATTTTCCTGAATCTAAAAACGCAAGTCTTAATGATTTGAATAAATTAGGCTTCTCTATATATTCAGCTGCTGCATTATTAAACTTATTATCAAAGCAAAGAGATGCTGCTGGATTAATTACGTTTGATGATAATGTTTTAAATGTAACAGAGATAAAAGGAAGTAAAACTCATTTTTATCACCTCATTAATATTGTTGAAAAATTACTAATTCAACAAAATAAAGAAACTTCAGATACTAATATTTCGAATGTAATTCATCAAATTGCTGAAAGACTTCCTAAACGATCTCTTTTTGTTTTATTTACGGATTTCCATTTTCAAAAAGACAAAGAGAGTTTCACTGAAATAACAGAGAGTTTACATCATCTTAAGCATAATAATCATGAGGTTGTTGTGTTTCACGTACTAGACGAATCAAAAGAAATTGATTTAAACTTCTCAAATACACCTCATAAATTTATTGATTTAGAAACTGGTGAATTAGTGAAAATTAATCCAAGGGAGATTCAGAAATCGTTTCAAGCAACTCAACTTAAGAATAAATCTTTCATTAAGAACAAGCTTTCTAGTTTTAAAATAGATTATGTTGAGGCAGATATTAACGAAGGGTTCTCGAAAATTCTTCAAACTTATTTGCTGAAACGAGCAAAATTATTTTAACCTTCGCATTCTGTAAGGTTAATTACTATGAAATCACATTTATTACTTCTTTTAGTTTGTCTATCGATAATAGGTCACTCAAAGTCATTCCGTTCACTTTCTTCTTTCAATTCAATAGAAATAAATCTCGTTGCTGAGACAGAAGGGTACAAGGATATTCACTTGTTAGCAATTAATAAATCTAAAGCTTACAATGAAGTTCCTTTGAAACTCCAATACATAATCAATAACGACACACTGATTGATTATATGATACTGAAGGAAGCTATTAGAGGAGATGTGAAAACGCTTTTTCTTTTAGAAGGTGATTCCTTAAAAGTATTATTGTCTATAATACATAAAGATTCGGTTGAAGTAAAAATAAAGGGAAATATTACTAGTAAGGAACCAATGGTTTTAGAAACTAGTGATTCCGGTGCGTCAAAATATTTACATGGTAATTATTGGGATGTTAAACAGCCATGTATTTTCAGAGTTATAAAAAGAGATACCTTTCCAGAGATACTTAATTTTCAATTTAACTTTAATGAGAATTTTAATTATAATGAATTCTACTTTCAGGTAAATATTATATCCCCAGATTCTTCTTTTAAAAGTATTGAAAGTAAGTTTAATATGAATTCAAGTCCTTTTTTGTCGTTTGAAAGTAAGATTCAAGAGACTATTGAAGATTTTAAATTGAAATTATCAGGGAAATACATTGTGGAAATAGTACCTTTTATGAATTCAAGAAGAATAAATGGAATTAATTCTGTTGGTTATAAGGTAGTTAAGGAATAAGTTGATTTTATTTGTCTTTTTACTTGTGTAAAAAGAATAAGTCCCTTATATTTGCAGTCCTCTAGAGATAGAGAAGTTCTTTGGTCTGGTAGCTCAGTTGGTTAGAGTACCTGCCTGTCACGCAGGGTGTCGTGGGTTCGAGTCCCATCCAGACCGCAGAAATAAGAGAAGCCCAGTTTTTACTGGGCTTTTTTTTTGCTCTAAACTGAACGTACTAGTCTTTCAACAATCTTCTTGGAATTAGACTTTTAATATCCCCCCTATAGATCGGTACACTATTCGGTACCACGTTATGAATTGTCCGAGGTCGCATTTTAAGGAATCAAGACCAATTGTTGTGGGTTTAATATATTAAGTAAAAATTTTCTCTAATCTAAAAAGGAAATAATTCACATCACGAACGCCTCTGAATTGTGTTTTAAAAGCTTTGATTTTAGCATTGAAAGATTCGGCTGAAGCATTTGCGCTTCGATTATCAAAGTAATTTAGAATTGATAGGTAATGTTGTTGGATTGTTCTGATTACAGTATTGACACTTTTTACACTGATCCCATTTTCTTAGTGAGACACACAAGTAATTGACGTTTCAGACTTATCAAAAGGAATTTACATCCTTAAGATTAGTACTGGAAACTTAATATGCTTATCCGCAACTTTACCCAAAGCAGTTTATGATTGATTAGGTTTAGCCACTTAACTACCCGATTCTCGCGCGTCATGTTCCGTAGGATATGCGTGTGTCTTTACAATCGGGTCTCCAGACGCTTTTTTTTTAAGTTAAATTAAAAATCAGGTGCTATGACCCTCTTGATCCCTTTCGGTAAAGGGGGGACGTTGTTGGGTGATTATATATAAAGAAAAGCCTTGGGTAAAGAAGCGGATAAACATTAAACTTAATTAACACAATTTTTTTTTAAATAATTAATTTCTATATAGCTTCTGCTATTACTGAAATCTCAACAGCAACATCTTTTGGCAGTCTTGCTACTTCAACACATTCTCTTGCAGGAAAATCACTAGTGAAATAAGAACCATAGATTTCGTTGATTTTAGCAAAGTCACCTAAGTCTTTACAGAAAATAGAAGCTTTAGCGATATTTGAGTAATCTAATCCGGCTTCTTTTAAGATAGCTCCAATGTTTTTCATTACTTGATGAGTCTCTTCTTCAACACCACCTTCTACTAGCTCCATTGTTTCAGCAATCAACGCAATTTGTCCTGATACAAGTAAGATATTTCCAACTTTTACAGATTGATTGTAAGGTCCTATTGGCGCTGGTGCATTTTTAGTGTTAATAATCGTAGCCATAATAATGTGAGTTTTTAGTTTGCGGTACCTCCAGATCTTTTCTTGTCGTATTTAAGATCTGATAATAAACCTGCTTTTGGTCTAATTGTAAATGTATAATTTGTTTGCTCTTGGAAAGGGAAGTAGTTAAACGTCATTTCCCAACAATGTAAACTTCTAGTGAAATTGAAGTAAGAACTAGGTGAGAAATCTAAACTCTTTATGTTAACAGGAAGGTTGTAAGTAAAAGACCAGTTTTTTGATAATTGAAAACTTCCATTCAATCCTAAGGATTGGTTGATGGTTGCATCTAAAGCTGGTTTAGTATAGGAGTATGTATAATTTAATGTTAAACTCCATTTGAAATTATCTTTAGGAAGTGTTTTCTTTTTAAAGATCCAATTCACTAAGTCGAGACGTTTTAAATCAATTCTTGTTTTAATTTTAAAATCTGTTAACCTTCCAGCGCTACCATTTTTCCATAGTAAACTATCAAACACGTATCCCTCTTCATTAATTGCATATGGAGAAAATCGTCCCTCTACATTTAAGTTTTTTAAGAATCCAGGAGTAGTGTTTAATACAAATGATAAATCACTCCAGTTTAAAGAATCCTTAAGGAAGTTGTAAGAAGAGTTAACTCTAAAGGCATTGATTATGTTAACTGTATTGTATTTGGATCTCGTAGAGTCATTTCTATCAAGAACCTTAGTTTGTAAATTCTGATCCAAAGAGAAATTAACACTAGCAGCCTTGCTTGCATTAGGTCTATAAACAGCAGTTGAGTATTTGCTATATTCAGTATGCTGACCTGAAATCAGGTCGGTAATTGTGTCATTAATCCCTTGCCACACCATAAATTGATCAGGTCTATAGATTAATGTAGCTGAAGGCGTTAATGTATGGCGAAATCCCTTCAGGTACCTTCCTTCTTTTTTTGTTCTAAATCCATAATTACCGTAAATTTTAGTGTTTAAACCGAAGTTTCCTAGCGCTAAATCAAAAGCGTGTTTTGCAGTTGAACTTGTATCATTAACTAGGCCTGTAGTCCCTTGAGTTTTTTTGATTTCTTCAGTGATTAAATATGAATTCCATGTCAAACTAGGCGTTGTTACATTAATGTATTTTGCGATTTTCCATCTTTTCGACATTCCAATTCTAAAGTTAGCTTTTGCTCCATTTCTAAAGTTGTCTAACGTTTCTTTATCAAAGAAGTCAGATTCACTACGAGAGGTTTTGTTTGAAATCACAGCATTTGTACTAATGTTAAAATCTCCAAGTTTAATTGGATTTACATTAAATGTTAAACTAGGAAGTGTTAAATCAACTTTTTCTTGAGTGAAGTTTTGATCAAGTTTGGAATTAATGTTTAAGTTCCATTTCTTTTCAGTCCATCTCCAGTTTAAACTAGAACTATTATAACTCTGAACGGAAGATACAGCTGTTGTACTATTAATGTTTTGCGTTTGATTGAATTTGGGAGACTTAGCATCTATTTGAATACTAAATTTACTTTTTGGATGAGCTTGCGATTCTTGATTGAAAGTCCACTTTATTTTGAAATCACTTGATGGATTGTAATCTTTTAAATCTTTAGTTCCAGTAACTATATTGTTGTAGTTTACAATAAATTTACCATTGTATTTATATCTCTTTTTATAAGCGAATTCTGTAGAAACTCGAAAAGTACCTGAGAAATATACGTCAGTTAAGATCTCAGCATGTACATATTCATTTATAGCCCAATGAAAACCAAGTTTTTCTAATCCATATCCATTTTGACCACTAGCGTAACCTGGGATTAACACCCCCGATTGTTTTTTCTGATTGTTAGGAAACATTCCAAAAGGGATTATAAGAGGTGTTCTTAATTCTCTTATAATTAGGTTTGTTGGTCCGACAATAATTTTTTTACCGGGAATAACCTTAAGTTTTGTTGCTTCAAAATAGAAGTGAGGATGTTCAGCATCACAAGTAGTAATTTTTCCTCTTTTTAAGAAAATCTCATTATTTGGCATTTTTTTTCCTTTTTCAGAAAGCAAATACATTTCACCTTGTTGAGTTGTTGTTTCTATTATTCTACCTTTTTTTGAGCTGAAATTATAGCCCATTTCTTTAGCTGTAAAAGTTTCTCCCTCGTCAGTGAAAACTACCTTCTCAATAACTTTTCCTGTGCTGTCTTTTTTGCTGAAAGCATGTACCTCATTTGTACCGATATAAACCTTTATGAAATCAGCTTCTAAACTTATTTTGTCATATTCTACCTTAGCCTTTCCATATAGGTACACGATTTGATTAGCGTTGTCGAAATCAATAGAATCGTTAGCTGTGTACTTAACTTTAAATTTGGGAGCGTTTGGGGAAATATCGGAATCAATTATAAGATTCTTTCCCAAACTATCAATCGGAGACAGATTTGTGTCACCATTGATCAAAAAATTAACGGGATCAATAGTTTTAGCGAAAGCATTGTTAATTAATAATCCTAATAGAACCATTAAAACACTCGATCTTATGTTTAATTTAGTATTCAAATTATTTATACTATTCCCCTTGGAAATCAGTTTTAAGTTTATGAAAGTATTGACCAAAATTAAGCAAAATTTAAGGGTTTACACCAAAAACCAAGCCCCGATTGGTCAACGAGTAAGTTCATTAATTCTTACTTCATTACTCCTTATTTTTACTTTTTTAACATCCTCAGTTCATGCTCAAGTAAGTAAAAACTTTAAAGTAAAAACTTTGGTAATTGATGCAGGACACGGAGGTCATGATCCAGGGTGCTTAGGTTCTAGTGTTCAAGAGAAAGCAGTTTGTTTAGGAGTTGCTTTGAAACTAGGGAAGTTAGTTCAAGATTATTTCAAGGATGTAAAAGTAATTTATACTAGAGATACTGATGTTTTTGTGAAATTAATGGATCGTGCAAAAATTGCAAATAAGAATAAAGCGGATCTTTTTATCAGTATTCATGCTAACTCAGCTCAGAATAAAAAGGCCTTCGGAACAGAAACTTTTGTGATGGGGACCAAATATACAGATCGAAATTTAGAATTAACTAAAAGGGAGAACTCTGTAATTCTACTAGAAAAAGATTACGAAAAGAATTACGAAGGTTATGATCCAAATAGTCCGATGGCTAATATTTTAATGGGACTATATCAACAAGAGTATTTAGAGTCGAGTATAAATTTCGCGTCTAAGATCGAACACCAGTTTCAATCAAGAAATAAAAGAAAAAGTAGAGGAGTCAGACAAAGAGTCTTGTTGGTTATGTACAGGACAACAATGCCTAGTGTGTTAGTAGAAACGGGGTTTTTAACAAATAAAGCTGATCATACATTGTTGAAAGATGAGGCTGGACAAGCAGCAACAGCTGGTGCGATTTTTAGAGCATTTTTAGAATATAAAAGAGAAATGGAGGGAGCTACATCTTCTGAGATTTCGAAAGAAGAAGCTTTAGTTTTTTCGAAATGGGATTCAACATTAGTAAGGGTTTTAGGAATGAAAAAGGATACCGCATCAACCATTAAATTGGATACTCAAATAAAGGCAGATTCGGATTCAGTTCAAAAATCAATAGCATCAAAAAAGGCTGTTGAAATCGCAAATACTAAAGAGAAGGCAAAAGCGATTAATCATGATTTAATCTTTCGAGTGCAAATCACTTCCTCAAGTAAGAAAATTCCTTTAAATTCACGTAAGTTTAAAGGCTTAAGTGATATCTTTGAGTACAAAGTTTCCACAACTTTTAAATATGCTGTCGGAAACTGCGTTACACAAAACGAAGCAGTTGATCTTCAGAAGAAGGTTAAAGATGCTGGTTTCGGAGATGCATTTGTTATTGCTTTCTTCAACGGGGATAGAGTCTCCATGAAAAAAGCAAGAGAGATTATTAAGAAAGGAAAGAATTAAAATTATAGCGTGTGAGCAAAGAATTTAAAATTGGATTAATTGTTACTTCTGCAATTTTCATGTTGTATTGGGGAGCCAACTTTTTAAGTGGGAACAATATTTTTAATCCTGAGGTGGAGTATTTTGTGAAATATCAAAACTTAGATGGGCTACAAGCATCTAACGATGTTAGATATGAAGGAGCTAAGATTGGTTTGATTTCAGATGTAATTTTTGATAGAAAAGCTACTGATGGTTATTGCTGGGTAGTTAAATTTTCAATTACAAGAGAAGGTGTTGAATTAATGGATAGTACCATTGCTGAAGTCGGAAGTGCTGATTTATTGGGGACTATGATTTTAAACCTTAAGAAAATAAACAATGGAGTTAAACCTTTAAATTCATCAGATACTTTGATTGGTATTAAGTCTGAATCTTTAACTGATTTGGTTCAAGGTCAAATTGCACCATTGAAAGCTAAAACAGATCAATTACTTGGTACCATAAATACATTGGTAGTTAGTTTACAAGGTGTATTAGATTCAACAACTCAGGTTAACTTAAAGAATTCATTTGCTGCGATTCCTAAAGCTATAAGAAGTATTACTCACGCAACAGAATCTATGGATACTATAGTTGATGAGTTGAAGAAAGCAAGGATAGCAAGTATTATTAATAACGTTGCTTCTATAACAAATAATCTAAAGAATAATAATGCGACGCTTACTTCAATGATTTCCAACATGGATAATATCACTGATTCTTTGGCGAAAGCAAATTTGAAAGGAACGATTGATAGAGTTAATAACGTTTTAAACGAAACGACTACTATCATGGAAGATATTAATAAAGGTGAAGGGACAATTGGTATGTTGTTAAAAGATAAACAGTTATATGAGAATATTGTTTTAGCAACCGCAGATTTAGATTTTCTATTAATGGACTTTAAGCAAAATCCTGGAAGGTACGTGAATATCTCTTTATTCAACTTCGGAAGTAAGCGAAAAAAAGATGTTAAGGAAAGAGATAGTACAGAGTATAACCAATTCTTTAAAAATGCGTTGTTAAAAGCAGGACTTACTGGTGATAAAGATGATAAATCTCAAGAGTTATTGAATGAACTTTCAGATTCTTGCACAACGGGTTGTGATTCAGTGAAGTTGAAATCAATATTGAAAAAGTATTCTAATTAAATAGATCTGTAAATGGAGTTTTTACCGAACATTATATTTGTTGCCTTATTACTAACAACGGGTATCATATTTAGTTTAAGAGTAAAGAAGATAAGAAGAAATATTCTTCTTGGTAAAGATGAGAATCGCTCTGATCGAAAAGGAGAAAGATTCAATAAAATGTTTAGAGTAGCGGTTGGACAAAGTAAAATGACCAAGAAGCCTATCTCTGGAGCTTTACATATCATAGTATATGTTGGTTTCATGTTAATTAACATTGAAGTTCTAGAAATAGTAGTTGATGGTGTATTAGGAACTCACAGGGTTTTTGCTGAGTTTCTAGGAGGTGCTTATGATGTGTTGATTGGAGCTTTCGAATTTTTAGCCCTTGGAGTTTTATTAGCTTGTGCTATTTTTCTTATTAGAAGATTGTCTAAAAAAATTAAGAGGTTTAATGGAGTTGAAATGACTGCTTGGCCAAAAAGTGATGCTAATATTATTTTAATTATTGAAATTGCATTAATGTCTGCTTTCTTAATAATGAATGGTGCGGATCTTCAATTACAATCAATTGGTTTTGATGGTTATATTCAAGCTGGATCTTATCCTTTAAGTGGAATGTTATCTCCAGTTATGGGGATGTTTGAAGGTTCAACTTTAGTGATTATTGAAAGGAGTTGTTGGTGGTTTCATATTGTTGGAATATTTGGGTTCTTACTTTATCTGCCTTTTTCAAAACACTTTCATATTCTACTTGCTTTTCCAAATGTGTTTTATTCTAAGTTGGATGCAAAAGGAAAGCTTTCCAATATGGAATCTGTTCAAGAGCAAGTGAAAATGATGATGGATCCTAATGTTGATCCATATGCTGCTCCAGATCCTAATGCACCTATTCCTGAGGCATTCGGAGCTAAAGATGTTACAGATTTATCTTGGAAAAGTATAATGGATGGATATACTTGTACGGAATGTGGTAGATGTACAGATGAATGTCCAGCAAATCAAACAGGTAAATTGTTATCTCCAAGAAAAATTATGATGGACGTGAGAGATCGCGTTGAAGAAGTTGGAGCAAATATAGATAAGAACGGAAAAGATGCTGACGATGGTAAATCATTATTGTATGATTTTATCACACCAGAAGAATTATGGGCATGTACATCATGTAATGCATGTACAGAAGCTTGTCCTGTTAATAATGACCCTCTTGCTGTTATAGTTGACTTGAGAAGGTTCTTAGTAATGGAGAAATCTGAAGCACCAAATGAGCTTAATGTTGTGTTTGGTAATATAGAGAATAATGGTGCGCCTTGGGCTTTTCCAGCGGCGGATAGAATTAATTGGGCATCTGAAGAAGATTAAGTTATGGCTGAATTGAAAGTACCTACAATGGCTGATTTTATTGCTAAAGGTGAATCTCCTGAAATTTTATTTTGGGTTGGTTGTGCTGGAAGTTTTGATGATAGAGCTAAAAAGATCACTAGAGCATTTGCTAAGATTTTAACTAAAGTTGGCATGAAGTACGCTGTTTTAGGAAAAGAAGAATCTTGTACTGGAGATCCTGCAAAAAGAGCTGGTAACGAGTTCTTGTTTCAAATGCAAGCTATGATGAATATCCAGGTGTTGGATAGTTATTCAATAAAAAAAATTGTTACTACTTGTCCTCATTGTTTCAATACGCTTAAAAACGAATACCCAGAATTAGGAGGGAAATACGAAGTGATTCATCACACACAACTTATCCAAGAGCTATTAGATTCTGGGAAACTAAAAGTTGAAGGTGGGGATTTTAAAGGAAAGAGAATTACTTATCACGATCCATGTTACTTAGGTAGAGCAAACGAAGTTTATGATGCACCTCGATCTCTAATTGAAAAATTAGATGTTGAATTGGCTGAAATGAAACGTTGCAAAACAAAAGGACTTTGTTGTGGAGCAGGAGGAGCGCAAATGTTTAAAGAACCTGAAAAGGGGACGAAAGACATTAATATTGAGAGAACAGAGGAGGCATTAGAGCTTAATCCTTCGATCATTGCTACTGGATGTCCATTTTGTAACACAATGATTACAGATGGTGTGAAGTTGAAGAATAGAAATAGAGAAGTTAAAGTAATGGATCTTGCTGAGCTTGTTGCTCAAGCTGCTGATTTATAAATAAGATTATGGTTACTATTAATAATACATTACCAGACAATTCAAGAGTTTGGGTTTATCAAGCAAACAGAGTTTTTACATCTGAAGAATTAACTTCATTAGATGAAATACTATCTTCATTTAATGTTTCTTGGGAAGCACATGGTAAAAAACTAAATAGTGCTATTGAAATTTATTACAATCAATTCATCGTGTTCTTTGTTGATGAAGGACCTCAAGAAGCTACTGGATGTTCTATTGATAAGTCAATGGGATTAGTGAAGACAATTCAGCAAAAGTTGGCTATTGACTTGTTAGATAGAATGAGTTTAACTTACAGAGAGGGTGATGGAATTTCTACAATTAAGATGATGGATTTTCAAACAAAAGCGAAAGCTGGTGAAATTACAGCATCTACTATTGTATTTAATAATCTAGTAGAATCAAAAGCTGATTTCGTTTCTAATTGGGAAACTAATGCATCAAATTCATGGCATAACAATCTATTATAAGTTTACACTGATTATTGTATTCAGATATTTCAATTTCTACCCTTAAATAGTACCGTTCGTAATATAGGTAACATCTATTCAATAACAATTATAGTATTTTTGTAAAATGGAACGGAGATCGGCTTTTAGCAGCATACTAAATTGTAAATGTCCTCAATGTAGAGAGGGAAAAGTATTTACACAATCTAATGCATATCATCCAAAGTTTGGAGACACAGAAACTACTTGCAATAACTGTGGATTAACATACGAAATGGAACAGGGATTTTGGTATGGAGCTATGTATATTAGCTATGGAATTGGCGTTGCTATGGCTGTTCCCATTATGGTGATTTTATCTTATTTCACCGAATTGAAAATATACGAGATTTCCTTCATTGTAATGCTTACTTTGATATTCACTATGCCATTGATTTTTAGATATTCAAGAACAGTATGGCTGCATATCTTTGTTAGATACGACAAGAGTACTACAAAAAGGAATTAGGATTTATTTGTGCGCTCCTCTATAGATAAAAACTGCAACTATAGAGAATAGTATATTCGGAATCCAGAGTGCTACAGATGTTGAAATAGGTGTGTTAACAGCGAATACATTAGCAATCTTATCAAGGAATACAAATACTAAGGCGAGTCCAATACCTTTAACGATATGCATTCCTGTTCCTCCTTTTACTTTTTTGGAACTAATGCATACACCTATCAATACAAGAATGAATATAGAAAATGGGTTAGAAGTTCGTTTTATAAGCTCCTCTTCGTACATTTTGATGTGTTCTGATCCTCTTGCTTTCTCAATTGCTATATATTCTTGAATATCAAAAAAGTCCATTGTAGCAACCGCGTATGGAGTTCTGTGGAATTCTTTATAGTCAAAAGAAAAAGTAGTGTCTTTTACACTTCCTTGAGATAGGACCTCTTTTGCACCATCGATGTATCTTTCATTCCAATTTTTAGCAATCCATAAATCTCTTTTGTGATCCCACTTTAAGTTAGAAGCAAAAAATCGGTAAGTAAGTTTCCCATCTATTATCTTTTCTAGTCTAAAATTGAAAGCGTTATCACTACCCTTACTATAATTGTTTACATAGATATAAGTGTTCTTCTCAATCTCTCTATGGATGTTGTGCGTTTTTACCCGTCGTGAGTGATAGTATATTTTTTGCTCCATTTCAATTTTAGAAACATTTGAAATAGGAATCAAAAAATGACTCATAACAAGTGCTAACAAAAAGAGAATTGTAGCTCCAATAAAGTAAGGACGCAGGAATCTATTAAAAGAAATACCAGACGTAAGTATTGGTATTATTTCAGTAGAATTGGCCATTTTACTCGTGAAGAATATAACGGCAATAAAAACAAGTAATGGCGTTAAGAGATTATAAAGCCATGGGATAAAAGCAAAGTAATAATCAACTATAATTTCTTTGAGGGTGAACTGATCAAAATCATCAATTTTCTCAGAGATATCAAAAACTACTGCGATAAGAATAAATAAAGAAATTGTTAATCCGAATGTTCCCAGAAATTTCTTTAAGATATATTTATCGAGAATTTTAAGCATTATAATCTAGTCTGTACTTTTTTAACCATAACCTCTTTCCAAGTCGCAAAGTCACCAGCAATAATATGTTTTCTTGCTTCAGTAACTAACCAAATGTAAAACGCTAAATTGTGAATAGACGCAATTTGTTTTCCAAGAATTTCCTTAGATTGGAATAAGTGACGAACATAAGCTTTGGAATATGTTGAATCAACATAACAATCACTATTAGGGTCAAGATCAGAGAAATCTCTTTCCCATTTCTTGTTCTTAATATTAATAATTCCTTCACTTGTAAACATCATTCCGTTTCTAGCATTCCTTGTTGGCATAACACAATCAAACATGTCAATTCCCAACGCGATGTTTTCTAAAATATTGGCTGGAGTTCCAACTCCCATTAAATATCTTGGTTTGTCTTCTGGTAAAACACTACAAACAATTTCAGACATAGCATACATTTCATCAGCAGGTTCTCCAACGGATAAACCACCAATTGCATTTCCTTCTCTTCCAAATGAAGCAATTGCTTCTGCAGACTGTAATCTTAAATCTTTATATACACTTCCCTGAACAATAGGGAAAAGCGTTTGATTGTAGCCATATAATGGATCTGTAGCATCAAAACGATCACAACATCTTTTTAACCATCGATGTGTCATTTGCATAGATCTTTTTGCATACCTATAATCACATGGGTAAGGTGTACATTCATCAAAAGCCATGATAATATCAGCTCCAATTTCTCTTTGGATATCCATTACATTTTCAGGCGTGAATAAATGGTAAGAACCATCAATATGAGATTGGAATTTAACTCCTTCCTCTTTGATTTTTCTTCTCCCACTTAATGAATAAACTTGGAAACCCCCACTATCAGTAAGTAAAGGCATATCCCAATTCATAAACTTGTGTAATCCTCCAGCTGCTTTTATGATTTCAGTTTTCGGACGCAGATACAAGTGATATGTATTCCCCAAAATAATTTGAGCTTTAATATCATCTTTTATTTCATGCTGATGAACTGCTTTAACAGTAGCAGCAGTCCCAACCGGCATGAAAATAGGAGTTTCAATTTCTCCATGATCTGTTTTTATTAAACCAGCTCTAGCTTTAGAACCTTTGTCTATGTGTTGTAGTTTAAAATCCATCACGGCAAAGATACTAAGAAAGTAGTAAGGAACTAAGGAAAAATGCCTCCCTTATGATTACTTATGATATGAGTCTTATTTTAATTTAAGATGATCTGAAATGATTTTTTCTGCTTCAGAGTATTTGTCAGTATAATCACTCTTTTCATTGGCGAAAAAAGTGGCAGATAACCTATCTGATATTTCATCTGTTAGCAACCAATTTTTCAGTGCGACAGCGTTGTTTTCCTTGTTTTCAAATCCACTGATAATTCCTTTGTGAAATAAGGTATGGTTCCCTTCAATGATTAATGTAGATAAATGTTTAGTTGCAGTTGTTTCTGTATTGTCCAACCAGATAGAAAGCAACTTATCAAAATCGGTAATGAAGTGAGTTAGAGTAGAGAAGTAATCTAAGAAATTATACTGAGCATTATTAGATTCATCATGTAGTAAATCTTTCCAAAGTTCATACATGAATGCTTCAATTGCTTGCATCTCTTTTAGTGGCCAATCTTTCCAATTGGCTAATGTTAGCTTATCAAAAATTATCCATATTTCATAAGGAGGAATATATAAAGCTGTTAGCTCTAACATTCTTGGAATGAAGTGTTTTAAATCTGCAACCTCACCCCATGTAGTCATTACTTTTCCGGTGAATCTTAACAAGTCATCATCAGATAAAGAACGAAGTGGTTTTGAAAACAATTCTTGACTCCATTCATTTATATGTCCATAAACAGGACTTCCTTCCATAGAAGGATTGCCTTTGTATTGTTTGAAAACCTCATAAAGATTTTCAATATTTTCTTTCAGTTCAATCCTCACGATACTGACTTAGTAACCCAATATTTTCAACATGCTTTTAGCACTCTGTTCTTTGCTGAAGAGTTTTGTTACCATCTCTCCGTTTTCATCTTTATTGATGACAACATGTTTAGGAGAGGGAATTAAACAATGCTTAATTCCTCCAAATCCAGAAAGCGCTTCTTGATACGCACCAGTATTGAAAAATCCAATTACAAGTTCTTCTTTATCGTTCAATTTTGGGAGGAATATTTTATTGTTATGTACTTCAGAATTGTAAAAATCCATACTGTCACAAGTTAAACCTCCAAGGTAAACGGCATGGTATTGTTCGTTCCATTGATTAACAGGAAGCATGATAAATCTTTGGTCAACACCCCAAGTATCCGGTAGCGTATTCATAAAGGAATTGTTAACCATGTACCAAGTCTCCTTGTCGTTCTGCTCTTTCTGATTTAAAACAGAATAGAAATTAGCACCACTTTCGGCTACTGTGTAAGTACCAAATTCAGTGAAAATATCTGGTTCAGGAATATCATATTCAGTACAAGTCTTTTTGATTTCTTTGATGATGTTGTCCGTAAATTGTTCGTAGTCGTAATTATGATCAAGCGATGTTTTAAAAGGAAATCCACCACCTATATTGAGGGTGTCCAAAGTTGGGCATTCCTTCTTTAGTTGAGCATAAAGCTTTAAACACTTTGCCAATTCATTCCAGTAATAAACGTGATCTTTAATTCCTGTATTGATGAAAAAGTGAAGCATTTTCAACTTAGCCTTTTGGTGTGGCTTTATTTCACTTTTATAAAAGTCAAGAATTTTACTTGGATTAATTCCTAATCTACTACTATAAAAATTGAAGTTAGGAACTTCTTCGGTTGCGATTCTGATTCCTACATTGAAATCACCTTTTACTGAGTTTTTATATTCATCAAACTCATCAATGTTATCTAAAACAGGAATTGTATTCTCAAAACCATCATTTAATAAATCCACAATTTGTTTAGTGTATTCAGGTCTTTTAAATCCATTACAAACCACAAATCTTTTTTTATCAAAACCATTATTCTCATGTAAAGACCTTACAATTGGAATATCGTAAGCAGAAGACGTTTCAATATGAATGTCATTTTTTAAAGCTTCTTCAAGAACGAACGAAAAATGAGAACTCTTCGTACAGTAACAATAGGTGTAGCTTCCTGAATAATCATGACGAGCCATCGAAATGTTAAACATCTGTTTTGCCTTTTGTATCTGCTCTGAAATTCTAGGTAGATAACTGATTTTTAAAGGCGTTCCATATTGTTTAATGATTTCCATTATATCAATATCTTGAAAAAGTAAATGCCCTTCGTTGTTAATTTCAAACTCAGGCGCATTCGTTAAATCGTCTTTTTGTAGATTGTAATATGAAAAAGTAGACATCTTAAGTTAGTTATGTAGTGTAAAAATAATAGATCTAAACGAGTTAAATGTGAGGAATAATAAGTTAAATGTTAAATTGGTTCAAATCAACTCCGAACTTGGAGCAGGAACTAGAGGTGCTTCAAAAGGAATCTTAGGATTGTCTAAAGCTGCCGTAAGTAAAGGAAGTAGCTTGTTTGAGGATCTTGATTTTATAGTAGTTCCTCATGCAAATGAAGCATTAGAAGATCCCATTAAATTTAAATTCGCAAAAAGGATAAGTCAGTTACTTCCTGTTTTTAATGATGTATGTAACTCAGTTAGAAATATTTTAACTTCAAAAACACATTTTCCAGTTGTTCTAGCAGGAGATCATTCAACAGCAGTTGGTACAATTGCAGGAATGAAAGCAGCATATCCAAATAAAACTATAGGTGTAATTTGGATAGATGCACATGCTGATATTCATACACCATATACTACACCTTCTGGAAACATGCATGGAATGCCAATCGCAGCATCCTTAAATTTTGATCATCAATTGCCTAGCGGAAATGAACCTCATAAAGAAGTTATAGCGTTATGGAGTGACGTTAAAAATTTATCGAATATAGCCCCGAAAATTAAGCCAAATGATATAATTTACATCGGTGTTCGAGATATTGAATGGCAAGAGGAAGCCTTAATGAATGAACATGGAATTAGAAATTTTAAAGTTGAAGAAGTTAGGGAGAAAGGAATTGATCAAATCGTTTCAACTACATTAGAATTATTAAAGAATACAGATGTGATTTATATCTCTTACGATGTAGATGTACTAGATCCAAGTCTAAGTAGGGGGACAGGAACTCCAGTTGATAATGGTTTTAAGCTTGAAGAAGTAAAACAACTCATTTCGAAACTAGTTAAAGAACCTAAAGTAAAGTGTTTCGAGATGGTTGAAATCAATCCAACACTAGATGACAAGGGCAATAGAATGGCTGAAATGGCATTAGAGGTTTTAGAAATTGTAGTTGCCATAAAAGATCAATCATCATAAAGTGAAAATTAGTATTTTCGCTAAATATTATGCTTCAACATTTCCAAGATATTCTACTCAAAAGTACCAATTCAACTAGTTTTAAAATTATTGAAGAAATTCAATCTCTCTGGAGCGGGTATGGTACAATATCTCGATATGAATTATCAGGAGGTTCGATTGATCAAGTAGTGATAAAACACGTTAAGTTTCCCAACGAAGTTAATCATCCAAGAGGATGGAATTCCGATATTTCTCATCAAAGAAAATTAAAGTCTTACCAAGTTGAAAAGAACTGGTATCAGAATTTTGTAGGAGAACCAGATGACCGATGTAGAATGCCGAAATGTTATGCCATTGAAAACCATAATGACGAAGTTTTCATGGTTTTGGAAGATTTAGATAACGCTGGGTATAATAAAAGAGTCACATCTCCAGAATGGAATGATATCGTGATTTGCTTAAAATGGCTAGCAAACTTTCATGCAAAATATATGGG
This sequence comes from uncultured Flavobacteriales bacterium, assembly GCA_963933885.1. GTDB lineage: Bacteria > Bacteroidota > Bacteroidia > Flavobacteriales_C > CAWVWF01. Next base: position 1,875 of record CAWVWF010000007.1, on the reverse strand, counting down.
TGTAAATCCAATAGGTATTTGGGAAGTAGGAACCTATTGGCATTTGGCAACGCGTCCAGATGAGTTGGAAGTTTTAGATGATATTAATTTAAAGGATAATGCATCTAAAATAGATTATATATTAAACTCAACTAAATATCAAACACTAGTTCATGGAGATGCAAAGTTGGCTAATTTTTGTTTTTCGAAAAATGGAAAAGAAGTATCAGCTGTAGATTTTCAGTACGTAGGACAAGGTTGTGGAATGAAAGATCTTGTTTATTTCGTAGGCTCTTGTTTCTATGAAGAAGATTGTGCTAAGTACGAATCTCAAATTTTAGAAATCTATTTTAATGAGCTGAAATTAGCGTTGTCTATTTATCAACCTGAGATTAAAGCCAACGAAGTAATAGAGGAGTGGCATTCAATGTTTGATGTAGCATGGGCGGATTTCCATCGTTTTATGAAAGGTTGGAGTCCATCACATTGGAAGATAAATTCTTATAGTGAAGTATTAACGAAAAGAGTTCTTGCAAAAATCACGAGTGTCTTAGGGAAAACGGATTTGCTAGAATTACAATCGTTAGCTGAGAAAACAGCAAAGAAAGCTGGTGAGCTAATCCAAGAAGAGAAATTAAAAGGATTTACTACTGAGCATAAATCAGTTGGTTCATCAGAAGCATCTCAAATAGTAACGAAAGTTGACCGAATTGTAGAGCGTTATATATTAAAAGCATTAAGTGCTTCAGTAGATAAATTTGATTTAGGAGTTTTAACTGAAGAACAAACAGATAACGGATCAAGATTCGAGAAAGAATATTTTTGGTGTATTGATCCCTTGGATGGTACATTACCTTTCACTCAAGATAAACCAGGTTACGCTGTATCAATTGCGTTAGTAACTAAAGCTGGAGTATCGGTTTTGGGAGTTGTGTACGATCCGGTTGAGGATAATTTATATTCTGCCGTTAAAGGATTGGGAGCTACAAAAAATGGTAATGAACTCTTAAAATCTAAAGCGCATAGTTCTAAATTTACATTGGTAACTGATAAGAGCTTTTCATCTTCATTAGATAGAACTTCAGTCTTATCAAAGTTCCAAGAAAAACATAACGAAGTAGAAGAGAAATACATCGGAGGGGCGGTTTTAAATGCACTTTGGATTATCGAAAATCAACCATCAACTTACTTCAAGTCAGTTAAATCGAAACAAGGCGGCGGAAGTATTTGGGATTTTGCTTCAACTTCATGTATCGTTACAGAAGCTGGGGGGATTGTAGCAGATGCCAAAGGGAATCATTTGAATTTAAACCTAAAGGGATCTGCTTTTATGAATAATGTAGGTGTAAGTTTTAGCTAAATATAAGATTGTAAATTATTCGAATTCCCTTTAGGAAAGGGCCTTGTAGTCGAGTTATTAGTTAAAAACATCATATAAATTATTGAACTCTTATTGCTGATAAAAAGATGCTAAGGTATAGGTTCTCGCCTTAAAGACTAATAACAGTTAATTTAATAGGGGAACTCTATCGATATTTATGAAAAAAAAACTACATATTGCTACAAATCGACTATAAATCAATCAAATACAAGATTACTTAAATAGGTAGCCCTATTAGATAAAATATCTTATTCTAATCTTGGAAATGATCAAGCTTTTCAAAGATTTCTTGATGTAAAACTTTGGTAACTGTCACAAAATAACGAAAGAAGCAAAATATTTTCTGATTTAGGTTCGACTTGGTCAGCAATTGAGCCTGCTTATTCAAATGACTTTAAAAATTTGGTTTACGGAGTTTTACCAGGAGCTAATGAACATCTGAACCAATTTATTTTAGGAGTATTTGGGCGCTTTTAGAGAGAGAGAGAGAGAGAGAGAGAGAGAGAGAGAGAGAG
>CAWVWF010000006.1:0-47290 GCA_963933885.1 uncultured Flavobacteriales bacterium | reverse complement strand
AATATAAACATCAATAAAAACGTTGCAATGATGTTTAGCCCAGGAGTTAACATCCAGATTGACGATAATTACTTTATTAAAGTACAGTACAACTACATTCAATCAGAAATTAACAATGCAAGATTTTCTAATAATAACTATTCTGAACTACAAACAGCATTTGTAGTAGGATTTTAACAAAGACAATATGAAAAAGATAAAATATATTGCTTTCTTGTTTTCTTTGTTAGTGATATTTTCCTTTACCCAAAAAGAAGAAAAAACATTTATAGTTATTGTAAACAACGAGACTTCCATTGAAGGTATAGATATAAGTTATATAGAAGATTTATACTTAGGAGATCGTACGCACTGGAAGAAGAATAAAAGAGCAAACCCTACTTATCTAGGTGAAGAGTTTTTATGTACTAATAATTTTCTAAATGATGTGCTTCAAATGAATTACAACGAGTTTAAAAAATTGTGGATAAAAAACATATTTTCAGGAAACGGAGTTGCTCCTAAAAGTTTTAATTCGAGTGAGTCGTTGATTCAATTCGTAATTAAAACAAGGGGAGCTGTAGGAATAATCAGTGTAAAAGATTACGCTGCAATAAAAGGAAAAGTTAAAATTATAACGTTGTGATACTTAGATTTTTTTCAAACATATCAATTAAATGGAAAATACTCTCTAGTACATTATTGTCTTTAGTTGTGATTTCTGTTTTTCTCTTGTTTTATTACCCTAACAAGCAGAAAAGTCAAGAAGTTTTTATCTACAAGAATAAAGTTGAGGGAACTTCTAAAATGCTTTGTCTAGGATTAGGAATTGCATTTGAAAGTGGAAATTTTGAAGGGGTTAAAGAATCTCTAGATTGGGCCAAAAAAGATGAGAATATTATTTTTATAAAGTTGATGGATCCAAAGGGAGACGTGATGACAAGTTATAATCCTGATTCTATAGAAATAAAAGGTGTTGTTTTGGTTGGCAATGAATTGATGGACGAATCGGCTCAGATGATTTATCTGAGATCCCCAATTAACTATAGAGAAGAGTTGTATGGTCACATATTAATTGGATATTCTTTGAATCAGATGTATTCAAATATTAATTATAATTTAAGAGTAACTTGGGGTATAATTTTATTATTGATAGCTATAGGAATCGTTATTTCTAGTATTGTAGCATTAAAAATTATTAATCCAGTCTTGAAATTAAAAAATACAATGTTGGAATTCGGTGAGAAATCTGATGTTCTTGTACCTATTGAGAATATTTCTAAAGATGAAATTGGAGATTTAACAAGGCATTTTATCGAGCTACAAGGATCTGTTATTGAGTCTCATAAACATAAGAAAGATAAAGAGGTTGCTGAGAAAACGATGCGACTTAAAGATGAGTTTTTAGCGAACATGTCTCATGAAATAAGAACTCCGATGAATGGAATTGTTGGGATGATAGATATTTTTGAGAATAACACAATTCTTAGTGAAGAGCAAAAAGGGTATTTAGATACTATTAAAGTTAGTTCAAGCAATCTTCTATATATTTTAAATGATATATTAGATTTTTCTAAATTAGAGGCAGGAAAAATGAAGATTTTTCCTGTAACGAGTTCTGTTAGAGCTTGTTTAAAGAATGTGATTTCGCTATTCGAGAATAAGGCATTAGAAAAAAATGTTGAAGTTTTTATAAATGTCCACCCTGATGTTCCTCAGTTTATTGCAATTGATGAACATCGCCTAATGCAAATCATAGGTAACCTTTTAAGTAATGCATTAAAGTTTACTGTGAACGCTGCTGTTGAGTTGAAGATTTCTGTTTCTGATGTATCAAATAGTCAGTATGATTTGCTTTTTGAAGTTATAGATGAAGGTTGTGGAATTCCATATGTTGCTCAGAAAACACTTTTTGATAAGTTTACTCAGGTTGATAGTTCTGCAAAAAGAGAACATGATGGGACTGGGCTTGGATTGTCTATTTGTTATAAGTTGATTGACTTAATGGGCGGTGAGTTAAAAGTAAAGAGTAAGGAGAATCATGGAAGTAATTTCTATTTTACGATTTCAGTTGATGAAGTTGAGGATGATTTAGTAACAGAAGTTCGAGAAGAGGCTTTGCCAAGTTATTTGGGGTTAAATGTTTTAATTGTTGATGATAAAAAAATCAACTTAAAGGTACTTTCATTAATGCTTGAGAATCTTGGGTGTACCTATAGAGAAGCCTTTAACGGAAAACAAGCCTGCAATCTATTTACTGAAGGCGTGTTTGATCTTGTTTTAATGGATATTCAAATGCCTGAAATGGATGGAATTACGGCAACAAAATTCATTAAAGCTAATTTTAAAAATGTTCCTCCAATTTTTGCAGTAAGTGCAAACGCAATGGAAGGTGATGCTGATCAGTATCTAAAAGAAGGAATGGATGATTATATAGCAAAGCCATATAATATTGATCAATTGTATCAAAAGATCAAAAAAGTTAAAAGATTAAACATCTAAAGTTTTGGCATTTTTCTCAAAATAACTTGGGGTTAGACCTGTTTGTTTTTTAAATGCTGTATTAAACACAGATATGGATTTGAAACCAACCATTTGAGAGATGGCTTCGATAGTGTAATTGATGTCATTATTTAATAAAACTTGTCTGGCTTCATTAATCCTATGTTCGTTTAAAAAGGAGTTGAAGTTTTTACCATATGTTTTATTGATGGACTCGGAGAGATAAGTTCTATTTGTTTTTAACTTTTTAGATAAAGTATCCAGCGTTAAATCATTTTTTCGATAAATACCATCGTTAATCAACTGTTCTAATTCTTCAATTAATAATTTTCTTTTATTTATTTTTTCAGGTGATTCTTCAATGATCTTAATAGAAGAAATCGGATTGAATTCTTTTCTTAAAATAGGTGCAACAGCTTTCTCTATATTTAATACAGATGCTTTTTTTAATGCTTCCTGAGTATTTGCAAGTTGTAAATTAGTTTGTAATAAAGCGGAATTGGTTTCTTTTTCCTTTTTCGCGTTTCGATAAAGAATTACGATTCCACAGCTAAGTAAGAGAAGGATTAAACCCATTCCCCACATTTCTTTACTGGCTTGTGCTAGTTCAATGTTTTTTAGTTCAATGTTTTTTTGATGTAAAACGAGTTGGTTTTCGGCTTCCTTTTGATTTACTTCTTGATTGATTCTCATATTTAATAAGGAATCATTTAATTGCATCTGAAGTTCCGTGTAGTATAATGCTGAATCAAGCTGCCCGATCTCTTTATATGCCGATGCTATAGATTTTGATACATTGATGAAGTGAATACCAATTTTCTGTTCTTTACATACGATAACAGCTTTTTTGTGGAAGTATAAAGAAGAATCTGTTTTTCCAATTCCTTGATAAGCTTCAGCCATATTTGAGTAAAGAAAGCTTAAACCATATTGGTAGTTTATTTTTTGAAAACCGTTTTCAAGAGGGTAGAAATATTTAAGTGCTTTTTTATATTCTTTAAAATGTAAATGCCAATTCCCAATATTTAGTTGTTGGTAATATCCAAGGAGAGAAGTTGGTTTTTTATATAATGTACTAATCTCATTGTAATAAAAATATGCTGAATCATATTGTTCATCGTAAAAGAAGGTGTTTCCTATATTTAAATATGATAAAGCTATTGATGAACTGTCGTTTGCTAAACTATAATATTCAATTGCTTTTCTTAAATGGAAATAGGAACGTTCAAGGTCTTTAATACTTGTATGGACATCTCCTTTAATTAAATGATATCTTGCAATGTGTAAAGTATCGTTTAGTTCTTTAAATAGCTTGTAAGATCGATCAACTGCATCTAAAGATTCAATGATTCTTCCTTGCTTAAAAAGTAAGCTGGATTTTAATTGAAGTAAAGTTCCTGAAAGCCAGTTTGGTGGTGATGTTTTAATTATTTGTGTAATCACAAGGATTAACGAGTCAGAATTCTTCCCGTAATCTTCATACAGCCTTTTATGAATAACAACATCTTTTTCTCCTTCTAGAGAAATTAAATCGCTTACAAGAATGTCTGATTTTTGACTGAATCCTGAAATGCTTATACCCAACAACACAACAAAAACAGATCTAGTAATCTGCATTTTAAATAATCCCATTTTTTCCCAATAAATAGCCCAAGTAATCCTAACACTAATTTACGATTTAAAAGCCCGTAATGAAAATGATATTCTTACTGATTAATACATCCTTCAAAGTTTATTATGTCTCTTTACTCCTTTTAGATAAAGGATGTTAAGCTTTTAAAAGTATATCGCTTTAGACTTATTTTAATACTGATATTTTTTTAGAAATAACATTTCCATTTGATGCTGCAACTAGCATATAAGTACCATTTGAAAAGTTATTAAGTTGTAAGTCGTTCGTTGTTATTTGGTTGTAAACTAATTTCCCAGCAATTGTGTAAAGCTTAACATTTACTTCCTCGTTAGTTCCAGAGAATTGAATAGTTGGTGAAGTTCCATTGTTTTCGATATGAATATTAAAATCTACTAATTCAGATTCAAAACTAACTATGTTGGTGTATTTAAATGTACCATCAAAATCCACTTGCTTCAATCTATAATAAGTAGGTTCATCTGTTTCAAAAGCATCAAAAAAGGAATAAGAAAAACCATCTGAGGATGTTCCGTTTCCTGATACAGTACTAACGGTTAACCAAGTAATTCCATCTATTGATCTTTGAACATCGAAGTGACTGTTGTTTATCTCTGAAGCTGTTTCCCAATTAAGTAGTTTTCCTCCATTTAGTTTGGTTCCAGTAAAGGAAAGTAATTCTACGGGTAGGGAGGCAAGTTCAGTCCCTCTGAAATTATCGAAGTATATAGATTGATTACTTGTACTCCATTTTTTAGGCGTTAAATAATCACCCTTTTGTTGAAGCATCGCCGCCATTCTAAAAATAACTGTACTTGTTTGTGTTAAACCCGCTGCTGCAATAAGTGTAGTTACATCGTATGTTACTTCATTCCACACACCATCACTATGAGGATTTTGATTTAATTGTAAAACAGTTGAATAAGTAAAGTTGCTTCCTCCGTCATCAGACAACCAGATAGCGATAGTATCAAATGAAGGACCTGATCCATAATCAACAACTGCAAATTGAAATTCTACAGCTCCAGCTCCAGATAAATCAAGCGCTAAATCCATTACAATTTTGTTATCACCACTTCCTGGAATTGATGCGTTATATAGCATTAAACCATTTCCTTCTGAATCACCCACATTTGCACATGATGCACCATTGCAGGTTCCGTATTGTGGCCATCCTGCTGATGCGTCCCTTATTGCTATAACTCCAACAGAGCCAACGTCGCTAAAGTCCCAGTGAGAGCCTGCTGATCCTGATGAGAAATCATCCGTAAATGGTAATGTAGTGTAAGTCTGCGCGAAACACGCTGCCGATAAAAATAATCCTAAGAAAAGTGCTGACGTCTTCTTAAGGCTAAACCCTAAATTCATATGTAATCCCTTTTGTTTATTTGTAATCCCGCTGCAATAATGCGGGTTTAGTTGAAAAGGAACAGGTTAATCGATTAATGAGCTGTAATTTCCGATGAGTGGAGTGTATTCTTGGTTTGTCATATTTAAACCATCCTATGTAGCTGTATTACAATAGGTTCCGAATGGTCTCATGTGGGGTTGTTCTACTTGAAATGTAAGAGAATAAAAAAAGGCTGTCTAAAATAGACAGCCTTTTTTAAATAGAATATTAAAGTGTTTAAACCGTTTTGGTAATATCTACAATGATATCACCAGTCATATCACTTGGGATATCAACTCCCATCATCGTTAAGATAGTAGGCGCTAAGTCACCAAGTTTTCCTGGTTTAATGTTTTGATATGTATCATCAATTAAAATACAAGGAACAGGATTCGTTGTATGAGCAGTATTTGGTGAACCATCAGGGTTAATAACAAAATCTGCGTTACCATGATCTGCGATGATTACAAAAGAGTAATCTTGCGTTAATCCAGTTTCTACAACACGCTTAAGACAGGAGTCAACTGTTTCTACAGCTTTAACTACAGCATCGTAAATTCCAGTGTGACCAACCATATCTGGGTTAGCAAAGTTTAAACAAACAAAGTCTACTTCACCTTTTGCTAACTCAGCTGTAATTTTATCAGTTACTTCTGGAGCACTCATTTCAGGTTGTAAATCGTAAGTAGCAACCTTTGGAGAAGCAGCTATTAAACGACTTTCTCCTTTAAATTCTTGCTCTCTACCTCCAGAGAAGAAGAAAGTAACGTGAGGATATTTTTCAGTTTCTGCGATTCTAATTTGAGATTTCCCAGCACCTTCAAGTACCTCACCCATTGTATTAGTAAGGTTGTCTTTCTCGTATGCTATATTAACATTTTTGAAAGCCTCATTGTACTTCGTCATTGTTACATAATGTAAAGGAATCGTTTTCATTCCTTCATCAGGGAAGTTTTGTTGAGATAATACTTCAGTAATTTCTCTACATCTATCAGTACGATAGTTGAAACAAATAACAACATCACCTTCTTTTATTAATCCAACTGGATTTCCATTGTCGTCAACCATACTAACTGGTTCAACAAATTCATCAGTAATACCAGCATCATAAGAAGCTTGCATAGAAGCAACAGGATCTTGAGACTTCGTTCCTTCCCCTTTAACCATTACGTTGTAAGCTTTAGCAACTCTTTCCCAACGTTTATCTCTATCCATTGCATAATATCTTCCTGTAATAGAAGCTATTCTTCCAGCAGAAGTTTTTAAATGCTTTTCAAGATCAGAAATATAACCTAAACCTGATTTTGGGTCTACATCTCTACCATCTGTAAATGCATGAACATTAACATCTTCAACTCCATTTTTCTGAGCCATATCACATAGCTCATGTAAATGTGCTTGAGATGAATGAACTCTTCCTTCTGAAACTAAACCTAAGAAGTGAACTGCTTTACCTTCCGTTTTTGCATATTGTAATGCATCTACTAAAACTTTGTTTTCATATATTGAACCGTCTTTAACGGCTAAATTGATCTTTACTAAATCTTGATATACAACTCTTCCGGCTCCGATGTTTAAATGTCCAACTTCAGAGTTACCCATTTGTCCATCAGGTAAACCAACTTCTTCACCACTTGTTATTAAAGTTGAGTGCGCGTATTTTTTATATAAACTATCTACAAAAGGAGTGTTCGCATTATAAATCGCATCGGATTTAGTTTTGTCACCATGACCCCAACCATCTAAAATTACTAGTACAAATTTCTTATCAGACATATTTTTTCAGTTAAAAAGCTACTGCTTTATTTCGTTGCAAAGATAGTAGGTTTTTAAGTAGGATAAAATTTATGTTTTAAGATGATTGTATAAATCTTGTTTTTGAGTAAACATGTTGCAACAAATAATTGATTATTAGTTGAATATTATTTATCTTTGATGTATAATAAGTGCATGATAAACTGCGAGTTAAGTATCGTTTCCGCTTAGAAGTTGATTTGTTATAAGCCTAGAAACGTTTAATGTTTTAAAACGTTTCCTAAATTAAATTGAGTAATGAAAAGAATTATATACGCATTGGTAGCAATTGTAGTCTTAGGATGTTTTTCAGGAGCAACTTCAGACAAAGCACAATTGGTAATTGAAATTGAAGGAATGTCTTGCAACGTTAGTTGTTCACCTTTTATTCAGAAAAAGCTTAATGCAACTGAAGGAGTTGAAAGCGCTGTTGTTGATTTTGATACAAAATTAGCAACGGTTGTAATTAATGAAGGAACTGTTTCACAAGAAGAGATAGTTGAGAAGATTCAAAAATTAGCAGGAGGGCAGTATAAGGTTAAATCTTGTAAAGCAACTGTATTAACAAACACTGAAGCTCCAAAGGCTTCTTTAGAGTCTACTTCAGATTTTGATATTTCTCAACCTGAGGTTTCTACAGCGGAATTCAAATTACCGAATTTTTTCAAAATATTAAATATGTTATTGAACTGATTGATAAAAGTCATCATTCTTTAATAAGATAAGCTTAAATTTGGGACCTATTAGGTCCCTTTTTTTATGGAAAACAAATCACATTCAATGTTTATCAGCTTTACTAAATGGACTGCTATCTTAACCATTTTTGTTGTATTTGCTGGAAGTATGGTTAAAGTTACTGGTTCCGGAATGGGATGTCCTGATTGGCCGAAGTGTTTTGGTTATTATGTTCCACCGTTCACTGCTGATAAAATTACTTGGAAATCAGGTTATCAATACGAGGAGAATCAAATGATTATCCAGGATGGAGAGTTGTTAGTATCTCCAGGAAGTATTCGAACTAATGAATCGTTTAATAGATCTAATTGGAAATTGTTTGATGAGCATGATTATAATGAATATCAACCTATACATACTATAATAGAATCTATCAATAGGTGGACTTCTGTGATTTTGGGGTTTGTTGTTTTTGGAATGCTAATCTTTTCTTTAAAAACTACAAGATATAAAGCTTTTAATATCCTGCTTTCGTTTGCAGCTTTTTTCTTAATTGGCTTCGAGGCTTGGTTGGGTAAACTAGTAGTTGAGGGGGTTTTAAACCCAACTGATATTAGCTATCATATGTTGGCTGCCTTTGTGATTGTTATTGTATTGTCTAGCGTTCATTCAAGAAACAGTATTTCAAAAAGTGTTGATTATCCTTCATTATATAAAAAGGTTCAAATAGGAGCGTTTCTATACTTGCTGGTACAATTGGTATTGGGTGTAGTATTAAGACAAACGTTTGATGCCTATGCTGAGGTGGCAAGAGATACATGGGTAGATCAAGCGAGTCTTACTTTTTATATTCATCGTTCGTCTTCTTTGATTTATGTGTTGTTTACAGTGATCACTTGGCGTATCATAAAAGACTTGTCTAAAGATTCCTATGAATGGAAGAACTTTAAGTGGATATTAATAATCACTGTTTTAGAAATTCTTTCTGGAGCAATAATGGGATATTTAGATGTTCCTAAATTCGCTCAGCCTTTACATGTTATTTTAAGTTCAATTCTTTTATGTGTTCAGTCGAATTTATTTTTCCGAATATTTTGGATTAAAGGCGCAAAATAGCATATTTACACTCTTAATTTAATTTCTATGAGAACTTTCACTTATATAATGTGTTACTGGGCGTTTTTAATTTTTTCAATTGCGATCCTATTTAAAATTATGCATTGGCCTGGATCTTCAGTTATGCTTGTGTTTGGATACATGTCATCTGTTCTTGCTGGTGGTTTACTTTTAATACATAAGTTGAAAGAAAACAAAGAAGATAAAGTTGTTGAGAAGAAAAGTACATCAGATAATATTTTAGACGCATGAAAAATTTAGCTTACAAATTCCTCGTCGCTTCAAGTGTATTACTTTTCACCGGGATTTTATTTAAAACAAATCATTGGCCTGGAGCGTCGGTTTCTATTGTTTTCGGGAGCTTATTGTCTCTTTTTGGAATGCTCTTCTATTTTATAGCGAGGTTCAAAAATAAGAATGATGTGAAAATTTCGACCTATACAGTTTATTTTTACTTTTTTGTTATGGTTACAGGAACAGGGTATTATTCAGCAATTGCTCCTAGTAAAGACTTATTAAATGGATTTCATGAAGTGAATGTCCAGGTGGAAAAATCAAATGAAAGCTTAAAGAGTTTACTTAATGAGAGAAGTGAATCTAAGGGGATGAAAATATATAAAAGTATAGACTTACACAAAAGGATGCTTATTTCTAACGGAGATGTATTTGGATTGGGGTCAAAAGAGGAATTAATTCAGAGGTATTGTGATGATAAAGGAATTCCATTAAATAAAGGTAATCAAGACGCAGCAGCCATTTATTTTTTGGTTTCAGATGGTGGCGAAAACGGAATTAAATTAGAGCGTGGATTAAAGGAATTACGCGCCGAGTATATTTCCATTCTTGGAGAAGAATATCCTAATTTAATTGATGATGTTGAAAAGGAAATACTTGAGTATGGATACCCTCAACCATGGGTTAATAATCTTTGTGAGCATCTTCCTATGATAGCTGTTTTACCAAAGTTAACTATAATCCAAAATCAAATTTTACATTGTGAATTGGCAATGCAAAAATAATTTTTGAATGAGATTGTTTGTTTACATCTTGGTATTTATTTCATTCGTTATAATGGCAGTTTCTATTTTGGCTGATATACTATACTGGGAAATACCATTGCTTCCGATTTATAAGTCATATTTGTTATGCGCTGTTTCAAGTTTTTTTGTCTTTCTCTATAAGCTTAGAAAGAATAAAAATAAAGAGGTAGTGAAAAAGTCGAATAACCTAGATGTATTAGATTTATGATCAAATTAACTAATGCACTTTTAATTATAACTTCTGTTTTTTTAGGTTTTGGTTTTGTCGCAAAACAAGTTCATTTGCCAGGTGGGTCAATTAGCTTAGTCGTAGGGTCATTGTTCTCTCTTTTTGGCTTTCTTTTTTATTTAGTAAGTAGGTTTAGAGATAAAGAATCAGTGAAACCACTTAAATACGCAGTGGTGTTCTACCTTTTTACAATGTCTATTGGGACTGCTTTTCTTATTGAAAGGAATCCATTTGTACTGGAATCATATTTAGTATTAGATCGTCAATTGACATCAGATTTAATCCAAGCTAAACAGATTATTGCAACTAAGAAACTTTCTGAAGAGTTAGTCAAATTAAATAAACAAACTGTTGGCTTAGTAGCTTTGATTGAGTCTTATAAGGTGAATTTAATAAGAGCGTCTGGAGGTGTCGATCTTTTAGGTCATCCGGTTGGATTAACTAATCTAAATGTTGCCTCAGATCTATTTTACAATAATGATTGGAAAGGTGAGAAATTAAGGTTATTACTTATTAAACATCAAAATCAATGTGTTTTTTTAAGTGGTAAAGAATATTTGAATACTACTTCTTATGCAGAGCAGCCTAGTCCTGAGTATGCTGTGATAGTTTCATGGGAAGGAGTATTAGTTGATCATCAACAATTGCATTCGGTGCTTTTACATTTGTCGTTAATTCAATCGAAAATTATGAAAATGAATTTAGATGTAATTAATCATCTAGAATAAGAAATATCCTTCTTACTTTTTCCACTCAAAACTCTCAATCAAAGTATCTACATCCTGCTTAATGTAATTAATCACAGGCTCAAGGGAATCATTATTAGGAGAGTTATAAAAGTATAGCACACCTCTAAAGAAATGCTCAGTACTATCAGTCATGAAAAACTGTAATGGAGTAGCAGCCTTCGTTCCATTGATATTAAAAATCAAAGCATTCACATTTTTCTCTGGATTAGCATAAAGCCTCTCTTGAACACTTGTTGCAAATTGGTTATGCTTTTCTCTAATCTTATACTCTTGATCAATCAGTCGCTTTAAATCATCATTCACATCAACATAAGTAAGGTGAAGTTTTGCATTAAACTGTGGATATGCAATATTAAAGAAACAGGGTGATTTTTGATTTCCTTCTATTTTTGCAACAGAAGACGCTCTGAACGTGAATGAACAATCAGGATTAAAACTTTTGTAAGTACGCTGAGGTAGATTAATACGAGGGTAGCCATGAGGTTTAGGAACCGGAGTGTCTTCGCAAGAGATGAAAAATAATACAACGATAAACAAGAGTAGTTTTTTCATGCTAGTTTTTCACGATTAGTTTAATTCGTTGAATCCTTTTTTTATCAACTGCTTCAATAGTGAACTCGTAATCCTCTATTTTTATTACTTCTCCTTTTCTTGGGAAGCTTCCTTTTACTTCTAATAATAATCCTGCAACAGTCTCAGAATCTCCTTTTATGGCTTCAAATTCTTCTCCCTCAATCTCAATGATCCTATACATATCTAATAATGGAATCTTTCCATCAAAAATGTATTTTCCTTTTTCAAGGATAGAATACTCTAAGTCGTCATCATCGAATTCGTCTTTAATATCTCCAACGATTTCTTCAATAATATCTTCTAGCGTAATGATTCCACTTGTTCCTCCATATTCATCTACAACAATTGCAAGGTGAATTTTTTTAGACTGGAATTCAGCGAGTAAATCATCTAGTTTTTTGTTTTCAGGAACAAAGAAAGGTTGTCGAATTAATTTTTTCCAATCAATATCGTTCTCATTCTCAAAATTTAATAAAGGAAGTAAATCTTTTATATAAATAATTCCAGTTATTGTATCGATATCATTATCGTAGACAGGTATTCTAGAGTGCCCACTTTGTACAATAAGGTTTCTTATATCACTAAATGAACTAGTGCTTGGTAGTGCCAAAATATCAGTCCGGTTTCTCATGATTTGTTTCACAACCGTTTGTCCTATTTCTAAAACACCGTCAAGCATTTTTCGCTCTTGTTTACTAGTTTTGTCTTGTACTAATTCGTGTACTTCTTCTAATTCTTCAACACTAAGGTTCTTCTTATTACCAGCTAGTTTTTTATCGAATATATTAGATAGGCCTACTAAAAGGAAAGAAGCCCAGGCAAAAACTTTGTTTAGTAAATTAATCGGCTTAGCCATCAACTTAACAATCTGTTCAACTTTGTTAGTGGCGTATACTTTAGGAATAATCTCTCCGAAAAGTAATAGAAGTGTTGTCACTATAACAAGTTGAATACCTACGAATAACCATCCTGGTCCATTAGTAGCGACTTCAAACTTAGTAACAACAATTGTAGATAACAGAATTAACGCAATGTTAACGCTGTTGTTTACAATTAAAATTGTTGCAAGAAGTTTACTTGGTTTACTTAGTAATTGTTCAATTAATGTAGCCTTGTCCGCATCTCCTTCCTTAATACTTGCAAGTTTTAACCTGTCCAAGGAAAAGAAAGCGATTTCTGTAGCAGAGATAAATGCGGATGAAACAAGTAATACTAACATTGCAATAATAAGTGCAACAATAACCAACCATTCTTCAAGTGAAAAAGGATTAATACTTAGTAAAACAGAAAAATCAAAATTTAAATGCTCAGGGTCGTCCAAGGCTTAAAAATTAAAATGGTAAATCATCCGCCTCATCAACAGGTGCAGAATTCTGTACTGTTGTATTAGGTGTTTGGTTTGATTGTGGAGCTCCTTGCTGTTGTCCATTGTCATCTCTTTTAGATAACATGTTAAACGTATCAGCTACAATCTCAGTAGTATATCTTTTGTTTCCAGTTTGGTCTTCCCAAGAACGAGTTCTTATTTTACCTTCTAGATATATTTGACTTCCTTTTTTAAGGAACTTTTCAGCAACATCAGCTAAACCTCTCCAAACAACAACGTTATGCCATTCAGTTTGATCAATTCTATTCCCAGCTTTGTCCTTGTACGATTCAGAAGTAGCTAAAGTGAAATTAGCTACTGAAGTTCCATTTTCTAAATGTCTTACCTCTGGATCTTTACCTAAATGTCCTATTAGAATAACTTTGTTTACACCTGCCATTTGAATCGTTTTTAATGCCAATTAATAATTGAAATACGAATATATGAAATTGATTGATACCTATGTGAAATAACGCTCTAAAAAGTTTTCAATAACCCTTGGTAGCGCATAGTTGTCAAAGTCTTTCAGTTTAACAAATTCCGCGTTTTTCTCCTTGTGATTTGACTTATAGAACCTACAAAACAGGTTTTGATGGGTGAGGATATGTTTGGTTTCCCATAGTATTTCTTCCTTCCTATCTTCAAAAACCTCTGTGTCTTCTATTAATGGAAATTGGTACATGTTGGCCCAGATATCTTTTTCACCTCTCTTTTCTAATAATACTGAATCATTTTGCTCATTAAAGAAGAAGTTTAAGTATCTATTCTTCTTTTTAATTTTTTTCGATTTGAAAGGTAATTGTGTAATTGTTTCTTCTTGTAAAGCTTCACATCTATCGTTAAAAACACAAACTTCACAGTTAGGTTTTTTTGGTTTGCATTGTAACGCACCAAATTCCATAATTGCCTGATTGAAAGTGTCAGGGTGTTTATCACTAATTAAAGAATTGGCTAATTCCCAGAATTGCTTTTTTCCAGCAGAAGAGTCTATAGCAGTATCTATATTATATAAACGAGATAATACTCTATATACATTACCATCTAACACTGCAATTTTCTCTTTGTAAGCGAAACTAGCAATCGCAGCCGCACTATAATCACCAACACCTTTTAGCTTTTTTAAACTTTTAAAGTCTTTTGGGAATACACCATCAAACTCTTCCATGACTTGAATTGCAGCTTTTCGTAAATTTCTTCCTCTACTATAATAGCCTAATCCTTTCCAAAGCGCTAAAACTTCATCTTCTGATGCTTCAGAAAGATCTTTTATTGTGTCATATTTCGCCTTGAATTTAAGGTAGTAACTCATTCCTTGATCAACTCTTGTTTGCTGAAGGATAATTTCAGAAAGCCATATGTCATAAGGGTTTGTGGTGTTCCTCCAAGGTAAATCACGTTTGTTTTCACTGTACCAATCGAGTAAAATATGGCTAAAATTCGTCATGTCAATGCTTTAACTATTAAAGAGTTATGAAAAAAAAGTGAAATTAAATTTTCAATTATTGAAATTAATCATGTAAATTTGCACCCCCTTAAAAAGGGGAAAGGTAATTAATTAAACATAAAAATTGACCAAGAGATGACTAAGGCTGATATTGTAAATGAAATTTCGGAGAAGACAGGAATAGAGAAAGTGGCGGTACAAGCTACAGTTGAAGCTTTCATGAAATCAATAAAAACGTCATTAACTGATGGTAATAACGTATATTTGAGAGGATTTGGTTCTTTTATAGTTAAAAAGAGAGCTCAAAAGACAGGAAGAAACATTTCAAAAAATACAACGATTATAATTCCAGAGCACTTTGTTCCGGCATTTAAACCAGCAAAGGTTTTCGTTGAAAGAGTAAAGGTTACAACTGCTAAGAAATAATTCTTAGTTATTTAAAATATTTTATAAACTTAAAAAGTAAAGCATTATGCCAAGCGGAAAAAAGAGAAAAAGACATAAGATGGCTACGCACAAGCGTAAAAAACGTCTTAGAAAAAATAGACACAAGACGAAGAAGTAAGATCGATTTCTTACCAATTCCTTAAATTATTAGTTGCTAGTCTCGTTCATTCGGGGCTAGCCAATTTTATTTATATAAACCCGTAATATGTACGAATTAATATTAAGTTCTACATCTTCTGAGGTTGTTATAGCATTACTTAAGGATAAACAACTTGTAGAACTTCACAGAGAACCAAAGGATACTAAATTTGCTGTTGGCGATATATATTTAGGAAAAGTCCGTAAAGTTCTGCCTGGATTAAACGCAGCTTTCGTAGACGTTGGATACGAAAAAGATGCATTTTTACATTACTTTGATTTAGGACCTCAAGTATTATCCCTGAATAAGTTTGTTAAGCAAACTAGAGGAGGTAAGGAAAAAACTGGTAATCTACTTTATTTTAAGAGCGAACAAGATATCGTTAAGTCAGGAACGATGAATGAGGTGCTTAACCCTGGACAAGAAGTTCTTGTTCAAGTGGCTAAAGAACCCATTAGTACAAAAGGACCTAGAATAGGTTCCGAATTGTCCATCCCTGGAAGATATTTAGTTTTAGTTCCTTTTTCAGATCGTGTTTCTGTTTCACAGAAAATAAGCCATAGGAAAGAGAAAGAAAGATTAAAAAAATTAATCACGAGTATCAAGCCTAAGAATTTTGGGGTTATTGTACGAACGAATGCAAGAGAGAGAAAAGTTGCAGAGTTAAACAAGGATCTTGATGATTTATTAAGCAAATGGAATGATATTCACGCAAACTTAGGGAAGGCTAAAATAGCTGACCGTATTCTAGGTGAAGTGAGTAGAACTTCTGGTATTTTGAGAGATATTTTTAATAATTCTTTTGAAAATATTTATGTAGATAACAAAGTTCTTTACGATGAAGTAAAGGACTATTTGGTTGAAAAAGCACCAAAGAAAAAAGATATTGTAAGTCTCTATGAAGGGAAACTTCCAATTTTTGAACACTTCAAGATTTCTAAAGAGATTAAACAATCTTTTGGAAAAACTGTTACTTCAAAAAGTGGTGTATACTTAGTGATTGAACATACAGAAGCTTGTCACGTTATTGATGTGAATAGTGGAAACCGTGCTCATGAAGGAAAGTCACAGGAAGATAATGCCCTAGCTGTAAATTTAGAAGCAGCAACCGAAGTTGGACGTCAATTACGTCTAAGGGATATGGGAGGAATAATTGTTGTGGATTTCATCGATATGAGGAATCCGAGCAATCGTAAGAAGTTATATCAACATATGAAGGATGTAATGAAGGACGATAGAGCTAAACACAGTTTGACACCCCCTAGTAAATTCGGATTAATAGAAATTACACGTCAACGTGTTCGTCCTGTAACAGCAGTTGTAACTACTGAAGTTTGTCCGAGTTGTATTGGTTCTGGAGAAGTTAGCTCTAGTATTAATATAGTTCAGGAAATGGAAGGACAAGCAAATAGTTTAGTTAAGTCAGATAAGCTTAATAAACTTACTATTTCAATGCACCCATATGTTGCATCGTATTTAGAGAAAGGCTTCTTTTCAAATGAGAAGAAAAAGATTCAAAAGAGAATTGGAGCTAAAATCGATATACTACCAATGTTTGATTGCGAGATTTTAGAATATCATTTCTATAATCCTGAAGGAGAAGAATTACACGTTGATTAAAAGATATTGATCAAAAAATTAAAAGGCTGCTAAATTAATTTAGCAGCCTTTTTTGTGCTCCATAATATCTTTTGTTGATTGTTTCGTTATTGATAATTTAAAACACTTTTTTATATTTGACTATGACTCAGAAAGAGGCTTTAGAAAAAATGGCTAAGTATTGCGCCTATCAAGAAAGGTGTCAATTCGAAGTGCGAACTAAATTGTTTGGTTCTGGCTTGTCTGATGATGAAATTGAAAATATTATCTGTGATTTGATCGAACAAAACTTTCTTGATGAACTTCGTTTTTCGAAGATCTTTGTAAGAGGTAAGTTTAATGCAAAGAGTTGGGGTAAAATTAAAATTAAACAACATTTGAAACAGAAGAGAATATCTGATTACTGTATCAAAAAAGGATTAGCTGAAATTTCAAGAGAAGAATATTATATCAAATTAGATGTGCTTTTACAAAAGAAAAAGAAACTCTTAAACGCTGAGGATGAGTTTACAAAAAAGCAAAAATTAGCTCGATACTTAATTGGAAAAGGTTTTGAATCTGAAATGGTGTGGGAAGAACTTTCTTAAATTGATTCCTTTTCATTTTTTCTTTGTAATTTCAACCTATGAATACTTTAAAAACAGCATTACTTCTATTGATTGGAACTAGCCTTTTCTCATGTAGAAATGAAAATTCTGAGGATATTGATCAAAGTGAAATTTACACGGATTATAGAATTATTTATAAAGAAGATGTTGATAGAACGTTTGTAAGAGCTACATTCAAGCATGAATCGAATACTGGGGAAAATCTTAAATTAGGTGAAGAGGCTAAGATCTCTGCTGATGGAACTGATATGGTTTGGCATTCTACGTTTTTTAGATACGAATATGATTTTCCGGGATTAGAAGATGTTTCAATAGGTTTTACTGATAATGAAGGAAATAATTTTAATAATGCTTTAAGTTTCAATAAAGTTGCTGAGTACAACACGCTTACTTCTAATAATGATTCTTTATATAAAGATTCGATTCAATTTATTGCTTGGGATAATGCAGGTCCTTTAGCTTCATCTGAGTATGTTAACTTAATAATGATTCAAAACAACAGTGTTATTGTACTTTCAAATGATACTGTTGGAGCTACAGGAGTATATGTTGAAGCGACTACTTTTAACGCTTTTCAACTTGGTGATATTGAAGTTCACTTTGAGAAGTGGATTGATGTTTCTTTGAATACTCCAACAGCTGGAGGTAATGGAAAAGCTCAGACAATTTCTGTAACCCAGACAGTTAAATTATTAAACTAGTATTACTTTTCTGGATCTAATATTAAATAACCAAGTGAAGTTATAAGGTAACTCCCAAAACTAGATCCAGCAGCTGCATAAACTTGTCTATTAATTACTGTCTCTTTATATCCCATCACGAACATTTTGTTTTTAAATAACGCCATGTCGTCTGCTTTGAATTTCTTGTCGTTTGTAATTACACTCGCTCCATAAACATAAGCAGAAAGCGGAATGACTTCCCAATAAGGAAAAGGAATTGATAATGCTACTGGTCTTTTATAAGCAACGGTAACCCATGTATTTGTTATAGAATCATGAACTTGGGTATAAGTATCTTTTCTATTTATAATCGGAGGGAAAATCGAATACATTGCTACGCCTGTTCCAACTGCAACACCCATCAAGAAAGTTTTATAAGGGCGGAAATGTTTTCTAGCTTGTCGTCTTCCTTCTAGGTAGAATTTCATGTCGTTAACAGACCAGTAATTATCGTACAATGAATCTTTTTTGTAAACTTGAGATACAGCACTGTCTTTATATGCTATAGCGAATACATGTTCTAGGTTTTTCTTGTGTTTTCTACCTTCTTTACCATTTTTTTTAATTGATCGGTAGGATACCCAGTCATAATCTTGTTTAAGAACTTTAATCAATTTTGTTTTCCCATTTAACAATTGGAGTGTGTCTTGAGCAATAGCTCCGTTTCCAAGTAATAAAACGATACAAATTAGAAGTAATTTTCTCATACTTCGAAAATAGGAAATTTATAGCAAAGAAACATGCCAACGTTATTAACAATGGTTGATAAATACTTACTTGCATACCCATTTAAAGTCAGTATTTTTGCACTCATAAATCAGGATAATTATGCTATTTAAACATCGCCATATTGGTATCAGTGAAGTTGAGAAAACTCAAATGCTTGAGTCTATTGGTTGTACATCAATTGATGAGTTAATTGAGAAGACAATTCCCTCTAAAATCCGTTTGAAAACTGGATTGGAATTCACGAAATCTATTACTGAAAGTAAGTGGTTGGCAGATGTGAAAAGAATAGCAGAATTAAATAAGACCTACAAAACTTATATTGGACTAGGTTACCATGATACAATTACTCCGTCGGTAATTTTAAGAAATATTTTTGAAAACCCAGGATGGTATACGGCTTATACACCATATCAAGCTGAGATTTCTCAGGGTAGGCTTGAAGCTTTATTGAATTTTCAAACAATGGTTTCCGACTTAACTGGATTGCCATTAGCAAACGCATCTCTGTTAGATGAATCAACTGCTGCTTCGGAAGCAATGATTATGCTTTATAACAGTAGAAAACGACCTATTGTAAAAGCAGGTATTCAGCGTTTCTTTGTTGATGAAAATTCGTTACCTCAAAACATATCTGTCTTTAAAAACAGAGCTGCATCGTTAGGAATTGAATTGGTTTTTGGAGATGTTCATGCTGCAGATCTAGATGAAAGTTACTTCGGAGCTTTTGTACAATATCCAAATGTTAAAGGTGAAATTGAAGATTATAAGGAAGTTGCAAATAAACTTCATAATGCGAATGGTCATTTAGTAGTAGGTGCCGATTTATTAAGTTTAGCAGTGATAAAAGAACCTTCTACTTTTAATGCTGATGTCGTAATTGGAACAACACAAAGATTTGGAGTTCCAATTGGATACGGAGGACCTCATGCAGCATTCTTAGCAACATCTGAAGGATTTAAAAGAAACATTCCAGGAAGAATAATTGGAGTTAGTAAAGATAATGATGGAAGGCCTGCATTAAGAATGGCTTTGCAGACAAGAGAACAACACATAAAAAGAGAAAAAGCTACATCTAATATTTGTACGGCTCAAGCTCTTTTAGCTATTATGGCTAGTATGTATGCAGTGTATCACGGAGCAGATGGAGTAAAAGAAATTGCTACCAATATCTCTAAGAGAACTAAAACTTTAGCAGATGGTTTAACAAAACTAGGTCTTGAAGTAGAAACTAAGAATTTCTTTGATACAATTGCAGTTAAGGTAGAAGACAAAGAATTAATTCGTAGAAAAGCAGAAGCTTCAGAAATCAACTTTTATTACGGACATGAAGATGTTATTTTAATTTCTTTAAATGAGACAACTCGTAATAAGCACGTTCAGGACATTTTAAACGTATTCGGTAAAGTGAAATTAGAACCTTCTAAATTCACTGGTTTTAACGCTGGTTTAGTTAGGACATCTAAGTACTTAACACACGAAGTATTTAATAAGTATCATACCGAAACGGAGATGATGCGTTATTTAAAACGACTAGAAAATAAAGATATCTCTTTGGTTCATTCTATGATTTCTTTGGGATCTTGTACAATGAAATTAAATGCTGCTACTGAGATGATTCCTTTGTCTTGGAGAGAGTTTAACAGTATTCATCCATTCGTTCCAGAGAATCAAGCTTTAGGTTATAAGAAGGTAATTGATGATTTAGAATCAGCTTTGAAAACAGCTACTGGTTTTGCAGCAGTAAGTTTTCAGCCGAATTCAGGAGCTCAAGGTGAATATGCTGGATTGATGGTGATTAAGGCTTTTCATGAGGATAACAATGAAGGAAATAGGAATGTTTGTTTAATCCCCTCTTCTGCTCATGGAACTAATCCTGCATCGGCTGTTATGGCTGGTATGGAGGTCGTGGTTGTGAAATGTGATGATCAAGGTAATATTGATTTTGAAGACTTGAAACAAAAGGCTGAAGATAATAAGGATAATCTTGGAGCTTTAATGGTTACTTATCCATCTACTCATGGAGTTTTTGAAGAAGGAATTATTGAAATTACAGATTTGATTCATAATTATGGTGGACAAGTTTATATGGACGGAGCTAACATGAATGCTCAGGTAGGTTTAACAAATCCAGCAACTATTGGAGCAGATGTATGTCATTTAAACCTTCATAAAACTTTTGCAATTCCTCATGGAGGAGGAGGACCTGGTGCTGGGCCAATTGGAGTAGCACAACATTTATCACCTTATTTACCATCTCACCCAGTTGTAAAATGTGGTGGATATAAAGGAATAGAGGCATTATCTGCTGCACCATATAGTAGCGCATTGATTCTTTTAATTTCTTTAGGTTATTGTAGAATGTTAGGTGCTGATGGAATGAAAGCTTCAACTGAAGCAGCTATCCTAAATGCAAATTACCTGAAATCTAAATTGGAGAATCATTATCCAATTTTATATTCAGGAAAGAATGATACTGTTGCTCATGAAATGATCATCGATTGTAGAGGGTTTAAAGAATCGGCAGGCGTTGAGGTAATGGATATAGCAAAACGTTTAATCGATTTTGGATTCCATTCACCAACTGTTTCTTTCCCCGTAGCTGGAACATTAATGATCGAACCTACAGAATCTGAATCTAAATCAGAATTAGATAGATTCTCAGAAGCGATGATAGCTATTGCAGATGAGATAAAAGAAATTGAAGACGGAATATATCCAAGAGAAGATAACGTATTAGTAAACGCACCACATCCAGCTCAAAACTTGATCTCAGGTGAATGGAAGCATGCTTATTCTAGAGAAAAGGCTGCTTATCCAAAAGCTGATCTTGTAACAAGCAAGTACTGGGTTCCTGTTTCTAGAATTGATAACGCTTACGGTGATAGAAATTTAATGTGTACTTGTCCGAGTATTGAAGAATATATAACGGACTAATTAAGATTGAATAGTTTTTTTGATCCAATAATATAAGGCTACTCCTGAACATGCAGAAAATAAATGTTTGATGGAGTGCCCACTAAAGTGATAGTTTTTAAAGAGTAATTCGTCCAATTGGGTTTCGAATATTTTTGCTAGAATATAAAAAAGGAAGGCGAGTAAAATCCAAGACCTTCCTTTTATGTTTTTCCATGAAGAGACTAGTATTATAAAGGTAGCTACTAGGGGGTAGAACTGTATAACGATATACCATCGTAAATCACCATCGCCTTGACCTTCTGTATATATCCAATAAACAACACTTAGTATTCCTGAAATTAATAATGGTACTAAACTATATTTGGCTATTGTTTTAGAAACACATTGATGGACTAAAAGCAAGAAAAAGGAAACAAATACAATTGTCATTGGAATACGATCCCAGACTAGTGTATTGTTATTTGGTTCCAAATGATAGTATGCAGATCCAAGTCCTGTTAGAATAAATCCTATTCCCATTAGAATAGCAATTGATTTAAAGAACGGTTCTGAATTATTTCTGAGTTTGAAAAATAATGAGCCACAAAAAAGAAAGGGTAGGTTTGAGATAACATTCCAGAAGTTAGGAGTTCCAAAGTGTTTGCAATCATCGGCGAAATTATGATAAGATAAGTCTTGAGGAATTGCTTTACCTTGAAGTAATCCAAAAATGAAAGCAATTAGGACAAAAGATAATATATATTGTAAAATCTCATTTCTCTTCATAATACAATGATAATATAAAAGTCGATCCAGTTAGTTTCAATAATTTTCAGAAACGGATTTTTGATACTTGTAACGATTATTAGATTTTGTATTATTGTTAAGCTATGAAAAACCTCTGCCTCATATTTTTATGTCTGTTCTCTTTATTTTCTTGTTCTCAAGCAGATGTTAAAAAGGAAGAAGTTGAAATTGAGCCAACAAAAGAAGTTATATATACAAGAAAGAGCGAGCTTAAAAACGAATATATTCGGTTTAGTTCTCCTAATGCAATTAATAGATTAGCGGAAATTGAAAATGAATATTTCAAAGCTTATTATGATTCGACAAATAGTAGATATTATGGAACGACTTGGAGTGAAGTTGCTGTAAATAGATTTGGTGAGGCTGATACAATTAATGATTTTCAAAAATACTTAAATGATTTTGAAACAAAACCAGATAGTATGCACTGTACAATCTATGCAATAGAAGCATTACGTTTCGGAATGTCTGGTGAATTTGAAAAATTAGAAGCGAAACATAAAGACTTATGGGGGGAAAGAGAACATGCTGGTTGGAGTATGGCTTACCTTTTAACAAAGTATTATAACTGGAAAGCTATTCTGGTTGTCTCAGAGTTTTCTCCTGAATATAAAAGTTGTGTCAAGAATTATAAGAAGGATAAAAAATACCATGTATGGAAACAACCAAATATTCCAATAGATGAATTGTATGTCCTAGAAGAAGATGATATTAAAGTTGATAGTGTTCTTAATGAAAATGAGTTTGGTTGGGGGTTTAGTTATCAAGGTTATCACACTTGGATAACAAGATTTGACACATTAAAAGAATGTAACTGGTCTGGAGCACCATCAATAGAATACGCCTATGGATTTGATGATCCTTTATTTAAGAAAACTAAATTTACAGACTACTATGATTATGGTTCTCACATCATAGTATTTCCTCCAAAGGAGTTACTTGAAAATTGAGAAGTTAACACCTCCATATTCTCTGTGCTCAACAAATCGTGGGTGGTCAAAACGTGTATGTTTTGAGTGCTCCACAATTAACCAAGCACCTTCGTTCATTAAATCATGTTTAAAAACCGCTTCAGGTATATCTAACATACTCTTTAAATCATATGGTGGGTCAGCAAAAATAAGATCAAACTTTGTAGTTAGTTTTTCTAAACCTCGAAAAACATCATTTTTGAAAACAGAAAAATTATCAAGTTTCAATTCAGCTTTCATCTTTTTTTGATAAGCTATACAATTGTAGTTCCCATCAATTGAAATAACGGATTTTACTTCACGAGAAAGAAATTCATAAGACATACTTCCTGTCCCAGAAAATAAATCTAATACGTCTAAATCTTCAAAGTAAAAGTTGTTGTTTAAAATGTTAAACAGACTTTCTTTTGCTTGATCCGTAGTAGGACGAACTGGAAGACTCTTTGGTGGATGAAATCTTCTGCCTTTAAATTTACCGCTAATTACCCGCATAAGTACTGATTGAATATATTGTAAAAGTAGTGTTTTGGAATGCTACTTAAGCCGTGTGCTATTTTTATATTTTTATTTCTGCTACCAAATTCTAAGTTCTTGATATATTGAAATAAAAGTTGATGTAGTTCTTCTCCTTTTTTGATTTCTCCAAGAAGGTAAGTGGTGATTTCATGTGGATTAATTTCTAACTGCTCACATGTAAATAATAAAAAATATAGAAAGTCTTCCTTTTCTTCAAAATGAAATGAGTTCACAAACTCAACTTTTCCTTGTTTCAAATAAATGAAGTCGAAATAGTTTTTGTGAACATTTAGTATTAGTCTGTTTTCCGATAATGATTTAAAATCCCTTACACATGCTTCAATAGATATTGCTAATTCATGATTGATTTTCGCTTTCGGAAAAACCTTTGTTAACCACGAATTTAAGTCTCGAGGAATTGCATAGCAAATTACCATTCCTGAGTTAGGTATTATATTATATCTATAATCGTAATTCTCATTGACCTTACAATTAAGCTCAACATAAGATTTAACCATAGTTTCATCAAATAACGCTTTAGGAATTATAGAGAACAGTGTATTGGCAATACTTACGGAAACAGATTGGTATTTCTTAGTTACTTTTATTGGTGCTTTTTTCAGCGTTTCAACAAATGCACTTGTATGAAAATCTTGTTTGAATTCTCCTTTGAAATTCTGTTCAGCAATAGCAACGTTAGTTGCAGATTTTACTTTAACAGCATTTACAATAAAAAAATCGATTCCAATTTTTAAACTTAAGTGATACTTCTGTAGTGCAGATGGATCAAAACTTTTATCTATTACAACTTCAAGACTCATATTACCAGTTTCCCTCAGTTGTTGGTTCTTTTAAACTACCAACAGATAAAGTTGGTTTTGGAGCTACTAAATTCTCGAAGTTTTCAGGGAAAATATCAAGATTTTCAACGAATACTCGCTTCTCAGTTTGAATTAGCATTACTTTAATTTCTTTTTCATTTCGCTCAACATATCCAATTTTCACAATGAAAGTGTCTTTCGAATAAGGAACATAACAAATAGAATCTAGTTTGATATTGCTGTCTTTTCCATAAACTTTATCAGCTACTGGTAGATAGATGGTGTCAACCAGGGCATTTCCATTTCTAACTGCTTTGTTTACTTCATTAGTATCGTTCTGATTAACTAGAAATTTCACAATTTGAATTGAGTCTTGTTTTGCGAACTTGATTAGTTGAGACCAGTTTTGCGCATAGTCCCCTTTTTCTTTAAGGTGAGCAACTTGTAAATCTCTAAGTTTTAGAATGTGTTCTTTAACAACGTTTTCTCTATCTAGATAAACGCGTTCAAATTCAATATCATTTTGCAGACTACTATTTGCTTTGTAAATGTAGAAAATAGCTGATAAGAAGAAAATAGACATTACTCCATATTTTATAATTGGAGAATGTAACGGAAGTTTATCTGTTGCAACTAGAAGTATAAAGACTCCTAATAAGATACTTACAAAACCGAAGATGACATATACCATCTTATCTTGACGGTTTTCTTTCTTTATTGAGATGTCATCAATTTTAACCTTCTCTATACTTGCCAAACCATTAGGATTTACGATTTGATTTGTAGTGATAACGATAAATTGGTTAATTGAAAGTGTATCCTTAATAGATTGAATTTTGTTTGTTAGAGCCTTTTCTGATAAATTATCAATATTCCATTTCTCATCAATTTCACCTTCTAAAGTTAGATGGTTTGAAACAAATACGTTTATATTCATTTCCGCTTCTGCAATTCTAGTAGAGTCATTATCTTCTTTAGCTCTCAATAAAGTAAAGTCTAATTGCTTTGCATCTTTTTCTAATGAATTTGCAAGTTTTACTTTATCGAAATTTGCGCTTAAGTTTCGTTTACTTTGAATTAAATCTTTGATGTACGGTTCATATCTATCCGAAATTGTATCAACCATCGTTACGTAATAATCCCCTTTAACGTAGTAAGCGTTTTCATAAGAAGCGAAAGGAAATATTACTGAAACAAGACCTATAAGAAACAAGGCGTATGAAAGTATTTGTTTGGACATGCTTAAATGCTTTTTTTAGTAACGCTAAATTACGATTTATTATATACCGATTGTTACCGTTTATAAAATTAAATAGCAATATTTGATGTGCAAATAAAAAAATGATGAATCTGAGCTAATGTTTATGCCAGACTATCTTCATTTTGAAAAAGTTGAGTAAGGATAATTGCAGATACGAAAATAAAAGTACTACTGATTCCCCACATTAAATTCTGTGTAACTGAAAACACTAAAGTACCAACTAGAAGTGAGATCAGGTATAAAATCACTTTAGTTAAATCAACACCTTTTTCTTCTACAATTACAGTTTTCTTTGCATATGAAGTCTGATTTTGAACTGGCTCTTTTTTCTTAGTATTTGCATTAGAATATCTGCTATGTACTTTTTCCCAATCAAATTCTTCTTTTTGTTTTTTTTCTTGCTTGGTAGAATTGTAATAAGTGTGTTTATAAGAATAGTGTGAGTGTGTCTTTTTAGTTGAATCTCTTTGGTTAGTGGATTGTTTAGTTCTTGTAGATTGAGTAGATCGAGCTGAGTAACCATTATTGGAAGTTTTAACAATTGCAACATTCTTTATTGCTAATTGATAAGCCTTGTTTATTGCAATGAACTTTAGTTGAGAAGTCTCGTTTCCATTATTTTTATCTGGATGATACTTAATGGCAAGTTTTCTATAGGCCTTTTTTATTTCGGCTTCAGTTGCATTTGGCTGGATTCCTAATAAAGTGTAGATCTGCATAATTCAAATGTACGTGGAAGTCTTTCTTGATATGAGCAATTAAAGGAAAAAAATTAAACAAGGCAATGTTAGTAGCAGGGTTTTAGACGAATGGAGTGCATTTTATAAATTAAATATCATTTTCTTGTTGGTTGCTAATATCTCTCTGTGTATTTTTGCAGTCAACTAAACAAAGATTGACATGGCAATTATTATTACAGACGAGTGTATTAACTGTGGTGCTTGTGAACCAGAATGTCCGAATAATGCAATTTATGAAGGAGGTGTAGAGTGGAGATTATCCGATGGGACTTCACTTACTGGATCAGTAACAACTCCAACTGGAAATGCTTACGAGTCAGATGATGAGCAAGAACCGCCAGAAATGGATTACTATTATATCGTAACTGATAAATGTACTGAGTGTGTTGGTTTTCACGACGAACCACAATGTGCTGCAGTATGTCCAGTAGACTGTTGTATTGATGATGAAGATCATGAAGAAACAGAAGAGCAGTTATTAGCTAAAAAAGAATTTATGCACTTATAAGTAAGTGACACAATATTTTATAAGCCACGTTCGCGTGGCTTTTTTTATATAAATTAATTAGTATGATTTACTTTTTACCTTTCATTGCAGCAATAACTGGATGGTTAACTAATTGGGTAGCAGTTAAAATGCTTTTTCACCCAGTTAAACCTCTTAATTTAGGATTGTTTACAATTCAAGGGATTTTTCCAAAACGTCAAAAGGCGATGGCTGAAAGATTAGGTCAAATTGTAGCATCGGAGTTATTTTCGATTGATGATATTGTTTCGAAAATGAAATCTGCGGATAATACGGAAGTATTAAGTTTTGTAGAATCAAAACTAGATGATTTTATTAATGTGAAATTAAGTACAAGTATGCCTATGTTGGCAATGTTTTTAAATGATGATTTAAAAAACAAAATTAAAACTGCTTTGCTTAATGAAATAGGAGAGGTTATCCCTGGGATTATCGATACTTATGCAAACAAGTTGAAAGAAGAAGTTAATATCGAAGAAATCGTTTATGATAAAGTAATTAACTTTTCAAGCGATAAAATGGAAGAAGTATTATATTCTATAATGAAAAAGGAATTCAAATTCATCGAAGTATTAGGTGGTGTTTTAGGATTCTTTATTGGTGTTATCCAGCTTCTTTTAGTAATCTATTCTTAGGATAAGAAAATCTATTGTAACCTAACGCACAGAAGTATTGTTTGAAAAACTATAATATTGTATTATGGATTTGATCGAAACATACATTAAAGCGCTTCAAGGATATTTGAATTGGTTATGGAACGATCAGATTTTAATTTCTACCAACAGTTTATTCGGTAATTATTTTTGGGGACTAGCTTTAATTTCAGTCACATTTTTCTTAATCGAAGTTGTTGTTCCTTGGCGAAAAAATCAAGCTGTAATTAGAAAGCAGTTCTGGCAGGATGCATTTTATATGTATTTCAACTTTTTTCTTTTTTACATTATTTTGTTCGTTGGACTATCGGCTGTAGCTGAATCTATTTCAACTTCTATGTTTAAATTCTTTGGGATACATAATTTAGTGATCCTTCAAATAAACAGTTTGCCTAGTTGGGTCCAGCTGTTAATCGTTTTTATTATTACAGATTTCACACATTGGAATATTCATAGATTGCTTCATAAATACCCTTTACTTTGGCGATTTCATAGATTGCACCATTCTATCAAAGAGATGGGCTTTGCGGGCCATTTAAGATTTCATTGGGTAGAATCGATCATTTATAAATCAATCACCTATTTTCCTTTACTTCTAATTGGTTTTGAAGCGGAGTACTTATTCTATATGCATCTTATTACAATCTCTTGGGGACATTTCAACCATGCGAATGTAAATGTTCCATTAGGGATTTTTAAATACGTTTTGAATAGTCCACAAATGCATATTTGGCATCACGCAAAGGATATTCCTGAACAGCATAAAATGGGGGTTAATTTCGGACTTACATTATCTGTTTGGGATTATCTTTTTAAAACTAGTTATGTGCCTAGTTCAGGGAGAGATATCGAATTGGGTTTTGATGGCGATGAAAATTATCCTAAAACATTTATCAAGCAAATTCTTAGTGGTTTTAAAAAATAAGGGGCTACTTTTTAAAGACTTTCTTAGCTCTATAGAAATTTGCATAACACTGATTTTTCCAATCTAGAGGGTTGTCAGTGATAGGGTAAACAAATAATGTTCTTGTCTGATTTGTAATAGGAGATAGGTAAACATCTTCGTTTTTTGTTTGATCTAGTAATTCAATTCGGGCATTCATTTCTTTTTCAAAGCCAAAGATTTCACCTGTTACAATTTCTTTAAATAGGAAGAACTGATTTTTCCATATTAATAAGAAGATAGAAAGTCCAATGGCAACTGTTTTTGGTTCTAAAGTGAAATTGATTTTGCTTTTAATAAATTCTTTATTTGCTATAATAACAACGCTTAATGATACAATATAGAAAAAACTAGCAAGGTTTTCTGTTCTGTATTGTCCAAGTAATCCAGTACTCCATAGGGGACCGAAAGCACCGAGGTATGTTGGTCCAACAAGAACAAAAAATAGAACTAGAGGTCGTTTTAAAAAAGCTAATCTAGCAATTAAATTTTCTGGAAATTTAATAAAAAGCAAAGTTAATATCCAAAGATAAATTGCTGGGTTTAACATCCATTCACCTATAAACCTCACAGTGTATTGCCAAGCTTTTTGAAATGAAAACCAAGCTTGATGTTGCTCCGTGAAAAAACTATCTCTAACAGAATTACCAGGAGCAGAGATTACGTAGTAAAAGAGTCCAAACTGAAATAATGATAATAATGCTATGTCCCATCTTTTACGGTTGTATAACCATATAAATGTAAAGGTTGTAGTTGCTAATATTGGAATGATCTCATTAAACCCACTTGCTATGATTTGAATTCCTACAATAGGGATGATGAACCATTTTTTTTCTTCAAACCAATATTGGAACAGTGCCCCTAGTGTTATAAGAAATAAGACGCCTCCCGGGATATAACTAATGGCGCCAGTATACCAGTAAATACCTTCTGTAATATCAGGCATTATTGAAAATAAAATTACAGTAGATACTAGTGAAATTAGTAAAGATTTTAGATTAAGAATGAGTTTGAAAAAGGTAAATATTCCTAGCGAAGCGAATATTATTAAAAGGCAAGGCATTAATTGGTATAATGATATTCCACCTGAGTTTAAGGGGCTCCCTATTACAAAGAAGTTACTTATATATCTACCATTCCATCTTGTTCTCTCTTTTAAAACAGTAGCAACAAAATTGTTGTTACTTCTACCTAAGCAGGCATAGTCGAAATCATCACCTGAAGGGAAGCTATAGAAGCCCGTAATTGCATATGTTATTAAAACGATAAAACAGATTACGATGATTATGATTTCAGATTTGTTGATCACGTTGCAAGATTAATAAAAAATGGAGTAATTCTTAAGTATTAACTTTCTTTATTGTGCTATTTTTACACAAAATAAAAAGGAGTGAAGCGATACCTACTTGTCTGTTTATGTTACATAAGTACATCCATGTACGGTTTGTCGCCTATCCAAGATTTCTACGAGATAGAAAAACAATGGTGGACCTTACCAAGAGAAGAATATTGTAAACTTTCAAAGTCGTTTTTAAAACAAGGGGAGGTCAATAATGATCAATTACAGACAGGCTTAGGTCAATATTTATTAGGTAGGTATTACATTAATTACCCTCCAAAAGGTGGAGCTTCATCTTGGGAAGTATATGAATACGGTTTTGAGTATTTAGATAAAGCGGAAGCTACTTTTCTAGCATCAAACAATCATGAATTTATTTCATTAGTAGAAGGCGTTAGGATAAAAGCATGTAGGCAAGCCCAACATTGGGATGAAGCTTTAATTGCGATGCATAATATTGATAGCTTGAATGAAACGCATGATAATGACTACATAAAAGGATATTCATATTATCGCAAAGGACAGTTGCTGAATACCATGAATCAATATGATAATGCCTTGAAAGCTTATTATAAAGCAGGTTTAAATTTTAGAAAAGGTGGGTTTATTGATTACACAGGGGTATGTTATATTCATGTTGCAAATATTTTCACAAGTTTAGGGAATCTTGATAAAGCTGGAGAGTACTATTCGAAAGTTCAAGAAGTAGTTCGGGAAACAGGAGCATTACACATTGCGAACTTAGCTTGTTATGGACGTTTTAATTATTACGTAACTCTTAAAGATTTCGATAGGGCTAGAGAAATAACAGATTCAATTCAAATATTAGAAAAAGGATTGAAAGCAACGCCTAATTTTAATATTCGAAACATTCATTTAGCAAAAGTTTATGAAGGAAAAAAGGAATATAATAAAGCTATTATTAGGCTTACTGAAAGTCTAGACGTTTTTTATCGCGAGTATTTGGGGCAGTACCCATACCATCATATGAGTAGTTTACATTACCAGAGAGGGCAACTAGAATTTTTATTGAAAAATTATAAAAATGCAAAAACTGACTGGCTGAAATGTTTGAAGTTTTCAAGTCTCGCAAAGAAACCCGCTCTAACATCTAAAGTGTATGAAAAACTATCTGTTTTAATGACCTATGAAGGGAAGTATGATAGTGCTTATGCCTATATGAGGAATGCGAAATTAGTTAGTGATTCAGTATTAAACCAATCTAAAGTGAAGCAAATAGCGCTATTAAGTGCTTATTATAAAAACAAGGATCTATTAAACGAAAAAGATATTTTAGAAAGTAATCTTGAAATTACTGAACTGAAAAATAAAACGAACTTCATATGGATGTTCTTTATAGGGTTGAGTTTATTACTAATTATTGTATTGATCTCTGTATTTAGTTCCAAACGAAATTTAGCACAAAAGAATACTTTGTTAGTCACTCAAGAAAAGTTGTTTCGTTCGCAGATGAATCCTCATTTCATCTTCAATGTGTTAAACGCAGTTCAGTATTCCATTTTGAATAGTAATCCAAAAGAAGCAGTTACTTCTTTAAGTAAGTTTGGAAAGTTGATTCGAGATATTCTAGAAAGTTCAAGAGCAGAGTTTATTAGTTTAGAAAGGGAAACTAGAATTATTACAAACTATCTGGAAGTTCAGAAAAATAGATTGTCGAACCAGTTTACTTTTGATATTATCATTGAAACTATAAACCCAAAGGAAGATCTTTTAATTCCTCCAATGCTTCTTCAGCCAATTTTAGAGAATGCTATAGAGCATGGAGTTAAGCCATTAACGAAGGAAGGTTTAATCAGTATAAAAATAGTAGAACGTGAAACAGATATTTTATTTAGAATATCGGATAATGGGGTAGGTATTAATGAGTTTGAAAAACCTGAACACAAATCTTTAGCACTGGAAATTATGGAACAAAGGCTTTCGATTTTTAATAAGCGTAGTAATAATCTGAAAGTAATATCAGAAAAGGGGAAAGGAACAACAATTGAATTTAAAGTGCCTGTTAAACTAAATTAGCTCTGTTGATACAATGTTAAAAGGAACCTTAACAATCGCCTGATAATCTTCACCAGCATCAATCATGTCTTCATCATCTTCATCAAAGTACCATGTGATTTCAACATTGTTACCATTCTTATGAATAGCTTCAAACTTTTTAAAGATTTCAAGAATACTTTTTGAAGATGCTGTATTGAAATAGTCAAGATGAACCTTAACTGTGGTTAAATCACAAGGTTTCTGAGCGTAAAATAAAATGGCTTCTAGTATCTCAGAGTAAAAACCAACAGTATTTTCCATGATAGATCGTCCTATGATTTCTAATGAACCTTTTTCAGGGTCAAATGAAACTTGCGGTGCACGTTTAGTTTTTTCTAGTTGTAGGATCATGTGTTACTTTTTGCGGGTGCTTAAAAGTAATACATTCAATTGCATTATAAATTTTTTTATTCAAAACACTTCTTTTAAGGTGTTGTGTGTTGTAAAACGTGTCTTTTTTGATTTTAAGTTTAAGGATAGTTGGTGCCCTGTAATGGCTGTCGATGAGTGTGTATATATACTTATGATCTTATCAAAGATAGCTGAAGAAATAATACTAGATACTTCGAATATGGAGTTCCAACTTTTCCGAAAAACGCTTTAGAATATAATATGACATGTTAATTATCTTTAATTCATTTGATAGTAGTTGTTCAAGTTCTATATTTGTTTTAAATAGAATGATCATGGAAAATAATTTCAATTTAAATACATACGATGTTACTCAAGTTGAAAGAGTAGCATTCATCAAAAAGACATATGCTCATGTTGCATTAGCAGTTGTAGCTTTTGTGATTTTTGAAGCAATTTTATTAAATACAGATTTTGGTGTTGAAATAGGTTTTTCAATGGCCAATAATTGGTTGATTGTACTTGGTTTATTTATGGGAGGAACATGGATTGCTAATAAATGGGCGCATGAGCCTGGTGATATAAATATGCAGTATTTAGGATTGTTTCTTTATGCTTTATTAGAAGCATTCATTTTTTTACCAATGTTTATTTATCTTCTTTATAGTGATCAGTTTGCAGGTGAAGCATCTTCAATTATTGGACAAGCTGGTGTAGTTAGTGTTGGGTTATTTACAGGATTGTCTGCAATTGCAATGTTTTCAGGAAAGGATTTTTCTTTCTTAAAAAGTATATTAATGATTGGGTTTGGGATTGCTTTTGCACTTGTTATTGCAGGGACAATATTTGGATTTGATTTAGGATTGGCTTTTTCTGGAGCAATGGTTTTCTTAGCAGGTGGATCTATTTTATATCAAACTTCTAAATTGGTTCATAATTATCATGCTAACCAACATGTAGCAGCAGCGTTAAGTTTATTCGCTTCTTTTATGTTAATGTTTTATTACATTTTACAAATTTTCATGAGCAGAGATTAAAATTATTAAGGAATATGAATAATCTAATAACTGATAAATTTCATATCTCAGATTAACATAAGTCACATAAATCGGAAACCTAATCTTGTACCTTGCTCATAACATTATAAGATAAGGTTATGAGACAGAATATGGGAATTTTAGATAAGACTATTCGAGTAGTAATTGGTCTAGCAGTTTATGGATTATTCATGTTGAAGTTTACAACTGGCTGGATAGCACTTTCAACAGTTACTTTAGGTAATGTTTTCTTACTTACTGCATTCGTTAATATTTGCCCTTTATATAAGGTTCTGGGTGTGAAAACTTGTACTGCATATAATTAATAAATAGGACAAACATATATTCCTGAATATAGGCTTAACACTATATTCAGGATTTTTTTTGTCTAAGTGTGAACTATATTAAGATTTAGAAACGCTTGAAAACTCACAAAACCAAAATCCTTTGGTTGTTGGTTTTTCTTTCAAGTTTACATATTTCTCATCTAATGGCTTGTAAATTTTTTCTCCAACAGAAAATTCAACTGGTGTTTTAAAAATAGGACCATTGTAACAAAATGTATGAAACTCTCCATTTTCCCCACAAGGATCAACTTCTTCTGGAAGGTTTTCCAGCCAATCTTCAGTTATCGTTTCTCCAACATGGTTCTCATTTAAATACCGATCGCTAATGCAGCAAGTAACTGTTTTAAAACCAATATTTAAAAATTCATTAACCAAATCAGAGGTGTCTTTTTTCCATAAAGGGTAATGTCCTTCAAGTCCAACTTTAGCTAAATTGTTATTCCTGTAGTCTTTTAAATCTTCTAAGAATATATCTCCAAAAATAACATGGGTAATTCCTTTTTGTTTGTAATCTAAAAGGACGCTTTCCATATTCTTTTCATATTCATAGTTTGTTCCTTCTTCGACCCACATTTTAATTAAAGGAATTCCAATGGAAGAGGCTTGCGCATCAAGTAAGTCCTCCTTAATGCCATGCATAGAAATACGCTTGAAGTTTTTATTAAGGGTAGTCATTAAACCCAAAATTTCAAACTCACCTTCTTTTAGTATTTTATGTAATGCTAAAGAGGAGTCTTTACCACCACTCCAGGCGAATATTGCTTTTTTCATACTTTACTTTTGAGCTTTTTCCTTCTTGCTATTTCAGTATGTATCTCTTGAGCTTCAGCTCTTTTCTTTTTATGTTTCTCAATAGCTCTTTTCTTGGTGTATTCATCTGTGTAAAAGAGATATTCAAATGATGCTTTTAATTGAGGTGAAATTATAAGAAGAACAAAAGCATATGCGAATACCGCTCCGCCACCAACTGTGAGGTATAGCCAGATAGGTATCCCTATTGGGAAAATGAATAAAAAAACGATGGCAAATACAGCTAGTATTTTTAGATACCATTCAGTGATTTGCTTTACTCTTATATAGGCTTTGTCAGACTGGCCGTAAACGAAAAAAGTGGATATCCAGAGAACGATTAATATTAATGAAATAGTACTATCTGAATTATTGTAAAAACCAGAAATGCTTATGATAAAACTGTTTCCAATATTATTGAAATTAAATAAAGCTGTTTGAGTTTCTCCTTTTTCGTAGATAGAATTCCTTGAACCTTCAAATTGAATTTTACGACCATCTTGTAATTGGGCTTCCCATAATGTATACTTGTTTGCAACATTATAGAATATTGAAGAACTATAACGCTCATGACTTACTTTACCAATTGCGGTGACAGTTATTATCTCTCCTTCTATAAGTGGAACTATTTTCCCGAGAATAGGAAGTGTAAGTAGTAATAGTAAACCAAAGTAAAATTGAATTGTGTTAATCCCATTTTTATATGGATTACTAATAAGGTCTTTTATTTTATTCATACGATACTTAGCAATCTATTATTTTGGAAAAACACTTTATCCGCACGTGCTCTTTTGAATACGTGCGGAAGTATGTTTATAATTCGCTAAAGTATTTGAAAAAGTAAGGGATCGTTTCAATTCCTTTATAGAAATTATACAATCCGTAATGCTCGTTTGGAGAATGGATAGCATCAGAGTCTAGTCCGAATCCAATTAATATACAATTTGTATTTAATTCTTCTTCGAATAGAGATACGATTGGAATACTTCCTCCTTGACGAACAGGAACTGGTTTTTTACCGAATGTTTTTTCCATTGCTAAACTAGCTGCCTTATATCCTTTGCTGGTTAGGTCTGTAACAACTGGTTCACCTCCATGATGTGTATGAACTTTAACCTTAACAGATTTAGGAGCTATAGATTCAAAATGTTTCTGAAACAATTCTGAGATTTCAACACTATTCTGATCTGGTACTAATCGCATTGAAATTTTAGCATAAGCTTTAGATGGTAGTACTGTCTTAGCACCTTCTCCTATATAACCACCCCAAATTCCATTCACATCCAAAGTTGGTCTTATTCCTTGACGCTCTGGAGTTGTGTATCCTTTTTCTCCATATTCTTCTGAAATGTCAATAGATTTCTTGAAAGCTTCTGCACTAAATGGAGCTCTTCCCATTTCTACTCTATCTTCCAAACTTACTTCGATAACTTTATCATAGAAACCAGGAATAGTTACATGATTGTCTTCATCGGTTAGACTTGCAATCATTTTTGAAAGTACATTGATTGGATTGGCAACTGAACCACCATATGTTCCAGAATGTAGATCTCGGTTTGGTCCCGTAATTTCAACCTCCATATATGCTAAACCTTTTAATCCAGCTGTAATGGAAGGTGTTTCATTGTCTATCATATGAGTGTCTGATATAACAATCACATCATTGGCTAGTAAGTCTTTATTGTCTTTTATAAATACATCTAGATTTTCAGATCCAACCTCTTCTTCTCCTTCAATTAAAACTTTCACATTACACGGAAGTTCATTTGTTTTAATCATCGCTTCTACGGCTTTTAAATGCATGTAGAATTGACCTTTGTCATCTGCAGATCCTCTTGCGTATATTGCTCCATCTTTAATTACTGGCTCGAAAGGAGGTGAGTCCCATAATTCGATAGGATCAGCAGGCTGAACATCATAATGTCCATAAACCAAAATTGTAGGTAGGCTTGAATCTTTAATGAATTCTCCGAACACAACTGGATGACCACCAGTTTCTAATAATTGAGTATTTTGAAGCCCTGCGTTATCCATTGCTGTTAAAACCCATTCTGCACAATTTCGTGTATCTCTATCGTGGTTAGAATCAGCACTTACAGATGGTATCTTAAGTAATTCTAATAATTCACTTAAAAATCTATCCTTCTCAGCAGTTATATATTGATTTGTCTTTTTCATCTTAATTTGTATTTACTTTAAATGTAATAAGATATTAAGAATAATAAAACCTGTACTTTAGTTAAATGAAGATTTGGATATGTATTTTTTCAATAGTACTGATAGGATGTGCTCACCCAAGTAAAGAAGCTCATGAAACAAAGTCTATTAATGAAAAAGCCAATCATTTAATTAATGAAACAAGTCCGTATTTAAAACAGCACGCATACAATCCTGTAGAATGGTATCCTTGGGGTGATGAAGCGCTTGCTAGAGCTAAGAAAGAAGATAAATTATTACTTATAAGTATTGGTTATTCAGCTTGTCATTGGTGTCATGTTATGGCACATGAGAGTTTTGAAGACTCTACTGTTGCTGCATTAATGAATAAGTATTTTATCAATATTAAAATTGATAGGGAAGAGCGTCCAGATATAGATCAAGTTTATATGGATGCTGTTCAATTAATGAATGAAGGTAGAGGTGGATGGCCTTTAAATGCTATTGCTTTGCCTGATGGTGGACCGTTATTCGGAGGGACATATTTCCCAAAGGATCAATGGCTAAATATCCTTAAGAAAATGGGTGAATTGTACCCAAAAGATAAAGTAAAAGCCAAAGAATTCGCCGCTAAGATTACCGCTGGAATTAAGTCCAATAACCAATTGATTCAAAATGATGACAAGGTATTAATTAAAGAAGATTATTTAAATAAAACAGTTGAGACTTGGAAGAACTCATTTGATAGTAGAAATGGTGGGGTGAAAAGAGCTCCTAAGTTTCCGATGCCAAATAACTTTGAATTCTTGTTGGATTATGGAATTCTAGCACAAGAAGGGGAGCTTAAATCACATGTTGAGCTTACATTGGATAAAATGGCTATGGGTGGTATTT
Organism: uncultured Flavobacteriales bacterium; assembly: GCA_963933885.1. Lineage (GTDB taxonomy): Bacteria > Bacteroidota > Bacteroidia > Flavobacteriales_C > CAWVWF01. Next base: position 9,454 of record CAWVWF010000006.1, on the reverse strand, counting down.
ATGATCAAGTAGGAGGTGGTTTCGCAAGGTATTCGGTTGATAAAGTATGGAAGGTTCCACATTTTGAAAAGATGCTTTATGATAATGCTCAATTGATAAGTCTTTATTCAAAAGCATATCGTTTTTATAAAAAAGAAGAATACAAGCACGTTGTAACGCAGAGTATTAATTTCCTTCAAAGAGAGATGAAGGGAGAACAACTTTATTATTCAGCTTTGGATGCTGATTCAGAAGGTGAGGAAGGTAAGTTTTATGTTTGGAATATAGAAGAGTTAAAAGAAGTGTTCAATCAAGATTTTGAACAGTTCTCGGTTTTGTATAATATCAATAATAAAGGAATATGGGAACATGGTAATTACATCTTACAAAGGGATAAAACCTATGATCAATTAACTGAAGTTGAGCGTGACTTTTTAGCGAAAGCAAATCGATTGTTATTGAAAAAAAGAACAAAGCGAATTAGACCGGGATTAGATGATAAAAGTATTGTCTCCTGGAATGCCTTATTACTTTCTGCTTATATAGAAGCATACAATGCGTTTGGAGATAAGCGTTATTTAGAAGAAGCAAAATGGATATCAGATAACATAAAAGAATCCTGTTTTAAAGAGGGAAAACTGATTAGAATATTAAATAAAGAAGAAAGTACAGAAGCGTTTTTAGACGATTATGTTTTTTGGGCTGAAGGCTTGATTAAGCTTTATGAATGTACATTCGATGAGCGTTATTTGTCAGAAGTAACCAAGCTGATCGAAATAGTAGATGCTGATTTCTCAGATCCTTCATCACCTATGTTTTACTATTACTCTGAACGAGGAGATCAGTTGTTTCATAGGCCAAAGGAAATTATGGATAATGTAATTCCTTCAAGTAATTCTGCTTTGGCAAATGTATTCTATCGATTAGGAATTCATTTAGGCAACAAAGTTTATGAAGAAAAATCTAAAGAGATGCTCCTTGAAGTTCAGTCTTCAATAGCACGCTATGGCGCTGGTTATTCTAATTGGTTGAGGTTGGCTAATAATATTGTTTACGGTACAAATGAAGTTGTTTTTGCTGGCCCAGAAGCTGTGGCTTACAGAGATGAATTTATTAAAGAGTATTCTACCAATATTATAGTTGGTGGAGCCGAAAAACAGTCTGAATTACCTTTGTTACAAAATAGGATTACAGAGGAAACCTTCATTTATGTTTGTAAGGATGGAGCTTGTAAATTACCAGTTCAAAAAGTAGAAGAAGCTTTTAAAAGTATTATTTCAAATCTTAAATAATACTTTTAGACAAAAAAAAGCCACGCTCCCCAGCGTGGCTCACTTACCGAACCTAACCTAGTTTTTGGGAAGTCTCTAGGCGAGACTATAATTTGAAAGTAAGTGAGCGTTAACTCACATTCTTTATCCCGAATTGCCACAGCTAATATAGTGAGCAACTTGAAGGAATACTATTTATGTATTATTGGATTGATCAATTTGATAAAAGCTTAAGGTATACTATCTATAAAGCAACTGCTTGATCTTATGTATGTTTAATGTAGATGAGTTTATCGCAAAAAAAAGCCTCTTAAAAAGAGGCTTTAATTAATGAGGTTAGAAATTAGTTATTGAATGATCTTTCTGTTATCAACAATATCTAATTTATCATCTATAAATTCTTGAACAACTCTGTAACTCGTTTGAGCTCCATCATTTTTCATTTTATCTTTTTCAATTTGAAGATTTGTATCAGCTGTGATTTCTGTTGCAGAAACTTTAGATACATAAACGATATATAAACCATCTTCACCTTCAATAACTTCAGAAACTTTATCCTGAGCTAAACCTGCAACTGTTCCAATTACTTTTCCTTCATTACTATAAGTAGCACTTGGTTTAGCAACAGACTCATTTGAAGAGTTTGTTACGTTTCCATTCTTAACAAGCTCAGGGAATTTTGAAATGTTTTCCACTGTAATACTTGGTAAAGAAGCTAAAAGTTGAGCACGTTGCTTTTTCTTTCTAGCATGTGTTTCACACTGGTACTTAATACTTGGGTCAGTTAATGTTTTATAATTACTGTTTTCAATTTCAGTAACCATTGCAACTATATATCTTTCAGGAGTTGTAAAAACTTGAGAAGGTTTATTTAGTTCTGCAGTTAATCCCCAATGTATAATGTCTCTTGCATTAGTAACTGATTGAAGAGAGAACGTAGAACCTTGGATAGAAGCCTCGTTTACTATGTAATATAAGCTATCTCTTAAAACACCAATCTCAGCTCCAGAAGTTAATTCAAATGCTAAAGTTGTAGCTTTCTTCATGTAACCATCAAGTGTATTATCAAGAGGTGTTACTTTTTTGATAATAGATCCAATTTGAAGTTTTCTAACTTTTTCACCGAATTTTTTAACGTTTACAATACTTAAGAATCCTCTTTGAGAGAAACACATCTTAACGTCTCCAGTTTTAGATAAGAAAACTGAATCTGTAATGTTAGCTCCGTATTTTGGAGAGTTGTTATAAATCCATAAGTTTTCACCTCTATTACTCCAGTCTATTGAATCAGCCCAGTAGTTCTGAGGAATTGAGTTGATTGCATAAGGGTTAGCTTTAATTAATGCTAAAATACTATCAGCACCTGCTTTGTATTCTTTTCTCAATTTAGCCATAACCTCTTCTGAAGGTTGTTGACCTGGAGTAATGTATTTACTAGACCATGGTTTGTCGCTAATTTCAAGTAAAGAAACTTCAGCTGAATCAGCCATCATTTTTTCACCTAATATTTGAGCAACACCAAACTGACTACTTCCTGGGTTAGAAAATGGACCGAATGCTTCACCATTTTTCATAGAAAATAATAACGTATCAATACCATTAATTTTGATAGGATATTCTCCTTTCTTATAGTATAAGTTATAGTTTGCTAAATCACTTTCATATTTGAAAGTATTAAACTTAGTAGTTTCATTCGTTTTAAAAGAAGTATCTAAAAGCTCAATTTTAATTTGAGAAATTTCTTTAAGAACTTCATTTCTATCTTCAGCAGAAGGCTGAATAGGGAAACTTGCATAAACTAATTTTCTAGTTTCAGTTTCTTTGTTTTTAAAAGTTTCTTTAAGTTCTTCGTAAGAAGCCTTTACCTCAGCTTCGCTAGGATTTACAGTAGAATCGTTAACAGTAGAATATTTAACATAAGCAACTTGAAAATCCTTCTTTGTTTCAGTCGAAGTGTAAGCATCTTTAGATAAAGATGTAGTAGTGAAGAAACAGTTTTGTACAAGCTTGTTGTATTTATCTTGAATTCTTAATTGAATACCAAACTGCTTAATTGTTTGAGCATGACCCGGACTTAATCTTAAAGGATTTACTGCTCCAGTGTTTGGATCTCTATATGCTATTTTAGCAAATTCATGAAAGTTATCGATGTCGTCGCTGATTGCATCTCTGTTTTTCACGAATTCTTGTTGTCCACCGAACAAGTAATTTACATAGAATCCTGAAGCTCTCTCTCCAACCATCATTTCTTCTAATTCAGTATCTGAAATAGCAAGACCTAGTTGTTTAGTTTCTTCAGTAACAAATTTTTCACTTAGAAGCATTTGCCAAGAATCCTTAACAGATTTGTCGTTTTCTTGATCATTAAAACTCTCAAAATTCTTAGTAGGATTTTGAAGTAATGATATTGTTTTTCTATGATTATTGAATTCTGTAATTGAGATTTCCTTCCCTTCGAAAGAACCTACCATACTACTCGAACTGTCTGATTGACTAGAACCACCTAATGAATCCGTTAATACGAATGCAAGTAAAGCTCCACCAACTACTATGAAAGTTAAAGCTGAATTATCTCTTATTTTTTGAATCGTTGCCATTTTGCAAAAAAATTAGGGAGCGAATATACTACAGAAACCCCGAATTAAAAAAGAATGTGAGGCGCATTTTAAAAGATAGAGTGCCAGTAAAATATTGATCACCTAATTAATGCTTGTGAAGATGAATTTTTATGAGTTCAATCCTAGTCTTACTTACTTTTTCTACAACTACAGAAAATGGCTCCATGTTAATTGTTTCACCTTCTTTTGGAATGTTCTCAGTTGTTTTGAAGATATAACCAGCAATGGTTTCGTAACTATCGCTAACAGGAATCTTTAAATTGTATCGATCATTTAAATAATCAACTTCATGTCTTCCTGAAAATAAAAACTCTGTTTCAGTGTGTTGCTCTTCTATTAAATCAATCTTATCATGTTCGTCTTCGATTTCTCCCAAAATCTCTTCCATAACATCTTCAATGGTTAACATTCCTGCTGTACCTCCAAATTCATCTACAACAACCATGATACTTTTTCGCTGCTGAATAAAGTTATTTAAAGCATGCTGAGCATTCATTGATTCTGGAATATATCCAACTGGAAGGAGAATAGATTTAATGTCTTTTGGTTTTTTAAACAGTTCAACTGAATGAACGAAACCAATAACTTCTTCAATAGATTTCCTGTAAATTAAAACTTTTGATAAACCAGTTTCAATAAACGTTTCATTTAAAGTGCTAATATCTGTTTTAATATCAAGTGCTACAATCTCAGTTCGAGGCACCATACATTCCTTAACCTTAACAGATGAAAAATCCAATACGTTTTTGTACATCTGGATTTCTGTATCTATTTCTTCTCCTTCAGGTTTTTCTTCAGTTCTATCAATAAGGTATTGTTCTATCTCAACGCGGCCAAAGATTGTTTTATCTTCAGAAAGTTCCATTTTTAAAAATCGTTTCAAGAACCAATTCGAGAAGGATACGGCCAAATAAACTACAACTTTTAATAACCAATAAAGACCATAAATAGGATATGCAAATAAACGCAATGCATGATTAGGTTTGATTCTAAAAATGGTTTTAGGTAGATATTCAGAAAAAATTAGAATAATAATCGTTGAGATAATTGTTTGTAGAAGTAAAATAAGAATTGAATTACTCACTACTTGCGTGAGTACTGGTGTTAGGATAGCATCCATAAACTTACCATAAACAACCAGTGAAACAGTGTTTCCTATTAACAAAGTAGTTAGGAATCGAGAAGGTGATGCAACAAACTTTGATAGTACTTTACCTAAAAGACCACCTCTTTTATTAATGATCTCAATTTGAATTTTGTCTGAGGAAACAAAAGCAATTTCTAACCCAGAGAAAACTGCGGAAAGTAAAATCATTGATATGATTATAAACCAAATCACGCGTCTTCAGTTAAAGTTTTACCTCTACGTCTTCTGATAATATAGAAGAAAATAGATATAGGAATCATAATTATTAATTCCTTCATCCATAATTCGTATGTAATGTAATAATGAGCTATTCCTACTAAACATAGTAAGATGATAACAAGCCAGGTTATTTCAAATATTTTATTAAGGCGCTTCTTCACGATCAAATGGTAATTCACCGGTAACTTCGGTTATTTTATAATTATCAAAATTTTGGTCGGAAGTTAATGAACTTCCTTTAATAACTTGTCCACTAGGTTTTGTGATCACAACATTTGTATCACAAATGATTTGTTTGGTTTGCTTGTTCCAAGTAAGTCTTTCAGTATTGAGCCTCTCTCCTTTTTTGTTTATTACTTCAACATTGCCTTTTGCATTCATCAATTCAGTCTCATGGTATCGAATTGCATGATCTGATTTCATTTCACTAGATACAACTCCATCAGTATTGTAAAATTTTATAACAACACTATCTTTCATTATATCATATGCTTGGAGTTCTTCTTTTCTAGTATACTGTTCTAAAATTTTTCCAGATATATTAACCTTTAATTTAGCGGAGTCACTATATGTGATGTTGAAGTTTGTAGAATAGGAGTCAGGATATCTTTCTTCTAATTCTACATTATGTCCCAAATCAATCAGGTCACCTTCACAGGAAACAAAAAAAAGCATAGAGGCAAATAACCCTATACTTTTTAATATCATTGAATATGTCTTTTTAATTGAATTCAATTATTGTTTGTGTCTAACTATTGTATTTATATTTATCCAACATCCAACTTTGTATGTTGCACCTTCTTTAACATCTTTATCCATAAAGATGGCATTTGTTAAAGGGAAGTACGCTGAATATTTAGATGCGTTCTTTGTTGCTTTGTTCTTAATTTCAGGCGTAATTGCTAATGCTGCTGCCTTATTGTAATAATCAACTGCTACCCAATAAACTTCAGAACCTTTAAATTTTAAGTCTTTACATGATTTAGCACCATAAATTATAGCATCACCCATTATTAAATATGCCTTTGCATTTTTAGGTTGTATTGCTAATGCTTTTTTTGCCATGTTAATTCCTCCAGATGAATTCCCTGAATTATTTAAGAATCTTGCATTTTTCAAATAATACTTAACCAGTTTATTGGAATCCTTTTCCATCAGAATTCCTTCTTTAAAAAACTGAGTTGCTTTAGCATTTTCACCTTTAGAACCAAAGTATTGAGCTAGTTTTATAGCCGTTTTTGCACTAGGTGAAGTTTCGTAGCGTTTCTCCATCATTTTCACAAGGATGCTACTTTTTTTACATTTTTTATCAATTAATAATTCAATTCCTCCATCTAACCATGTTGTGTCTCCTTGAAATTTTTCAAAGTCTGATGTATATAATGAGTCTAGTAAGTCACAATCCAAACACTTATCTGCTGTTTTTATTGCTTTTTCTTTTAAACGCTTGTAGCTTTTTGGTTTCTTTTCAAGGTTAGCGTTTACTATGTCTAATACTTTAGTATAAGCTAGAATCATATCAGAACAATTCAATTTATTGTTCTTTAGCATTTTCTTAACTGTGAATATGTAAGCACTTGCAACTCCAGGAGAAACATTTGTTCCTAATTTATTTACAACTGAGTCTAAGGTATTGTAGGCTTCTTCGTAATTGGTTTTTGCTTTATATGATGCTATTGTTTTTCCTTTTTTTCCTAGAATCTTGTATTTTGAAATTTCTGTTTTACCAGGGAAGTATTGAATACGAGTATCATAAATTTGTAATAGCGTATCGATATAAGTTGCTCTTAATACTTTGTTGTCTTTAGATTCTTTTATTTTTTTACTAAATATTTTTTCACCTACAATATAGATGTTTTTAGACCCTTGTGGACAATTGTTAAAGCACCATCTCCATGATTTTGCAGCAGAGTCGTAAGCTTTCTGTTTATGATAAGTAACCATGATTGTAAGTTGCTTCTTACAATCATCAGCTGATTCGCCATAATTGATAGTATTGTTTTGTCCTAATGCAGTTTGAGTTGTAAATGCTAATAGAAGAAGGAATTGAATTCTTTGTGCAATTGTCATGGTTAAGAGTTATTCTAATTAAACTTACGCTTAATAAACCACTTATCGTTAAGGGTAATACTCAAATTTAAATTAACATAATCTTCGTTAATCGATGAAGCAGAACCATTACCTCTATGCATATATCCTAAAGAAAGGTTAATCATAGAACTGAAAGTTTCAGTTTCATATTTGAATTTTCTAAGCGGTAAACTTAACCCAAGATTGATGCCATATTCAGGTAGTTGAGTACCGTTGTAAACAATTTTACTTGAACCATATTTTAATCCAAAGTTATATTTAACTGTTTTCCAGTAATTAACTTTCCCTAATGCTTGAGTGTTAGGAATGATTGATCCACCAATCATAAATTTCTGACTGTTTTTCAATTCATTTACTGAACTATTTAAAGCGAAGTTCTCCCATTCAGCAAATGCGAATTCAGCGCTAAGTGTCCAATGATCCTTTTCACCAATCGTTGCTCCTGCTTGAAGATTTTGTGGTAATGTGATTGTACCTTCAGATGGTACGTTTTCAGTGTCAGTTATTGTTTCTGTTTCGTGGAACTCAGCAATTACAGTTTCATTATTCGTGTTTAATGCCTCTGTAACAGTAAAGTAATTCGATTTCTGATAGCTTGACGTATTGAAGTCAGATTGTAATGTGAAGCTAGCTCCAAGATTTATAAATAATTCTTCATTTAAAGAAGTTTCGTATTGAATTCCTGAATTGAACCCAAAACCTTTCACATTACTGAAATCTTGGAAACGAACACTTTTAAACTCATCATTACTATATTTCACTTTAGATGTTTGCTCTAATCTTCCGAATAAGAATGTTCCATTTACTCCTAATGAAATTCCTTTATATTTATAACCTGTTCCTAAAAACACGTTTGAAATCCCACCATTTCCTTCATAAACGTATTGAACATTGGATAGATCTGATAGTTGTTCCGAAATGTAATAGCTATAATTTTGTTTTGAGTATGGATTGATTCCGAAAGCCATTCCCCAGTTGTTCTTAAGCGGGAATCCTAAAGTAAATCCAGATAAGTCAGTGTGGTTTTTTGTATCACTAATTCCATTTAATTGGTATTTGTTAGTTGAACTAAATACACCTACTTCACCAATCGTAAATTTGATGTCACTATAAGATGCTGGATTCAGCGGATTTACTTGATTAGTGTAACTTGTACTAGCACCAATTCCAGCTAGAGAAAAGTTGTTATTGAAATTACTTCCAAAAACATCACCAGGTCCGTGCATTGAGAATGGAGAATTTCCTTGTCCCATTAAACCTATTGTAAGTACAGTAAATACTGCTATTAAATTATTTTTCATTTAAATCTATTAAAAAATCTAGTCCTTTTAAGACAAGGTTTTGCTGTGCAAAGATGCTACTTTTTAACGCTTCAACAAAGAAAATCGCATCTCCACCTGTTAAGAAAACTTTAAGTTGGTTGTCTAACGCTAAATATTCGGAAATGAATCCATCCAATTCATATGCTAAACCATTGATTACACCTGACTTCATGCAGTTTTCTGTTGAGTCTCCAATTGTTTTCGGGTTTTTGTTAAAACGGGTAATTAACGGTAATTGATCTGTAAAATTGTTCATCGCTTGAAAACGAAGCTTAATTCCAGGAGAAATAGATCCTCCTTCGTAATTTCCTAAGCTAGAAACATAGTCGAAAGTAACACAAGTTCCACAGTCAATAACCAATGAACTTTCTCCTTTTTTGTAATTTCCAGAACAAGCAACAATTCTATCAATTCCCAACGTCTCTGGAGTTTTGTACTTCAGTTTAAAAGGGAATCGACTATTCTTATCTATTTGAATATGCTTAACATTTGGTAAGCTTGTAATATGAAGTTCATCTGTTACTTTACAGGAACCAATTACAGTTATTTTTGATAATGTTTCGCTATCAATCTTTGAAGATATACTTTGATTTTTATCTAATACTCCAGAATCAATCATTACATGGTTTAGAAACAAACCATATTTAATACTTGAATTTCCAGCATCTAGAACTAAACGCATTATATATATTTCTTGTGCTTTTTACTAGAAGTTAAATCAGTAACAAATTGTTTGATTTTTTGTTCGTCTTCTTTTTTGCAAATCAATAAAGCGTTATCCGTATTAACAACGATGTGATCTTCAAG